>NZ_CP072596.1:1214087-1517609 GCF_017815535.1 Tessaracoccus sp. MC1865 | reverse complement strand
GCGACTGCCGGAACGGCAACGGGAGGAGCCACTGCGTCCGCAACCTGCCGCCCAGCAGGAACAGATAGCGCGCGGCGCCCATCAGCAGGATCCAGGGAGCCAGCGGCACCAGCGCAAGGCTGAGCACGAGGAGCACCGCCGAATCGACCGCGACGTCCCAGCGGGCGCCCCGCTCGGTCACGGTGTTCGTGCGGCGCGCCACGGCGCCGTCCACGGCATCCAGCACCGCCGTCGGCAGGGCGACGAGGAACAGCGCCCAACTGCGCCCCGGCGGGTATCCGAGGTAGCCGAGAACCACCAGCACGGCGCAGACGCCGCCGAGCGCCGCCCTGGCCAGCGTGATCCGGTCCGCCGGGGTCAGCCTCAGCTCCGTCACCCAGCGGCCCAGTCTCGCGGAGGTGGGGGTGCTCATCGCTTGAGCCTAGCGGCGGCGCTCCGGCGGGTGGCTGCTTATGATGCAGAAGACGTCCAACGAGGAGGCACCGTGGCCCCGATCGGTTTCGCGCACTGGCGCAGCCCCCAGGCCAGCGGCGGCAACCGCTACGACGACGAGCTCATCGCGGGCCTGCCGGCCGCCGGGGTCGACCTCCGGGTGAGACCGGTGAAGGGCGCTTGGCCACTACCCACCGACAGCGAGCGGCGGGCCCTCCCCCACCTGCTCGCCACCTGCGACGAGTGGTTGGTCGACAACATCGTCGGTTCCGCAGCGCCCGAGGCGATCATCGACGCTGTGGGACAGGGCCGTCGGGTGACGCTCCTGATGCACTACTTCCCCGCCGATGACCCGTCCCTGTCGCGGGAGGAGCGCGCCCAGCTGGGCGCGTCCGAGGCGCTGGCGGTCCGGGCGGCCAGCCGGTTGGTGGTCCCCAGCGCGTGGGCCGCAGCCGAGGTCGCCGGGCGCTATGGTCGCCACGACGCCGTGGTGGCGCGGCCCGGGGTGGCGACGGGGCCGGGGCCGGGGTCGTCGGCGGGAACGCCGTCGTTGCTGTGGCTGTCGAGGCTCACTCCCGGCAAGGACCCGATGACTTTCATCGAGGCGCTGGCCCACCTGCCGGACCTGGAGTGGACGGCGCGCCTCGTCGGCCCCGCCGATGTGGACCCCACCCTCACGCGGTTGGTCGTTGCGCGGATCGCCGAGCTCGGCATGGCTGGGCGCGTCTCCGTCACCGGAGCACGCACCGGCCCCGCGCTCGAGGATGTGTGGACCGGCACCGATCTGCTGATCCACACCTCGCGCGCCGAGATGTACGGCATGGTCGTCGCGGAGGCGGCCGCCCGCGGGATCCCCTCGATCGTCAGCGGCGGCACCGGGGCTGTCGAGGCCCAGACGAGCGGTGCGCAGTTCTCCCCCGCCGACAGCGTCGGCCTGTCCGCGGAACTGCGCGCCTGGCTCACCGACGCCGACCTGCGGCGGCGTTGGAGGGCGGAGGCGCTGGCCGGCCGCGCTGGGATCCAGACGTGGTCCGACACGGTGGCGACGGTGGCCGCCGCTCTGAGGGCGTGAGCTACCAGCGCAGCTGCTCGGGCGCGACGCGCGCGAGCACCCGGGCTTCCACGAACTCCACCACGGTGTAGGCGAGCAGGGCGAGCACGGTCACGACCACGACGGTGGCCCACAGCGACGTGTACTGACTGGTGGCCGCGTCCACCGCCATCCTGTTGCCCAGCCCCGAGCCAGTGGCGAGCCATTCCGCCACCGTCGCCGCCAGCAGCGCGGTGGGGGCGGCGATCCGGGCCGAGGCGAAGAAGGCCGGCGCCATGGCGGGGAGGCGGCCGAGCCACAGGGTGCGGCCAGGGGAACTGTCGAACGTCGCGAAGACATCGGCCACCTGTCCCGGCAGCTGGCTGAGGCCGTAGAGGCACGCCACCATCGTCGGGAAGAACGTCATGATGGCCACCACCACGGCGGTGCCGAAGGCGCCGCGGCCGAGCGCTGCCACCAGCAGGGGCGCGATGGCGATGATGGGCACGCACCGCAATGCCACGGCGACGGGGGTCAGCGCCTCGCGGGTACGGTCCGACAACGAGAAGACCGCGGCCAGCACCACCCCGGCGGCGAGGCCGGCGAAGTAGCCAGGCACCGCGACGGTCGCCGTCTCCGCCGCTGCGCCCAGCAGCCCGCCTCGGTTGGCTGGGGCCTCGGGGCCGGCGACGAGCCACTCCCACACGTGCCAGGGTCGCTTCGCGAAGTACGGATTGAGCCCCACGGCGGCGAACCCGGCGGCCCACCCGCCGATGACGAGCACCGCCGCCACCAGGGCTCCCCCGGTCGAGGCCAGCGCCCGGCGCCAGCCGGGACGGGGGCTCACGTTCGACGGCGCGAGCAGGACGGGCGGCGTCTCCGGGGCGATCCGCCGGGCCAGGGCCGCCACGGCCTGGTACCCCAGCAGGGACACGGCGGTGGCGAGCAGCATCAGGGCCCAGAGGCCGTCGGTGTCGAGGCTGCGCAGGGCCAGGATGGACAGGACGCCGACACCGCGCTCGGCGCCTGTGAACTCGCCCACCAGGGCACCCAGGAACGCCGCCGGCACCGATGTCTGCAGCCCAGCCATGAGGTACGGCAGCGCGGCACGGGCGCGCACGGTGACCAGCGTCACCCAGCGGCCGCGCCCGTAGGTGGCGGTCAGGTCGAGCCAGGCGCTCGGCAGGGCGCGGAGGCCCACCAGCAACGGCACCAGCGTCAGGTAGTAGACGGCCAGGGCCGCCAACGTGATCTGGGGGCCGTCGTTCAACCCGAACACCAGTCGCAGCAGCGGCCCGAGCGCCACCAACGGAAGGCAGTAGACCACCAGCGCCAGCCGGAGCACGAGCCGCTCAGACCATGGGAGCAGCACCACGAGCAGCGCCAGCAGCACAGCGGCGCCGTTGCCGAGGAGGTAGCCCCACAGCGCCTCTCCCGAGGTGTAGAGCAGCCCGCGGCCGTAGACGCCGGCGTGGGCCACCAGCTTCCCGACGATGCCCGACGGGGCGCCCAGGAGGTGCCTGCCGGCCAGCAGCGTGCGCGCGAGCACCTCCCACACGGCCACCACGGCCACCCAGATCAGCACCCTCCGGGCGATGGCCGCCATCCGGCCACGGTTCGCCACGGCCTCAGGCCTCGCCGTCTACCGACAGCAGGGCGCCGATCTCCTCCACGAGCTCGCGGAAGCGGTCAGAGCGCAGCTGTTCCGCAGTCCGGGGCCGGGCCAGGTCGACGCTGAGGTCGGCGACGATGGTGCCCGGCCGCGGCGACATGACGAGGACCCGGTCCGCCAGCAGCACCGCCTCCGTGACGGAGTGCGTCACGAGGAGCGTGGTGGTGCCGGTGTCTGACCACAGCGGCGGCAGTTCGATGTTGAGCCGGCGGCGCGTGAGCTCGTCGACGGCGCCGAACGGCTCGTCCAGGAGCAGGAGCCGCGGCTCGGTGATGAGGCACCTGGCGATGGCGGCGCGCTGACGCATGCCGCCGGACAGTTGTGCAGGCCTGGAGTGCTCGAATCCCTCGAGCCCCACCATCCGCAGCAGCGCCAGCACGCGCTCGGGGTCTGCGGGTTGACGGGCGAGCTTCCGGGCGAGGGCGACGTTGCCCGCCGCGGTGCGCCAGGGCAGGAGGGACGCATCCTGGAAGGCGATGGCGAGCTCACCCCGCCGGCGGATCTGCTGGGGGGCTTCCTCCCCCACCAGCACCGCACCGCCCGGGTCCGGCTGCTCCAGGCCGCCGAGGATGCGCAGCAGGGTGGACTTCCCGCAGCCGGAGGGGCCGACCAGAGCGGTGACGGTGCCAGCGGCGAGCGTGAGGTCGGTGGCGCCGAGGGCAACCAGCTGGCCGCGCGCGGTGTGGAACGTCTTGCGCACCGCCCGGCAGGTCACCTGCGGCGCCGCCGGCGCGGGCTCTGCGCTCACGCCGTGGGCCCGTCCTCGTAGATCTCCTCGAGCAGCGAGCGGTCCCAGAGCTCTGCGGTGGCCCCCTTGATGCCGAGCTTCTCGAAGAGGGCGAGGTTGTCGGTGATCTGCTCGTCGGAGAACCACCCGAAGCCGGATTCGTCGGTGAGATCGGAGTACATGAGGTCGAGCTGCACGTCGGCCTGCTTCTGCTGGGTCTCGAGGTCGAGGCCCGCGTCGGGGTATTCCTCGACGGTGAGCCGAGCCGCGGCCTGCGGGTCTTCGCGGTACAGCTGCCAGCCCTGGAAGTCGGCCCGGAGGAGGCGGAGGATCTGGCTCCGTTTCTTTGGATCCTCCAGGTTGGAGCGCAGCACGGTGTAGGTCTGGCTCATGGGGTTGTAGCCGAAGTCGGCCAGCAACATCGAGTAGCCCTCCACCCCCTGTACCGCGAGGGCGACGGGGAGGTCGTTGTAGAAGCAGAAGAGCCCGTCGACCTGGTGGGCCGTCAGCACAGCGGGATCGTACTGGCTGGGCACGAACTCCAGTTGATCGGCGGTGAGCCCGTTGGCGTCGAGGAAGGCGTTGAGACCGGGCGTGTCGGCGCCCGCAACCCCGATCCGGGCACCCACGAGGTCCTCGGGACGCTTCAGGGGGGCCTCGCCCAGCGACAGGATGGTGCCGGGGAACTTCTGGCACTGGGCTGCGACGATCACGAGGTCGGCGCCCTCCTGGTTGGAGCGCGCCACTCCGTCGGCCACCGAGATGTTCACCAGGCTGCCGCCGCTGACGGTGTTGGCATCGCCCGCGACGTTGGGCCCTCCTGCGGCGAGCTGCACGTTGAGCCCCTCGGCCTCGAACAGGCCGCGTTCGCGGGCGAGGTACGTCCCGCCGAACTGCACGGAGTGGGTCCAGGAGAGCTGGTAGACCACCTCCTCCAGGCTGCCCGCGGCCGGCTCGTCCCCGCCACAGCCGACGACGCCGGCCACCGTGACGGCACCGAAGGCGCCCAGCAGCGTGCGGCGCCTGATGATGGGAAAGGTCATGGCGTCCTCCTTGACGGCCTCAGTCCAGTAGGTCGCGGATCACGCCATCGGCCAGGAGGCGGCCCGCCTGGGTCAACCGTAGCCTGGCGCCGTCGTCAGTCGCCAGGTTCGCGGCGACAACGGCCGGGACGCGCGCCAGTTCGGTGGGGCGCAGCACCTCCAGGGGCAGGCCCCCTGCCAGCCGCAGTTCGAGGAGGACCCGCTCGACACGGCGGTCCTCGTCGGTGAGCACCTCGCGGGCCAGCGCAGGCGACTCCCCCGCCGTCAACGACGCGGCGTAGCTGCGCGGGTGCTTGCGGTTCCAGAACCTGACTCCCCCGACGTGGGAATGGGCACCGGGGCCGATGCCCCACCAGTCGGCGCCCCGCCAGTAGGCGAGGTTGTGGCGACACTCGCCGCCCGGGCGCCCCCAGTTGCTGACCTCATAGTTGGCCAGGCCCAGCGCGGTGAGGGTCTCGTCGGCCACCAGGTACTTGTCCGCCAGGTCGTCGTCATCGGGCATCGGGATGTCGCCGCGGCGCACCTGCATCGCCAGCCGGGTGCCCTCCTCGACGATCAGCGAGTAGGCGCTGACGTGGTCCACGGGGGTGGCGGTCACCGCGTCGAGGCTGGCGCGCCAGTCGTCCATGGACTCGCCCGGGGTGCCGTAGATGAGGTCCAGCGAGATGTGGTCGAAGCCGGCGTCTCGGGCCCACTGGGCGGCGTCCAGGCCCCGACGGGGGGTGTGGGTGCGCTCCAGCACCTGCAGCACGTGGGGCACCACGGACTGGAAGCCGAGCGAGAGGCGGGTGAAGCCGCCCGCGCGGAGGGTCTCCAGATAGGCGGGGCTGAGCGTGTCGGGGTTGGCCTCGGTGGTCACCTCGGCGTCCGGCGCGAGGCCGAACCTGTCGTCGATGGCGCGGAGCAGGCCGGTCAGCGCCTCAGCGGGCAGCATGGTGGGGGTACCGCCGCCGAAGAAGACCGTCTGGACGGGCCGGGAATCGCCCAGGATGCGCTCGGCCAAGGCGAGTTCGGCGTGCGCGGCGCCCAGGTAGGTGTCCGGTGACAGGTCGCCCAGCTCGCTGGCGGTGTAGGTGTTGAAGTCGCAGTAGCCGCAGCGGGTGCGGCAGAACGGCACGTGGACGTACAGCGAAAGGGGCGCGGTGGATGCCAGTGCGGATTCGGGGAGCGAGCCGTCGGCCGGAGCCTGGTCGCCGTCAGGAAGCTGTGCCACCGGTACAGCTTAGGCTGCCCCGCTAGGTTGGGCCTGTGCCCACTCTCGCCCAACTCGTCGCCGACGGTTGCGGGCTGCCCTTCGCCGCCGCGGCCGGCGACCTGCGCGAGGCGGTCACGACGCGGGGGGTCGCCGTCGTGGAGGCACCGCCCGGCACCGGCAAGACGACGCTGGCGCCCGCCGTCGTGGCCGGCTGTGTGCGGGGGCGCGTGGTGGTCACGCAGCCCCGTCGGGTGGCGGCCCGGGCGGCCGCGCGTCGCTTGGCCTCGCTGACGGGCACCGCGGTGGGCGAGGTGGCGGGCTTCACGGTGCGCGGCGAGCGGAAGGTGTCGCCTGCCACGCGCGTGGAGATGGTCACGCCGGGCGTGCTGCTGCGGCGCCTGCTGCGGGATCCGTCGCTCGAGGGCGTGGGCGCGGTGATCCTCGACGAGGTGCACGAGCGCGGCCTCGACACGGACCTCCTGACGGGACTCCTTGCGGAGGTGCGTGAGTTGCGGGATGACCTCGCCGTCGTGGCGATGTCGGCGACCCTCGACGCCGCCGGGCTGGCCTCGCTGTTGGGCGGCGGGTCGCCCGCTCCGGTGGTCGGCGTGCCCGCGGTGCTGCATCCGCTGGAGGTGCGGTGGGCCCCCGGGCCGATGCCGCTCGACTCGAGGGGGACGTCGCGGGACTTCCTGGGGCACGTGGCGGGCACCGCCGAGCGGGCCTTCGCCGAGTTGCCCGCCGACGGCGACCTCCTGGTCTTCCTCCCCGGGGTGTGGGAGGTGCGCACCGTCGCGGAAGCGTTGCGCGGCCGGGTGGCCGCGGAGGTGCTGGAACTGCACGGGCAGGCAGGGGCCCGGGAACAGGACCGCGCGGTGGCGGGCCGCGGACCCGGGGATCGGCCCCGGGTGGTGGTGTCGACGAACCTGGCCGAGTCGTCGTTGACGGTCAACGGCGTGCGCGCGGTGGTCGATGCGGGCCTCTCCCGGGAGCCCCGACGCGATTCCGGCCGTGGCATGTCGGGACTGGTCACGGTGCGCTGCGCGAGGTCGTCGGCGGACCAGCGTGCCGGGCGGGCCGCGCGCCAGGGGCCGGGCGTGGTGTGGCGCTGCTACGACGAGCGGACCTACGCGGGGCTCCGGGCCCAGGTCACGCCGGAGTCGCAGACCGCGGACCTCACCGGGGCCCTCCTGACGCTCGCTGCCTGGGGCGCGCCCCGTGGCGAGGCGTTGGCGCTGCCCAGCGCCTTCCCCGCCCTCGCAGTGGCCGAGGACGAGCGCGTGTTGCGCTCGCTGGGCGCCGTGGACGGCGACGGGCGGGTCACCGCCCATGGACGCAGGCTCGCCGACATTCCCGCCTCGCCGCGATGGGCGCGGGCGCTGGTGGACGGCGCGCCCCTCGTCGGCAGCCGGGTGGCCGCCGAGATGGTGGCCGCCGTCGAGCTCGATCTCGGCGGTGACCTCACCGTCGCGCTCCGGGGGCTGCGGCGCGGTGCGGCGCCGGAGTCGCGGCGTTGGAGGGCCGAGGCCGACCGCCTGGAGCGGCTGGTCGACGCCACGCCCGGCTCCGGCGGTCTCCCGGGGGCGGTGGTCGTGTTGGCCTACCCCGAGCGTGTCGCCCGCAAGGTGGGCGCCTCGCATCTGCTGGCCTCCGGCACGCGCGCGGCCGCGCCACGGGAACTGGCGGAGCAGGAGTGGCTGGCTGTGGCCGAGGTCACGCGCGCCGCCGGCGCCAGCGCGGCGGGCACTGGTGCTGTCGTCCGGTCCGGGGCGCCGATCGACGAGCGCACCGCGCGGGGCGCGGCCGCCCACCTGCTGCTGGACGAAGTGCGCGGCACGCTGGTCGACGGCCGGCTGAGGGCCCGCAGCGTGACAGCTCTCGGCGCGATCGAACTCACGTCCACGCCGGTGTCCGCCGCAGAGTTGGGGCCCGAGGCCGTGCGGCAGGTGATCGAGGAGAAGGGGCTGGCTGTCATCGGCTGGTCGGAGACCGCAGACCGGCTCCGGCGGCGCCTCGCCTTCCTCCACCGGCGGATGGGCGCACCGTGGCCCGACGTGTCGGACGCGGCGCTGCTGACCCGCCTCGAGGAATGGCTCGGGCCGGAACTGGCCGACGCCGCCCGCACCGGCCGCCTCTCGGGGATCAGCCTCACCGCCCCGCTGCGCCGGCTGGTGCCGTGGCGGGAGGCCACCCGCCTCGACGAACTCGCTCCCGAGCGGCTCGCCGTGCCGAGCGGCTCCACCATCCGGCTGGACTACCCGGCCCACGACGACGACGCGGCGGTGGTCTGCGCGGTGAAGCTCCAGGAGTGCTTCGGGTTGGCGGAGTCGCCCACGATCGCGGC
This sequence comes from Tessaracoccus sp. MC1865, assembly GCF_017815535.1. Lineage (NCBI taxonomy): Bacteria > Bacillati > Actinomycetota > Actinomycetes > Propionibacteriales > Propionibacteriaceae > Tessaracoccus > Tessaracoccus sp. MC1865. The sequence continues at coordinate 1,509,166 of NZ_CP072596.1, read as the reverse complement.
AGGCCGGGCCCGCATCCTGTTCCATCTGCTGTCCCCCGCCGGCAGACCGCTGGCGGTCACCGACGACCTGGCGTCGTTCTGGTCCGGCCCGTACGCCCAGGTGCGCGGTGAGATGCGGGGCCGGTACCCGAAGCACCCGTGGCCGGAGGATCCGTGGACCGCCCGGGCCACGTCGCGTACGAAGCGGCGCAGCTGAAGCCACGCCGTCAGGCTACTTGGCGCTGGATTCCCCGGTGGAGAGGGCGGCGACGAAGGCCTCCTGGGGCACCTCGACGCGGCCCACCATCTTCATCCGCTTCTTGCCTTCCTTCTGCTTCTCGAGCAGCTTGCGCTTGCGCGAGATGTCGCCGCCGTAGCACTTGGCCAGGACGTCCTTGCGGATGGCGCGGATGGTTTCACGGGCGATGACGCGCGAGCCGATGGCGGCCTGGATGGGCACCTCGAACTGCTGCCTCGGGATGAGTTCCTTGAGCTTGGCCACCATGGCCAGGCCGTAGGTGTACGCCTTGTCCTTGTGCACGATCGCCGAGAAGGCGTCCACCGGGTCGCCGTGCAGCAGGATGTCGACCTTCACCAGTTCGGAGGTCTCCTCGCCGGCTGGGTCGTAGTCGAGGGACGCGTAGCCCTTGGTGCGTGACTTCAAGGCGTCGAAGAAGTCGAAGACGATCTCGGCCAGGGGCAGCTTGTAGCGCAGCTCGACGCGGTCCTCGCTGAGGTAGTCGAGGCCCAGTTGGACCCCACGTCGGTTCTGGCACAGCTCGATGATGGTGCCCAGGTACTCCGCCGGAGTGAGGATGGTGCCGCGCACCACCGGCTCGTACACGTCGGCGATCTTGCCCGTGGGGTACTCGGAGGGGTTGGTCACGGTGTGCTCGGATCCGTCCTCCATCACCACGCGGTAGACCACGTTGGGGGCGGTCGAGATGAGCGACAGGTTGAACTCGCGCTCCAGTCGTTCGCGGACGATCTCCATGTGCAGCAGGCCGAGGAAGCCGATGCGGAAACCGAAGCCGAGCGCACCGGAGGTCTCAGGCTCGTAGGTGAGGGCCGCGTCGTTGAGCTGGAGCTTCTCCAGGGCCTCGCGCAGTTCGTTGAACTCGTCGCCGTCCACCGGGTAGAGACCAGCGTAGACCATGGGGTTGGGGTGCCGGTAGCCGCCCAGGTCCTGCGTGGCGGGCCGCGCCTCCAGCGTCACGGTGTCGCCGACGCGGGATTGGCGCACGTCCTTCACGCCCGTGATGAGGTAGCCCACCTCGCCGACGCCGATGGCGTCCGACTTCACGGGATCCGGCGAGATGACGCCCACCTCGAGCAGTTCGTGGGTGCCCAGGGTGGACATCATGCGGATGCGTTGACGGAAGCCGAGCTCGCCGTCGACCACCCGGACGTAGGTCACCACACCGCGGTAGGTGTCGTAGACCGAGTCGAAGATGAGGGCCCGCGCAGGAGCGTCGGGGTCGCCGACGGGGGCGGGGATCAGCTCGACGACCGCGTCGAGGAGCTCGGGGACGCCCACACCGGTCTTGCCGGAAACCATGAGCACGTCAGAGGGGTCACAGCCGATGATGCCGGCGATCTCCGCGGCGTACTTCTCCGGGTTGGCGTTGGGCAGGTCGATCTTGTTCAGCACCGGGATGACCTGCAGGTCCGCCTCGATGGCGAGGTACAGGTTGGCCAGCGTCTGCGCCTCGATGCCCTGGGCGGCGTCGACCAACAGGATGGCGCCCTCGCAGGCAGCCAGCGACCGCGAGACTTCGTAGGTGAAGTCCACGTGGCCAGGGGTGTCGATCATGTTGAGGATGTACTCCTCACCATTCTTCGTCCACGGCATGCGCACGGCCTGCGACTTGATGGTGATGCCGCGCTCGCGCTCGATGTCCATGCGGTCGAGGTACTGGGCCCGCATCTGCCGGCCGTCGACGACCTTGGTCAGCTGCAGCATGCGGTCTGCCAAGGTGGACTTGCCGTGGTCGATGTGCGCGATGATGCAGAAGTTCCGGATGATTGCCGGATCGGTCTTGCCTGGTCGGGGTGCGGGCATCAACATTCCTCGTTGGTGGACAGAGACAGGCCATCATCTCACGGAGTGCGGGACGTTGAACAATGCGACCGATTTGGCCCGCGTCGCAGAACTCAGGTAAGGTTGAGCGTCGCGTGCAAACGCATGACCGAGTACACCCCCCTTTAATCCGTAAAGAGGCCTGCCCCGTGGCGAATATCAAGTCCCAGATCAAGCGCAACAAGACCAACGAGATCTCCCGTCTCCGCAACAAGGCGGTCAAGTCCGAACTGCGCACCCACCTCCGCAACGTCCGCTCCGCCGTCACCGAGGGCGAGTCTAAGAAGGCTGCCGAACTCCTCGTCGTGGCCAACCGCGCGCTCGACCGCGCCGTGAGCAAGGGCGTCATCCACAAGAACCAGGCTGCCAACCGCAAGTCGCGCATCGCGACTGCCGTCAACGCCATCTGATTCAGCACTTCTAGCTGCTGTTCGATTCCTCAACAGCGCCTTGGCCCTCGGTCGTCAAGGCGCTGTTTTGCGTACCCTGAGGCGGTGCCGCGTCAGCGACGACGCTGCTGCAGCACGCCCAACACCATTCGCTCGAGCGCGAACGCAGCGTCCGTGGCGGCGCCCTTGACCTCCGCGTCACCGCGGGCGATGAGCCTGATAGCCTCCGCGACCCCACCCACCTGCCAGGTGTTCGACGCCCGGGCGTAATCCTTGAGCTTGAACGGGGGCACCCCGATCTCGCGGGCCAGATCTGCGCCCCGCAGCCGGCTGTTCTGGGCGTCGAGATACTTCGCCAACCCGCGGAACGAACTGGCCACCGCACTGGTGATCAGCACGGGCGCCACGCCGGTCTCCAGCGCCCAGCGCAACCGCTCCATGGCGAGGGTGGCGTTGCCGGCGACCACCGCATCTGCCACCGCGAAACCGGAGACCTCTGCCCGTCCCGCGAAGTAGCGGCGCACCAGGGCCGCGTCGATCTCGTTGGCACCGGAATCAGCGACGAGCTGATCGATGGCCGAGGCCAGGGCCCGCAGGTCATGGCCGACGGCGGCCACCAGTTCCTCGGCCCCATCAGCCTGCATCCGGATGCGCTGCCGTTTGGCTTCCGCCGCGACGAAACCGGGCACCTCCCAGGGCTTGAGGGCCGCTACCGTCTCCACGGGCACCTTGGCCTTCTTCAACTTGTCGATGAGGCCCTTGCCCTTCACGCCGCCGGGGTGCAGCAGGATGAGGCAGAGTTCCTCTGGCGGGTTGGACGCGGCGGCAACCAACTGGTCCACCACCGACGCCGGGGTGGAGCCCACGTCGTCGATCACCGCCAGCGTGTGGCTGGAGAAGAGCGAGCCGCCGATCACCTCCGAGAGCATCGAATCCTCGAGCTCCGTGGCGTGGATCTCATTGATCCCCGCCTCAGGATGCGCGGCCAACGCCCTGGACCTGATCTCGGCCACGACGCGCTGCGCCAGCAGCTGTTCCGGACCGGAGATGAGGATGGCCGTGCCGAACGGGGACGAAGTCATGACTCTGATCCTGCCAGGCTCGTGCGACATTGTCGCGGCGCGGAGATCGTCGCCATCACTAGACTCAGGTCTGTTCCGCCCAGTGAGGAGTCCTTCCATGAATCAGCCCATCCGCTTCGGCATCTTCGGTGCCGCCGGCATCACGCCCCAGGCCCTGATCGCACCGGCCCAGGCGAATCGCGACGTCGAGTTGTACGCCGTCGCAGCCCGCGACCGGGGCCGGGCTGAGAGCTTCGCCGCCGAGCACCACATCGGGCACGTGCATGACTCGTACGAGGCGCTGCTGGCAGATCCCAACGTCGATGCGGTCTACATCCCGCTGCCCAACTCCGAGCACGGCAAGTGGACCGTGGCTGCGTTGGACGCCGGCAAGCACGTGCTGGTGGAGAAGCCGTTCGCGTCGAACGCGGACGAGGCGGAGGAGGTCGCACGCCGGGCCGCAGGCTCCGACCGCGTCGTCATGGAGGGCTTCCACTACCGCTACCACCGGCTCATGGCGGAGACGCTGAAGCTCATCGCCGACGGCGCCATCGGCGACCTCGCGGAGGTCGAGGCGCACTTCGACATCAATCTGCCGGACCGCAGCAACATCCGCTACAACCAGTCCCTCGCGGGCGGCGCCACGATGGATCTAGGCTGCTACAGCCTCCACTTCGTGCGCAGCGTGGTGGGCGAAGAGCCGGAGGTCGTCTCCGCGGAAGCCAGGCCGTCGGACGATCCGCGGCTCGACGAGGCGCTCAGCGCGGAACTGACGTTCCCGGGCGGCGTCACGGGCCGCATCTCCAGCTCGCTGCTGGAGGACGAGGAGCGCCAGACCTGCATCATCACCGGCACGAAGGGCATCATCCAGGTGGAGGGCTTCGTGAAACCCCAGAACGGCAACACCCTCACGCTGACCAACGACGCGGGAGTGACGACCGTGGAGGTGCCCACCCAGCCCACGAGCTACGCGGCCCAGCTGGCCGTGTTCGTCGACGCGGTCCGCAACGGCACCCCGGTGCTGACCGGCCCGGACGATTCGGTGGCCATGATGCGGGCCATCGACGCCCTGTACCGCGCCGCCGGCCTGGAGCCGCGGGAGACCACCGTCTAGGGCACCCCCTTCATCCCGCTCCCCCCGCGGTCCGGATCGTCAACTTCTCCCCCCCCAACGCCACGGCGATGGAGCCCTGGGTGTCAGTTCGGACGATCTCCATCCCGTGGGAGCGGGCCAGGTCCATGGCGCCGACGCTCGGGTGGCCGTAGGAGTTGCCCTCTCCGGCGCTCGCCACCGCCAGCGCCGCACCGGAAGCGGCGAAGAAGCGCGGCTCCTGGCGGGAGGAGCCGTGATGCGGCAGCTTCAGCACGTGCGCCTCGAGGTCCACGCCGAGTTGTGCCGCTGCCCGCAGCGCCACACCCTGACCGGCCGGCTCCGCATCCCCCGCGAGTAGCACCCGCAGGGAGCCGCTGGAGCCGACCCCGACGACGGAGGCGTCGTTCTCCGCGGAACCTTCCCCTTCGGCCTCCGCAACGGCAGCCCCAGCGGGTTCCCACACGGACGCGGTGCGCCACGTCACGTCACCCACCTCCAGCACCTCGCCCGGCGTCGCTGAGCGCACCTCGGTGCCGGTTTCGCGCGCGATGTCCTCCAGCCACGGGGGGTGGGGACCAGAGCGGACCAGAACCAGCGACGGCCGGTAGCGGGCGATCAGCGCCTCCGCGCCCCCGACATGGTCCGCGTGGTAGTGGGTCAGGATCAGGAGGGGTACGGCCTCGACCCGCAGCGACTCCAGGCAGCTCACCGTGGCCGACGGTTCCGGCCCGGCATCGATCACGACGGCCGCGCCGCCGCTGGCGTTGAGGACCGTGGCGTCGCCCTGGCCCACGTCGCAGAAGACCGCCTGCCATTCGCCCGGCCAACCCAGCGGCACCGGCCGCACGAGGGCCAGCGCCACGAAGAGGCTGATGAAGCCGACGCCGCCCCATCGGTGGCGGAGGGCCCGCAGCAGCACCACGGCGAGTGCGGCGGAGCCGAGCGTGACCAGAGCGACACCCAGGGCCGAGCCCTTCCACGTCCAGGATGCGGTGGGCAGAGCCGAGCCGAATTCCGCGAGCCACAGGATGGGCTGCGCGCACCAGCCGGCCAGCCAGCCGGGGCCGGCCGCCAGCCATGGGAGTGGGCACAGCAGTGCGCCGGCGAAGCCGAGCACGGTGGTGGGGCCGACGAAGGGTCCGGCCAGCACGTTGGTGAGGACCCCGACGACCGAGACCTGGTCGCTCAGCGCCGTGATGATCGGCTGCGTCGCGAGTTGGGCTGCGAGGGGCACCGCCAGCGCTTCCGCCGCCCATCGGGGAGCCCACCGCGAGATGGCCGCGACGAAGAGGGGCCCCAGCAGGACGATGCCTGCGCAGGCGGAGGCGGACAGGGCGAAGCCGATGGAACGCGCCATCCATGGGTCGAGCCACACCAGGATGAGCACCGCCACGCAGAGCGAGCGGATGGTGCGCCGGCCCGCACCCACACCGATCGCTGCCAACGCCACCAACCCCATGACCGCGGCGCGGTAGACCGAGGGCTCCTGGCCGCAGATCAACACGAAGGCCACCACTCCGCCGAGCGCAGCCACCCGCACGCTCCACCCCCGCAGACCCAGCCCGCGCACCGCGGCGAGAACCACGCTGAGCATCAAGGTGAGGTTGGCGCCCGAGACGGCCATGAGGTGCGTCAGAGCGGTGACCTGGAACTCGTCACGCATCGCCGCGTCCACTGCCGAAGTGTCACCCACCACCAGGGACGGGACCAGCGCGGCCTGGCGGGGCGGCGAGTGCGCCACGGCGTCGCGCAACCCCTGCCGCATGGCGTTGACGGCTCTGTCGACGATGCCGGGCCCGGTCACTTCGGAGCCGATCTCACGCAAGCTGAGGACCGCACCGGCGGCGTCGTCCGGCTCCGGGGCACGCAGTCGGGCACGCACCTCGTACGTGGCGCCAGCGGTCAGCCCCAACAACTCCTGGGACACCGCACCGCTCGCGAGGATGACGACGGGCACCCTCGACTCCACCCGCTTCCGCCTCGCCTCCGCCCAGATCAGTTCGGCGTGGCCGATCACGACGCCCTCAGCCGGCTGCGCCTCGGCGAGCAGCTTCAACCGCACCGTACCGATCGCCCCTTCGGCAGCGAGCTCAGCAACCGGCGACGCGTGCCGCTGCCAGCTCTGCACCCCGGACATCAGCAGGGTCACGGTGAAGGCCGCGATGATCATCGCTGTCCAGGCCCGACGGCCGCGCGCGGCCACCACCGCCAGCAGAAGCAGACCGACGAAGGCCGCGATGACTGCTTCCCGCTCGGGCCGCCAGCCGGACGAGCCGAGCCACGCCGCCCCCCACGTGGCCAGGGCCAGTGGAGCCAGCCGCCAGTCATGAGTCACCCTCTCCGGCCCTTCCACACCGTCAGGAGCCGACGGTGACCAGCGGCTGGAGCTTCTGGAAGGTCTTCGGGCCGATGCCACTGATCTCCTGTAGCTCCTCCACGGCGGTGAAGGGCCCGTGCTCGTCACGCCAGCCGATGATTGCGCCGGCGGTCACGGGGCCAACTCCGGGAAGCGACTCGAGCTCACCAGCAGTGGCCGCGTTCAGGTCCACCACTCCCCCTGCCGCCGCACCGCCAGCGGCCCCCGCGTGCGGAGGCTCGGCGCCCACCAGGTCGCCCTTGGGTTTCCCGACGGTACCGATGACGATCTGCATTCCGTCGGACACCTGGGCTGCGAGGTTGAGTTCGGCCGGGTCTGCGTCGGCGGCCAGGCCGCCTGCCGCGAGGATGGCGTCCTGGACGATGGTGCCCTCCGGCAGTTCGACGACGCCTGGCTCAGCGACCGCGCCCGCAACGTGGACCCGCAGCATCTTCACCGGGGCGGGCGACGACGGTTCCACCGGGGCCGCGCTGACCGTGACGGGCGCAATGGGCACTTCCGTCGCCGCACTGCGGCCGAGTGCAGCGACGGCCACCCCCACGCCGCAGAGGAGGAGCACGGCGACGACCACCAGGTGCTTGACGGTCAACGTTGGCACCCGGCTGGTGGTGGCCGCCGGTGGCGGCCCGGCTGACGCGGGTGAGGTGGGCTCAGCCGGCAGCGGCCGCGACAGGAGGGGAGGCTCAGGCACCGGGGGTTCGTGGAGGGCACGCCGGGGCGCGCCCAGAGAGGGCCTGCCGGCGCTCACGTAGGCGAGCCGGGCGCGGGCCATCTCCTCCGCATCGGTGTGCTGCATACCTCCATGGTGGTCAGAGACAGGTTCGAATCACCACGGAATGGCCTCCCTGTGGACAAGTACTGCCAGAGGCCTCGAACCCCCTGACCCGGGCGCAGGTTCCGGGCCAGGGGTGGGAACTACTCGCCCGGGACGAGGCTCAGCATCTTGGGCAGACGGGCGATGACCTTGACGATCTCGCGGCCGGCCAGCGAGCGCTGGACAGCATCGTCGGCGAGGGCCACCGCGAGGGCGTCCTCCTCCGTGATGTCGGCCGGAACCTCGAGCTTGCCGCGCACCTTGCCCTGGATCTGGACCACCATCGTGACGGTGTCGTCGAGGGTGAGGGCAGGATCAGCCGTGGGCCAGGCGCTGTTGGCCACCGACGGTGGCTGGCCGAGCAGCTCCCACATCTCCTCCGCCACATACGGCGACACGACGCTCAGCGCCTGGGCGACGAATTCGACGGCCTCCCGCACTGCGGGATCACCGCCGCCGGCGCCGGAATCGATCGTCTTGCGGGTGGCGTTGACCAGCTCCATGGTGCGCGCGACAGCCACGTTGAAGCGCCCGCCGTCGAGCAGCTGGGTGATCTCCGTGATGGCCTTGTGGGTGGCCTTGCGCAGCTGCGGGTCACCCTGCGCGAAGTCGACGCCCGGCTGGGAGTCGACGTCTGCGGCCAGGCGGTAGGCGCGCTGGAGGAACTTCAGGCTGGATCCCGGGGAGACCTCGGCCCAGTCGATGTCGTCCTCCGGCGGGCCGGCGAAGATCATCGTGAGACGCACGGCGTCCACGCCGAACTCGTCGATCTGCTTACCCAGGTCGACGCCGTTGCCGAGCGACTTGCTCATCGCCCTGCCCTCGTTGATGACCTGGCCCTGGTTCAGCAGTCGCAGCATGGGCTCGTCGAACGAGACCAGCCCCATGTCGCGCAGCACCTTCGAAAAGAACCGCATGTACAGCAGGTGCAGGATGGCGTGCTCGACGCCGCCCACGTACTGCGCCACCGGCATCCACTTCGCCACGTCTTCAGGGTTGAAGGGGCCCTCGGTGTACCCGGGCGAGCAGTAGCGGAAGTAGTACCAGGACGAGTCGACGAACGTGTCCATCGTGTCGGTGTCGCGCTTGGCCGGGCCACCACACGTGGGGCACTCAGTGTTGACCCAGTCGGTGGCCGAGGCCAGCGGGGAAGTGCCCTTCGGTGCCAACGCGGAGCCGCGCAGATCCGGCAGCCGTACCGGCAACTGGTCGTCGGGCACGGGGACCTCGCCGCACTTCTCGCAGTGGACCACAGGGATGGGGCAGCCCCAGAAGCGCTGGCGCGACAGCAGCCAGTCGCGAAGCCGGAACTGCACGGTGCCGGTGCCCCTGCCCTCGGCCTCAAGCTGCTCCGTGATGCGGGCGACGCCGGAGGCCTTGTCCGTGAGACCGTTCAGGACCCCCGAGTTGAGGTAGGCACCGTCGCCGACGGTGGCGATGCCGGTCTCTTCAGGGTTGGTGCCGTCGACATCGAGCACGGTGCGCACCGGCAGACCGAACTTGCGCGCGAAATCGAGGTCGCGCTGGTCGTGGGCCGGCACGGCCATGATCGCGCCGGTGCCGTAATCGGCCAGCACGTAATCTGCGGCCCAGATCGGCACCTGCTCGCCGTTGACGGGGTTGGTGGCGTGGACGCCGAGCCACACGCCGGTCTTCTCGTTCTCCGTGGACTGGCGCTGGATCTCCGTGGTCCGCTTCACCTGCTCGACGTACGCCTCGAACGCGGGGCGCTGCTCGTCGGTCACCAGCTCTGCGGCGAGCTCGCCGTCGGGGGCCACCACCATGAACGTCGCGCCGAACAGCGTGTCCGGACGCGTCGTGAACACGGTGATGGGCTTCTCACGACCCTCGACGGTGAAGTCGACGTGCGCGCCCTCGGAGCGGCCGATCCAGTTGCGCTGCATGGCCAGCACGTGGTCCGGCCAGCCGTCCTCGAGCAGCGACATGTCGTCGAGGAGTTCCTGGGCGTATTCCGTGGTCTTGAAGTACCACTGGTTGAGCTTGCGCTTGGTGACCTCGGACTTGCAGCGCTCGCAGCGGCCGTCGATGACCTGCTCGTTGGCCAGCACCGTCTGGTCCTGCGGGCACCAGTTGACGAAGGAGTCCTTGCGGTAGGCGAGTCCCCGCTCGTAGAAGCGGTTGAACAGCCACTGCGTCCAGCGGTAATACTCCTCGTCCGAGGTGTGGAGGCGCCGTGACCAGTCGAGGCTCAGGCCGTAGCGCTTGAAGGAGCGCACCTGGGTCTCGATGTTGTTGTACGTCCAGGTGGCGGGGTGCGCATCTGCCTTGATGGCCGCGTTCTCCGCGGGCAGCCCGAACGAGTCCCAGCCGATGGGATGCATGACGTCGTAGCCGCGCAACCGCCAGTAGCGGGAGACGACATCGCCCATCGCATAAGCCTCGGCGTGGCCCATGTGGAGGTCTCCGGAGGGGTACGGGAACATGTCGAGGACGTAGCGACGTTCGCGGCTGCCGTCATCCAGCGGCCGGAAGGTCTCGTCCTCCTCCCAGAATGCCTGCCACTTCTCCTGGGCCTGCACCTTGTCGTACTGCACAGCCTCTTGGCTCACGACTCTCTCCTGATTGCACAACGAATTCCCGCGCCGAGACGGCGCGGAGACTCACTATATCGCCAGGAACGCGTCCACCTCGGCGGAGGTCGGGGGCTGCGCGCCCTTGCGGGTGCAGACGATCGCGGCGGCGGCGGTGCCCCTATCCAGCGCACCGGCCACGTCGTCGGGGTGGTGGGCGTAGGCGGAGAGGAACCCAGCCATGAAGGTGTCGCCCGCGCCCACGGTGTCGATGACGCCGACGGAGTGGCCCGGCACGCGTACCACTCTGCCGTCCGGCTTGACCGCGGCGGCCCCATCCGGGCCGAGCGTGACGATGAACATGGCCAGGTCGTGTTCCTCTGCCCAGGCTCCCGCGTAGGCCAGCGGATCCGAGTCGTCGTCGACCAACCAGGCGATGTCCTCGTCGCTGGCCTTGACGATGCCCCCGTTGCGCCCCACGGCCGTCATCAGGTCTGAAACCAGCCCGAAGTACTCGGCGCGGTCAGGCAGCGTGGAGGGGCGCACATTGATGTCGAAGCTGACGGCCGCCTCAGTGCCGCGCACGAAGTCGAGGACGTGCTTGGCCCCTGGGCCGATGACCGAGCCGATGGAGCCGAAGTGCAGCCAGTCCTGCGGAGCGACGGTGGGGAACTCGTCCCTGCGCCAGTTGAAGTTCGACGTCTGATCGAAGTGGAAGAAGTAGCTGGCCCTCCCCTCCACGTCGAGGGAAACCACGGCAACCGACGTCGCTTCATCGGTGGGGACCGCCAGGTCCAGTTGCACCCCTGCCGTCTCCAGGTGGCTGCGCAGTTGGCGGCCGAAGGAATCCGAACTCAGGCGACCCAGGAAGTGGACGTCCTCCCCCAGCTTGGCCAGTGCGGTGGCCGTGTTGAACGGGCCGCCCCCGGACCGGGCGATCCACCGGCTCTCGGCTGGGGAAAGCTGTTCTTCCGGCATCAGATCAATGAGGGCTTCGCCACACACCACAAAACGCATGACCGCAATCTACGCCACCGGCCACCGGGCCGTCGCGCCGACCTCAGCATTCGGTTATCCACAAGGAAGCGGGTCCGTGGTGATCCCGGACGCCCGCTGACAACAGTGATGGCATGCACACGCTTCCTGTCCTCCGCGGCACCACCCGTGCCGACCTGCTGGCCCTCCCATCGTTCATGTTCGGATTCCACCCCTCTGACTCCGTCGTCCTGCTCGGGATGCAGGGGAAGGTGGTGAGCTTCTCCTCACGCCTCGAGGCGAAATGGTTCCGCACCCACTTCGACCGGGTGGCGGACCAGATGCTGAACGTCACCTCCCACATCGACGGCGTCAGGTTCATCCTGCTCGGCTATTCGAAGGATCTGGACCTGGCCTGGGCCTCGGTCATGGAACTGGCGGACGTCCTCGGCGCCGAGCGGGTGGCAGAGGCGCTGGTGACCGACGGCTCGCACTACTGGTCCCTCACAGACGACGAGGGGCCGGTGGCCTACGACTTCGACGCCAGCCCTGTGGCCGCTCACGCCGTCTACAACGGCGTGAGCATCTACGCCTCGCGGGAGGAGGCTGTGGCGCCGGTCCAGGCGTGGGAGCCGCCCGCTCAGAGCGAGGTCGACCGGGCCCTTGCCGAGATCGCCGGACTCTCCGAAGCCGAGGGCCTGGCCCGTCTCGAGGCGCTGGCCGAAGCCGAGACCCCGTTGGAGGACGGGGACGGCCTGATGCTGGCCTGCCTGCTGGATGACGAGGACCGCTCCGCCGCCCTGACCACCCGGCTGAACACGTCCACGGCGGAGGTCATCTGGCACAACCTCCTCGCTGCCCGCCGCGTGACACCACGCTTCGCCCAGCCCACGGTGGTCGCTCTGCTGGGCATCGCCTCATGGTTGTCCGGGCACGGCGCGCAGGCCACAGCGTGCATCGAGCAGATGGCCACCCTCAACCCCACCCATCCCATCGGAATGCTCCTGGCGAGCGTCCACCAGCACGGCATCCCGCCCCAGAGATGGGACGAATAGGTTTCACCCGGGCAAGTACGCTGCCCTCATGAGCAACGCGCAGTGGCCCCCGCCGCCGGGCAACGGGAACAACTCACCGTGGGCGAGCCAGGACCCGTCCTGGCGCCCGACGCAGTTCCATGATGCACAGGGCAGGGACCCCCGGCAGCCGTTCGGGCAGCAGCCGCCGGCGCCGCCGTCGTACGAAGATCTCCAGCCTCCCAAGCGCCCCAGGTCGAGCCTCTTCATCGTGCTGGGCGTGGTGGTCGTGACCGCGGTCATCGTCGTGGGCATGCAGTTCCTGGGAGCGGCCTCCCCGGAGAGCGGGGCCAGCCCCTCTGCGGCCGCCACGGCTGAACCCAGCCCTGAGCGCACCGGCAACTTCATCCCATTCGAGGGCAACGGGGACGGCATCTTCGAGATCGTCGGCTACTCCTGGAACGGCGACCAACTGGACCTGCGCATCCGTGTCGAGGTGGAGCAGGGCGACTACGCCTTCGCCATCTTCGCGTTCACGAACGAGACCAGGCTGAGCTACGACCCCGTCGACATGCGGGCCTTCAGCGCACGGGAGGGCCAGCCCTATGAGGGCACGGTCACCTTCATCATGCCCAGAGCGGATTCCACCATCGTCCTCACCACGCCCTCCGGGCGGGTCGCCCTCAACGCTCTGCCGGTGAAGGGCTGAAATCAGACTGGGCGCGCAGGCGCTCCTCCACGGCATCGGGATGGTCCTTCGACAACAGCGCGACGCCGGAGACGGCGATGGCGCCGGTCACGATCATGCCCACCACAGGGCCGGCACCCATCCCGATGCCCTCGCCGAGCACCACCAGGCCGAACACGACGGCGACGAACGGGTCCACCGTCGTCATGGTGCCCACGGTGATCTCCGCCGGGCCGGAGGCGTAGCCCTGCTGGATCATCCAGGCGCCCAGGATGTAGCACAGCAGCATCATCGCGGCGGTGGCGAGGAACTGCCAGCTCCCGAAGCTCTGGTCGTGCTTCTGGATGAGGTTCATCGCGGCTTTCATGAAGCCCGAGGCCAGACCGTAGAAGATCGCGCCTACAGAAGACCACAGGATGGCCTTCGCCCAGGCAACTGCCCGGGTGGCGAAGAAGGACAGCGCCGCGCACAGCACGCAGACCACCACGAAGGACCACAGCATCGCCGGGAAGCTGAACTGCTTCTCCCCCGTCGCGTACTGCGACGAGAAGACGGTGAAGCCCACCACGCCCAGCACCGTCACCCCGACGGCGCCCCACAGCTTGGCGTTGATCTTGTGTTGGTGGATCTTCGAGGCGAGCAGTACCGACCAGGGGACGGCCAGGATGCCCACCGGCTGCACCACCGACACCGGGGCGAACGTCAGGGCCGTCAGGTGGATCGCGGCACCGGCGAAGACCAGGCCCAGGCCGATGACCCATTTCGGGACGGTGAAGAGTTTCAGCAGGCCTTTGAGGGACAACCGGTTGGAGGAGGTGACGGCATCTGCAGCGAACTGGCTCTTGACACCCAGGCTCTGCAGGATGGCACCGCTGGCGAACAGGAACGAGCCGCACACCTGCATGGCGATGGCCAGGTAAATCACGAGGGTCCCTTCGGTCGGGTCAGACCCTCAGATTATCCGACGTAGACGACCACCTTGTCGCCCTCCTTGGCCGCGTCGAACAGTGCCTCCACCGCGGCCCTGTCGCGCACGTTGACGCAGCCGTGGGAGGAGCCGTTGTAGCCGCGGGCGGCGAAGTCGCTGGAGTAGTGGACGGCCTGTCCCCCGCTGAAGAACAGCGCGAACGGCATCTTCGAGCCGTAGAGCTTGCTGACGTGGTTGCGCGACTTCCAGCCCACGGAGAACGTGCCCTCGCGCGTGGGCGTCAGTTCGGAGCCGAACCGCACGTCCATCGACAGCTTGACCTCACCGTCGACGACCCAGGCGAGCTTGCGCTGCGTCTTGGAGATGCAGATCACCCGGCCCTGCAGGCAGCGGTCGTCCAGGGTCAGCTTTGCCTCGACGGGGGCGGCCACCACATTGTTGAGCTGATCGACGGTGGGCTTGTGCGTCATCGAGGCCAGGCGGTCCAGCGTGCGCTGGTCGACCTCGCCGGTCACCGGGATCTCGCGCTTGGCCTGGAAGCCCGTGACGGCCTCGGCCGTCTTGGGCCCGTACTGGCCGTCGACGAGGCCGGAGTACCACTCGAGCTGCTTCAGGCGGGCCTGGAGGTCTTTCACCTGATCCCCGGTGCTGCCTGTCTTCAGGAGGGCCGGCCCCGGCTTCAGCACGTTGTGCATCTCATCTGCGGTGGGCATGCGCGTCATATCGACAAGTCGATCCCATGTCGCCTGGTCGACCTCTCCCGTGCCGGGGAGGCCGCGCTTGACCTGGAAGCCCTCCACGGCGAGCCGCGTCGCGTCGCCGTAGTCGCTGGTGATCTTCCCCGACATCCAGTTCAGCTGGAGGAGCCGGTGCTGCAGTTCCCGCACCTGTTCCGAGTCGTCTCCAGGCGCCAGCAGGGGCGGCACCGTCGGCACCACCTCCGGCGTCTCTGAGGTCTCAGGCTCGGCGGTGGGCTGAGGGACCTCGACGGACGGCTGGGGCTCGGCGCTCGGCGCGGTGGTCGGCTCAGCGGCCGGCTCATCGGCCGGCACGGACGGGACGACGCTCGGCCTCGCCGGGACGACGACCGGTTCGGCCGTCTGGGTCACGTCGGGCAGGACCACGGGCTCGTCGGCGACCGCGCCGGCTCCGGGATTGGCGACGGTGGGCGCCGGCCCGGCCTGGGGCGCGAGCGCTTCCGGCGCGCACGCGGCGGCGAGAAGGCTGAGGGCGGCGACGACGCCGACGGCGAAGCGCCGGGCACTGGGCACGGTGAACATGGTGAACCTCACAGGGGGAAGAGCGGTTCGTACGCGTGCATCGTATGACGCGGAGGGGCGGGACTCGGTGTGACACGCGAAGCGGCGGTGCATGGTGTGCTCCTGTCGGACGGGGGTTACTCATCCGTACTACGCCTCGGCGCGGCAGTCGGTTGCCCGGCACTTCAGGATTCGAGTGACCTGATCACCCGCAGGATCTCGTGTCGGAGGGGAACCGCCCGCTCCGCGAAGCCACGCTGCAGTGCTGCGTAGCGGGCCCGCCCCTCTGCCGTCTCGACAGGGATGGGCTCGTAGCCCCAGTCTGCGAGGTCGTAGGCGGAGGCCTGCATGTCCACCTCGCGGATGTCGCGCGCCAGGAGATAGGCCTCGAACAGCAGCTCGGAACCCACTGCGGGAGAGAGTTTGCCGGCCCAGCGGTAGAGGTCCATGTTCACGTGGAGGCAACCCGGTTGGTCCAGGTCAGGCTGCGTCTCACGCGTCGGTTGCAGCACGTTGAGCGGCCGGGCGGGCTCGGTGAAGAAGCGGAACGCGTCGAAATGCGTGCACCGGCAGCCCACCTCCTCCACGATCCGGGCCACCTCCGCCGGCTCGAAGCGCAGCTTCAGATAGGGGTGCCGCGTCTGGCCCTCCTGCAGCCTGTAGACCATCGCCCACTCGTGCATCCCGAAGCACCCGAACCGGGGGGCCTTGTCCGCCGCGGCAGCCAGGAGGCGGTGGGCCGTTTCGACCGTGCCGCCCCGCTTGGCCAGGAAGGACGCTGCGTCGAACACGGTCACCCGTCCCGTCGTCGCATAGAACTGACGCTCCGCGAAAGCCTCTCCCCCGGCCAGGCCGACGCCGGCACCCGGATGCCACTGCGCCAGGTGGCTGGGCCTCAGGTTGTAGTACTGGAACAGGAAGTCGTCGACGGGGTGCTTGAGGCCGCGTTCCCGCCGCCGCACCACCTCCGCCAGTTCCGCGGTGACGCGCCCGCGGTGGATTTCGGCGCGCTCCCGCCATTCAGCGGCCTCCAGCACCCTCACGGATGACCTTTCAAGGCCTTGCGTCGCTGACGCCATTCAGGCAGCAACCGGTCCATCCCGGCGACGAAGCGTGGGCCGTGGCCGCGTTCGATGAGGTGCATCAACTCGTGCACGACGACGTACTCCAGCGCGGTGGGGGGGTGCTCCGCGAGCGCGGTGTTGAAGGTGATGGCGGCCGTGCGGACGTTGCACGTGCCCCAGCGCGAGGTCATGCGCCGCAGCTTCACCGTGGCGTGCCGGCGTCCGACCTGCGGTTCCCAGAGTGCGAACAGGCCAGGCAGGGCGGCCCGGAGTTCGCGCCGGTAGAGGTTCTCCAGCCCTCGTCTGCGGGCGTCCTCATCCGGACCGGACAGCACGAGGACGCCGTCCTCCAACCGGGCGCCCGCCTTGGCCGACTCGCCAGTGCGCACCTCATGCCACCGGCCCCAGAGCCTGGCGCGCCCGCCATCGGTCAACGGTTCCTCCGGCGGGTGGGCGAGCCGGACCTGTTGCCTGGCCTTGAGCAGCCAACGCTCGTGGCTGCGCACGAACTCCGTGACCGTCTCCTCCGCCAACCCCAGTGGGACTGAAATCTTCACCACGCCGTCGGGAGGGACCACCCGCATCCGCAGGCTCTTGATGGGCTTGTACGTCACCTCAGCTGACACGCTGCCCACTTGGAGCAGCGAGGCGTGGGGACGTCGAGGAGTCATGCCCACATCGTAGGAGGGCGTCGGGACATTTCCTCGCACAGCACCCCGACACCCCTGTTGTCCACCGACATTTCCGCGAGACGCCACCGCGCTGGAGAGTGTGAGGATTATCCTGCCCCGATTGCGTGTTCAGGGCCATGAGGTTGCAGACTAGGGGTGTGTCCCCCGAACTCATCGTGCTAGCGCTTGTCGTTATCACCGCACTTGCCTTCGACTTCACGAACGGCTTCCACGACACCGGCAACGCGATGGCTACGTCGATCGCAACGAAGGCCCTCTCCCCCAAGGTTGCGGTTGCGTTGTCGGCAGTCCTCAACCTGGTCGGCGCCTTCCTGTCCGTGGAAGTCGCCCTGACCGTCACCAACGCCGTGGTCAACATCCAGGACTCCAGCGGCGCCCCACGCCCGGAGTTGATCGGTGACGGCGGCATGGCGCTGCTGACGATCATCCTGGCCGGCCTCGTGGGTGCCATCGTCTGGAACCTGCTCACCTGGCTGTTGGGCCTGCCGTCGAGCTCATCGCACGCGCTGTTCGGTGGGCTCATCGGTGCCACCATGGCCGGGCTCGGCGTGAGCGGCGTCAAGTGGGCCGGCGACGGCACGAAGCTCGACGGGGTGATCGGCAAGGTGGTGTTGCCCGCCCTGTTGTCGCCGGCCATCGCCATCGCCGTCGCCTCCGTGGGCACGTGGCTCGTGTACCGCATCACCCAGGGGGTCGCGGAGAAGTACCGCGAGAGTGGGTTCCGCTGGGGACAGATCGGTTCCGCGTCGCTCGTCTCCCTGGCGCACGGCACCAACGACGCGCAGAAGACCATGGGCGTCATCACGCTGGCACTGATCGCCACCGGCACCTGGACGGACCTCACGTCGGTGCCGCTGTGGGTCAAGGTGGCGTGTGCGCTGGCCATCGCGCTGGGCACCTACATCGGCGGATGGCGCATCATCCGGACGCTCGGCAAGGGCCTGGTCGAGATCAGCGCACCGCAGGGGATGGCCGCGGAGTCGTCATCCGCGGCGGTCATCCTGGCCTCCAGCCACCTGGGCTTCGCCCTGTCCACCACCCACGTCGCCACCGGCTCCATCCTCGGCTCCGGCCTCGGCAAGCGCGCGAAGGTCAACTGGTCGGTGGCCGGCCGGATGTTGATGGCCTGGGCGATCACCCTGCCCGCCGCCGGCATCGTCGGCGCCGCCATGTGGTTCGTCGGACACAGCCTGGGCGGCCTGTTCGGCGCCATCGTGATGTTCCTCGTTCTGGCGATCGCCTCAGGGTGGATGTACCTCCACTCGCAGAAGACCAGGGTCGACCACAGGAACGTCAACGACGAATGGGTCGAGGACGTCACCCAACGGCAACTGCCTGAGCAGCCCGCCAAGCCCCACCGCCGGGTCAGGAGCAAGGCATGAACAATCTCTGGCTTGCCCTTGAGGGCGCATCGCAGGTCCTGCTCGCGGGTCTCCTGCTCGGCGCCGGTCTCCCGGCCATCTTCTCCCTCGGCATCAGGGCCCTGTCCTACGGCGCCCACCAGAACGTCGACGACCACACTCCCCACCCGCTCGCCAAGGTGGCGGCGGGCCTCGCGTTCGGCATCGTCATCGTCGCCATCGTCCTGGGGATCAGCGTGATCGTGTCGCACGGCATGGGCTACCGCCTGAGCTTCGACAACATCTACCCGATGTTCGTCCCCAAGTAGATCCACCCCTGAGGGGGTTTGGCCCGGCAGCCGTGCGAACAAGACTGGAACGCATGACTGATCTGCACGCAATCACCAAGGCAGCTGAGGCAAAGACCATGGACGAGGGTGCATTCCCCGCCCAGAGCCAGACGCCCCCCGGGCTCACCACCGAGATGACGCCCCTCCCGGACCACGGCGAGGAAGGCTGGATCGGCCGTGACCGGTTGCATGGCCTGAAGGCCCTCATCACCGGCGGCGATTCGGGCATCGGGCGGGCCGTGGCCATCGCGTACGCCCGCGAAGGCGCCGACGTGGCGTTGAGCTATCTGCCCGAGGAGCAGTCCGATGCCGAGGACGTGAAGAAGCTGGTGGAGGACGCCGGCCGCACGTGCGTTCTGCTTCCGGGAGACATCACCGAAGAGGCGATCGCCCGCAAGGTGGTCGACGACGCCGCCCGCCAGCTGGGAGGGCTCAACATCCTGGTCAACAACGCAGGATTCCAGTGGGCCCGGCGCGACGGCGGTCTGGCAGACCTCAAGACGGAGGAAATGGACCGGACCTTCAAGACCAACCTCTACGCCCTGTTCTGGCTGTCCCAGCAGGCGCTGGGCTACCTCGACAAGGGCGACTGCATCATCAACGTGAGCTCCATCCAGGCCTACGACCCGTCAGTGGATCTCATCGACTACGCGGCCACCAAGGCCGCCATCAACAACTACACGGTCAACCTGGCGGCCGAACTCGGGCCCAAGGGGATCCGCGTGAACTCCGTGGCCCCGGGCCCGATCTGGACGCCGCTGCAGCCGGCCACCAAGAAGGCCGAGGAGATGCCGAAGTTCGGGCTCAACACTCCCCTGGGGCGTCCTGGTCAGCCCTCCGAGATGGCCGGCGCCTTCGTCTTCCTCGCCAGCCCGCTCGAGGCGTCCTACGTATCCGGGACCGTGCTGGGGGTCACGGGCGGCCGCCCCGTCTTCTAGGCCGGCAGCGGGCAGGTCCGCTCGCGGCGCACCCGGAGCACCAGTGCGACGGCGAGCATCAGCACCGAGGCCCCCGCCAGGAAGGGCTGCACCGGGGCGAAGTACTGCAGGGCCCCGGTGTAGCCCAGTGCGATGAGCACCAGCTTGTTGCAGACCGGACAGCCGACGGCGAAGAAGCTGACGAACGCCCCGGCTGCACCCAGCTTCCCGCCCCGTTCCGCGTCGGCCGCGTCCTTGCGCGCAACGTAGGTGGCCGCGACGAGTCCCGCGAGGACCGAGGTCACGATGAGCACGGGCCAGGCCCACGCCGTCGGCGGGATCTCGCGTCCGAAGACCGGGTTCGGGATGAGAGCGGTGGGGATTGCCACGACGAGCACGGTGGCCGCAGCGGTTGCCACCGCGAAGAACCACCGCCGAGCCGGCCAGGTGGCCAACTCGGCGGTGAAGGTTCGCGGCTCGCTCTGGAGCTGGACCGGGAGGGTCACTGGACCTCCGCGCCGCCCTTCTGCTTGGCGATCTCCGCCTGGACCTCGTCCATGTCGAGCGCCTCGACGGCCTCGATCAGTTCCTCGAGCGCGGCACCGGGCAGCGCACCGGCCTGGGAGAACACGATGACGTTGTCGCGGAAGGCCATGAGCGTGGGGATCGACATGATCTCGAAGCCCGCGGCGAGCTCGCGCTGCGCCTCGGTGTCCACCTTGCCGAAGACGATGTCGGGGTGCTTCTCCGAAGCCTCTTCGAAGATGGGGCCGAACTGACGGCAGGGGCCGCACCAGGCCGCCCAGAAGTCGAGGAGGACGATGCCGTTGCCGGCAATGGTCTGCTCGAGGTTTTCCTTGGTGATTTCAACGGTTGCCATGCCCTGATCGTATACCCCCACCGGTATGTGGAGCCAATCTGTCCGCTGACGACGAAAACCTGCCGGAGAACAGGGCCGGGCCGTCATCCCGCGCACCCCGCATCAGCCCGTCAGTTGCTACTCGAGCACCCAGACGTACCGCGCGAAACGGAAAACGGGCGTCTGGCCTAGCCAGACGCCCGTTCATTTGTGGAGCTAAGGAGATTCGAACTCCTGACCTCTTCCATGCCATGGAAGCGCGCTACCAACTGCGCCATAGCCCCAGTGTCACTCTCGCGACTGCCGCCCTGCGGCGACTCGGAAAACTTTAGCGCATGCTCCGAGAGAACTACAAATCGGGAGTTCGTTGTTCGGACGCCCCGGAATAATCGACGGGGAGGCCCGGTGTGCGGAACCATCTCGCGCACTCCGAGCCTCCCCCGTCGGCACGCAGGAACTAGCGGCGAGCCTTGTGGAGCTGACGGGCGAGATCAGCGATACCGAAGGTGTCCTTCGACTTGGCGACGGCGAAGACGTCGACGCCCTCCTCACGGACAGCCGCCGCAGTGGCCTCGTCCCAGGCCAGCACCCGCACGTCATCGCGGTGACCGAGCTTCTTGGCGTACACATGGGCCAGCGACGGCTGGCTCAGGAAGACCGCGTCCCACGCCCCGTCGTCCCAGCGGGTGCGCAGGGCCGGGTCGATCTCCTCGACGTCGGCCATGGTGTAGATCTCGCTGCGTTCGACGGTGTAGCCCTTCGCACGGAGCCCGGTCTCCAGCTTGGTGGAGAGCTGGTCCGCGCACAGGATGACGACGCGCTGCTCACCGTCGGCCGGCGGGAAGAGCTCGACGAGCTTCTGGGAGCTGGCGGTGCCTTCGGGGCTCAGATCAACCTGGCGCCCCGAATCCTCGACGGTGCGCTGGGTGGTGGAGCCCATCGTCGCGATCTTCGTGTGCGCCGGGATGTCCCAGCCGCGTTCGCGCAACGCCCACACCGTCTGCCCTGACGGGATGACGACCCAGTCGGCGTCGCCGATGATGTTGTCTGCCGAGAGCAGGCGTGCCTCCTGGAGCTGCACGCAGTCCACGCGCAACTCGTTCTCGCGCATGGCCTGGCTGATCCGCCCCTCCTGGCGGGGCAACAGCACCCTGACGCGATCGTCGTCCTCCGGGCTCTCGATGAAGGTGGAGTCGTCGGCGTGGTCAGCCGTCATCTTGACGGCCTCCAGCGCCTCGGCGGTGATGAACCGGTCTGCCCGGCGCGCCTTCAGGGCCTCAGCGACGTTGTGACCGGTGCGCTGCGCGTGGTACTCGGAGGTGGGCAACCCGATCTCCAGGACGGTGCGCTTGGTGCCGTCGATCGAGAAGATGCCCGCCTTCAGGCCGAGGATGCCGCGGCGGGTGGCCAGGGCTCCCACAGGGGCCAGGTAGGTGGTGTTGAGACCCGTCAGCACTGCGCGCTCGGCCTCGATGCAGATGCGGGTCTCGAGGTCGTCGAGTTCGCGTACCGCCTCCAGCGTCTCCTGGTCACTCCGGCGACACTCGAGCGACAGTGCCCCCTGACCGGGTGCGGTGAGGATGGGCAGGTATTCGGCCACCCGGTCCTCCACCTTGAGGGCATGAACCCCGGCGGCCGACACGACCACGGCGTCGAGGTCGCCGGGCTCGAGCCGGCGCAGGCGGTCCTGGAGGGTGCCGCCGACGTCGACGAACGTCAGGTCCGGGCGGAGGGCGCGCAACTGGGCGAGGCGCCGCAGCGACGTGATGCCGATGCGGGAGCGGCGCGGCAACGCAGCCAGCGGCATGCCCCTGAGCGAACACAGCGCATCGCGATGGTCGCCACGCTTCAGCACTGCGGCGAACGTGAGGTCCTCAGGGCGGTCGGACAGTGGGACGTCCTTGACGGAATGCACGACGACGTCGACCGCGCCGCTGCGCAGCGACGTGCGCAGTTCCTGGGCGAACACGCCGAGGGAGTAGCCCTCGGCCATGTGGATGGTGTCCACGTGTTCCGTGGCCACCCGTACGATGTCGACTTCATGGCCCTGCGCCCTGAGGAGCTCAGCAACCATCGCGGAGCGTGCCAGCGCCAATGCTGAACCACGCGTACCCAACCGAAGCTTCACGAAAGATCCTTCCGATGTGATTGCTGCTTAGCCTCTCATGAATCAGCGGCAGCCCGCGCCGCCAGCGGCAAGGCGTCCGTGATGCGGGCCATGGCCGCGTCGTCGTGGGCCGCCGAGAGGAACCAGGCCTCGAAAGCCGACGGCGGGAGCGCCACCCCGGCGTCCAACATGGCGTGGAAGAAGCGGGCGAAGGCCTGGGTGTCCTGGTCCTTGGCGTCCTCGTAGTTGGCAACGGCACCGTCTCGGAAGAAGACGGAGAACAGGCTGCCGGCCGCCTGGATGGTGTGCGGCACCGAGGCTGCGGTGAGCGCTTCCGTCACGGCCGCCTGCAGCTCCAGGGAGCGGCGGTCGACGTGGGCGTAGACGGCGTCGTCGGCCAGGCGCAGCGTGGCGAGGCCCGCCGCGGTGGCCAGCGGGTTCCCGGACAGGGTGCCCGCCTGGTAGACCGGCCCGACGGGGGCCAGGAACTGCATGACCTCAGAGCGACCGGCGAGCGCGGCCAGCGGCATGCCGCCACCAACGACCTTGCCGAACGTCACGATGTCCGGGGCGTAGCCGCCCTCGAGACCGAGCCAGCCGCCCGGCCCCACCCGGAAACCGGTCAGCACCTCGTCGACGATCAGCAGCGCACCGTGGCGGGCGGTGAGCTCGCGGAGGGCCGCGTTGAAGCCCGGAGCGGGCGGAACCACGCCCATGTTGGCGGGCGCGGCCTCCGTGATGACGGCCGCGATGCGCTCCCCCGCCTCGTCTAACACCCTGGCGAGCGCCTCGAGGTCGTTGTACTCGACCACGAGGGTGTCGCCTGCCGCCGCAGCCGTCACGCCGGCGGAACCAGGCAGGCCCTGGGTGGCGACGCCGGAGCCGGCAGCGGCGAGGAGGGCGTCGGAGTGCCCGTGGTAGCAGCCGGCGAACTTCACGATGACGTCGCGCCCGGTGGCGCCGCGCGCCAGCCGGATGGCCGTCATGGTGGCCTCGGTGCCGGTGGAGACGAAGCGCACCTGTTCCGCCACCGGGACGCGCGCGTGGATCGCCTCAGCCAGTTCCACCTCCGCCAACGTGGGCGCCCCGAAGGAGAGGCCACGGCCGGCCGCCTCCCTGACGGCCTCGATCACCTGCGGGTGGGCATGGCCGAGCAGCGCGGGCCCCCAGGAGCAGACGAGGTCCACGCATTCACGCCCGGCGACATCGACGACATGCGGGCCGCGAGCCTCGCGGATGAAGACCGGGTCACCGCCGACTGAGCCGAACGCCCGCACGGGCGACGACACGCCGCCCGGGATGATCTCCTTCGCCCGCGCAAACAGGTTCACTTCAGCCACGTCGCCAACTCCTCCGCCCAGTAGGTGAGCACGATATCTGCACCGGCCCGCGTGATCGCGGTCACTGATTCTGCCACTGCGGCGCGGCGGTCGATCCAGCCCTGCGCCGCGGCCGCCTCGATCATGGCGTACTCGCCGGACACCTGGTAGGCGGCCACAGGCACGTCCGACGCTGCGGCCACGTCGCTGAGCACGTCGAGGTAGTAGCCGGCGGGCTTCACCATCACGATGTCGGCGCCCTCGGCCAGGTCCAGCTCGGCCTCACGCAGCCCCTCGCGCCTGTTGGCCGGGTCCTGCTGGTAGGTGCGCCGGTCACCCTGCAGGGACGAGCCGACCGCCTCGCGGAAGGGACCGTAGAACGCCGAGGCGTACTTCGCGGCGTACGCAAGGATGGCGGTGTCCTGGAACCCCTGCCCGTCGAGGCCGGCCCGGATGTGTTCCACCTGGGCGTCCATCATCCCCGACGGCGACACCACGTGGGCCCCCGCCTCGGCCTGGGCGATGGCCATCGAGACGTAGGCCGCGAGCGTCGCGTCGTTGTCGACGGCGCCGTCCGCGGTCAGGAAACCGCAGTGCCCGTGGGAGGTGAACTCGTCGAGGCAGGTGTCGGCCACGATGACCGTGTCAGACCCGACGGCGTTGCGTACGGCCCGCAGCCCTCGCTGCAGGATGCCGTCCTCGGCCCAACCCTGCGAGCCCTGCTCATCCTTGGCCGCGTCCTCAGGCACGCCGAACAGCATCAGCCCGCCCACTCCGGCGGCGACGGCACTCTCCGCTGCACGCGCGATCTCGTCGATGCCGTGGCGACGCACGCCGGGCATCGAGGAGATCTGCCCGGGCACGTCCGAGACGAACATGGGCAGCACGAGCTGCGAGGGACGCACCTCGATCTCGCGCACGAGCCGGCGCATGGCCGCCGTGGTGCGGAGGCGGCGTGGTCGGAACTGGATCATCGATGTCCCTTCGGGAGGTTGGCTATGGCGTGGATGAGCCCTTCGGCGTCCTGGGTGCGGGCTTCAGCGGCCACTTCGACGCCCAGCTGGCGCAGCGCGGCGGCCGACGGCGGGCCGAAGGCCACCACCTGCAGACCCTGCGGCCAACCAAGGAGTTGATCGACGGCGCGGCCCATCGAGCCGGCGAGGATCACCACGACATCGAACAGGCAGCGTTCATACTCGCCCCGCAGGCTGCCAGGCACGTCATCGACGGGCTCCATGGTGTAGACCGCGAACTGGTCCACCGCGTAGCCCTTGCGTCTCAGTTCCTCCGCCAGCACCGTCGACGACAGCGCGGACCCGGGGATGACGACCAGTCCGCTGCCCGCGGGCCAGGCCTCACCGAGGGCCGCGGCGCTGGAAGCACCCTGCGGAACCAGATCCACGTCGATGCCGCGTTCGCGCGCCGCCCGCGCCGTCGCCGCACCCACGGCCGCCACGCGGGCCTGCTCGGGGATGGTCATCCCCAACTCGTCGAGCACCTCCAGCGTGGCGGGCGACGTCAGCGCCACCCAGTCGGCGTCGGTGAAGCTGCCCTCTGGGCGCAGTGTCACGCGGCGTTGGACGGGCTCGGCCACCACTTCGGCGCCCGCGGCGCGGAGGGCGCCCACCAGGTCTCCGGTGTCCGCGCGCGGCACAAAGATGCGCAGGCCGGCCAGCACGTCCTCGCCGCCCCAGAGCGACGAGTCGTCGTGGAGTTCAGCCAGCCGCGACGGACGCGAGGCGGTCAGCTCCGCCACCGTCTCAGCGCCCAGCTGCATCAGTTCCTCGGCGGCGATGGCCCCGGCGTGGTCGCTCAGGGTCACCCTGGCGGTCACCGATCTGCGGCCGTCGAGCGCGAAGACGGCGGCCTCGAGTTCGCCGTCGTGCCCGTGGGCCGCGATGGGCGCGGCGCAGCCGCCACCGAGGTTCTCCAGCACCACGCGCTCGGCCTCGACGGCAAGCCTGGTGTCAGGGTCTTCGAGGGCGGCGAGCTCTGCGGCCAGCACCTCGTCGTCGGTGCGGCATTCCAGGGCCAACGCGCCCTGGCCCGGGGCGGGGAGGATGGTCAGGTAGTCAGTGATGTGTTGCGTCATGCCCAGTCGTTCGAGGCCGGCGGCGGCGAGCACCACGGCGTCGAGGTCGTCTGTCTTGACGCGAGCCAACCGCGTACCCACGTTCCCGCGGATGTCGACGTAGAGCAGGTCCGGCCGCTGGGCGCGCAGCTGGGCGACGCGGCGGGGCGACCCGGTTCCCACGGTGGCCCCGGTGGGCAGCTGAGCGAACGTTAGCCCGTCCCGGGCGCACAGTGCGTCGCGGGCGTCGGCGCGCAACGGGATGGCGGCGATCCTCAGGCCCGGCACCGGCGCGGTGGGCAGGTCCTTCAGTGAGTGGACGGCGAAGTCGCAGACCCCGTCCAGCAGGGCGGTACGCAGTTCCGCAGCGAAGACCCCCAGCCCACCGAGTTGGGTGAGGGAGCCGCGCTCCACGTCGCCGCCGGTGCGGATCCGCACCAGTTCAACCTCGTGCCCCCGGTCGCGCAGCGCGTCGGCGATCAATTCCGACTGCGCCACGGCGAGGGCTGATCCCCTGGTGCCCAGCTTCAGCTTCATCTCACCACTCTTGTCGTTCCCGCCACCACGGCGGCGATCCCATTGCCGTCCAGCCAGGCGCCGACCAGATCGACGCCGGCCTCGAGCGCCGTCTCCACGATGAAGTCGCGGTTCGAGGCGTCGATGCGGGTGGGCATTGAATCCCAGCCTACCGACGCGAACCCGAGCACTTCGTGCTCCTGGATCTCCACGCCCACGAACCGAGAAGCGTCCCGGAGGGCGTCCGCGCGGGTGGCCAGGATGTGTTCGGGATAGCTGAGGCGCAGCACGTGCTGCCCGGTCTCAGCCCACGGCCACTTGGCCGAATAGTGCGTCAGCGCGCGGGCGTGCAACGTGTCGTCGCGCTCCGCCAACAGGACGCCCGAACCGACGGGATGGGCATCGAGCGCAGGTGTGGTCACGGCGAGCAACGCCGAGCGGGCGGTCCGGACGGGTGGCACCTGGATCTCGACCCCGAGATTGCCCAGCAGCACTCCGGCGGGCGCGGCGGGGGTGGCGATGACGACACGCTCGACGTCCAGCACCTCACCGTCATGCAGCGTCAGCAGGAAGCCCGATCCCCCGCGGCGCAGCGACGACACCGACGCCGAGGTGCGCACGCTGCCGCCGGCCGTGACGAAACGCTCCGCGATGGCGGTGATGAGGCGGAACATCCCGCCGATCGGTTGTTCGACGGCGGCGCTGCCCGGGCCGCGCACCAGCGCGACCGCCGCGAGCAGCGAACCCTCGGTGGCCAGCGCCTCCAGCAGCGTCGGCGCGAACGCCGAGAGCGGCATCTTGTCCGGCGACAGGGAGTACACGCCCTGGGCGACGGGGGCCACCAACTTGGCGAGGGCCGCCTCGCCCAGGCGGGCCCGCACCAGGTCGCCCACCGTCGTGGCCGTGGCCCCGACGTGGCGCCCGAGTTGCGCTTCGGCCGCGACGGCGGCGAATTCATCCGGCTCGAGGACAGCCAGAGCGGGGTCGTCGAGCGAACTGGGGATGCCCAGCACGCCCTCAGCCATGGGGAAGGTGCCATGCCGCCACCAGATGTGGGGCGTGCCCTGGGGCGCCGCCACCTCGAGTCCGAGGTCCTCACAGAGGGCCCGCACGACCCCGCCACGCGTGGCGTAGGCCTCCGCGCCCGAGTCGACCTCGACGGAGCCGAGCCGCAGGGGCGCAATCATGCCGCCCAGCCGAGGCGCCGCCTCCCGCAGTTCGACGGTGTGACCCGCCTCCTGCAGCCGCAGGGCGGACAACACTCCGGCGAGGCCGCCACCGATGACGGCGACGCGCGAGCCGCTCACAGCTCGTGGATGAGGGCCACCAGGTCGGTGAGCACCTCGGGATCAGTGGTGGGCGGGACCCCGTGGCCCAGGTTCACGACGTGCGCGGGTGCCTGGCGACCGCGCTCGACGACATCACGGGTGTGGGCCTCCAGGGCGTCCCAGCCGGCGGCGAGCATCGCGGGATCGATGTTGCCCTGCAGCGGAACCCCCGGCACGAGCCAGGCGGCCTCGTCGAGGGGCGTTCGGTAGTCGACACCCAGGGTCTCGACGCCGATCTCGGCCATGTCGGTGAGGAGGTGGCGGGTGCCGACGCCGAAGTGGATGCGGGGCACGCGGCCCTCGACCGCGGCCATCACCCGCGCCGAGTGCTGCTGCACCTTCCCGGTGTAATCCGCGCGGCTGAGGGAGCCGGCCCAGGAGTCGAACAGCTGCACGGCGCGGGCGCCGGCGTCGATCTGCACGTTCAGGAACTCGCCCGAGAGCTCCGCGGCCCAGTCGAGCAGCCTGTGCCACGCCGCCGGATCCGCATGCATCATGGCGCGGGCCTGCAGGTGGTCACGCGAACCGCGGCCCTCCACCAGATACGCCGCCAGCGTGAACGGGGCGCCGGCGAAGCCGATGAGCGGAGTGCTCTCTCCCAGCTCTGCGACGACCAGCCGCACGGCCTCCGAGATCGCCGAGGGGTCCTCGATCCGGTGGCCGACGACCCTGTCGACGTCGGCGGCGGTGCGGATGGGGTTCTCGATCACGGGCCCGATGCCCGGCTCGATGTCCACATCGACGCCTGCCAGCACGAGGGGCGTCATGATGTCGGAGAAGAAGATGGCCGCGTCCACCTTGTGACGGCGCACCGGCTGCAGCGTGATCTCCGCCGCCAACTCGGGTTTCAGGCAGGCCTCGAGGATGGTGGTGCCCACGCGGGCGGCCTTGTATTCGGGGAGGGAGCGGCCGGCCTGGCGCATGAACCAGACGGGGAGCTTCTCGGGACGCTGCCCGATGAGGGCTGAAAGCAGTGAACTCATGGTGAGTTCGATTCTGCCCTATCGGGCAAAGGTGGTTGAATGAGGCTCACTGTGACAATGCGTGTCTTCTCCATTCAGCACAACCGGCAGGGCCTGTCCGAGGTCGAGCGGATTGCCGCCGACATCGAGGGGATGGTCGACCGGCTCCGCGACGTGCCGGAAGTGACCGGCGCCGTGGTGCTCAGCACCTGCAACCGCGTCGAGATCATCCTCGACACCAACGGCGAGGCCACGCCGGGGCAGCTGCGAGCCGCCCTGAACGACCACTTCGCCACCCCGCCGGCCTGGGACCTGTACCTGGGTGAGGCGGCCCTCAGCCACGTCTTCCGCGTCGCCGCGGGGCTCGACTCCATGGTGGTGGGCGAGCGCGAGATCGCAGGCCAGCTGCGCCGCGCCCTCATGGATGCCCAGGACCTCGGCTACACGTCGCTGCCGCTCAACATCGCCGTCGAGGAGGCGCTGAAGACATCCCGCCGCGTCGCACGCGAAACCAGCCTCGAGGGCGCCGGGCGCTCCGTCGTGAGCGCGGGCCTGGACCTCATCGACGTCGCGGACTGGCCCTCAGCCCGGGTGCTGGTGGTGGGCACCGGTTCCTACGCGGGGGCCGTGGTCGCTGCTGCCCGAACCCGCGGCGTCACCAACCTGACGGTCCACTCCGCCAGCGGCCGCGGGGCCCACTTCGCCGAGAGCCACGGCATCGGCCACATCGAATCGCTGCCCGACGCGCTGCCCTCCGCAGACGTCGTGGTGACGTGCCGGGGCCGCGGCGGTCATGTGGTCACCCCCGCGGACGTCACCGGCCCCGCCCGCTTCCTGGACCTGTCGCTCAACCGCGACGTCCACCCCGCCGTCGCCACGCTGCCCGGCGTGCACGTCGTGGACCTGGCCACCATCCAGCAGTCCGTCGGCTCCGGCATCGCGGAGGACACCCGTCGCGCCCAGTCGATCGTCAACGAGGGCCTCGCCGAGGCGCGCACCAAGCTCCGCGCCCGCGTCGTCGACCCCGCCGTGGTGGGCCTGCGCGAGGCCGTCATGGGCCTCGTGGACGACGAGGTCACCCGCCTGCCCAACCGCCTGTTGTCGCACGACGACGCGGCGCTCGCGCTGCGCCGGCTGGCCACCCGCCTGCTGCACATCCCCTCCACCCGTGCCAAGCTGGCCGCCCAACGCGGCCGCACGGATGAATACCTCAACGCCATGGCGGAGCTCTATGGCATCGGGGAAACCCCCGGCATCGACGCCGACGCCCTGGAGACAGATTCCTGCCCGGCGACCAGCCTGAGCGTGACTGATCTCGATTCAACCCTCGACAGGGAGGCCATGTGACCCTCGAGCCCTACAGCGCAGTGCTGTTCGCTTCCTACGGAGGACCGAACAAACCTGACGACGTGCTGCCGTTCATGCGCAACGCCACCGCCGGCAAGAACATCCCGGATGAACGCCTCCTGGAGGTCTCCGAGCACTACATGCTGTTCGGCGGGAAGTCCCCGATCAACGAGCTCAACGCCGCCCTCATGGAGGCGGTGCGCGCCGAACTGGCACGCCGCGGCATCGAGGTGCCCGTCGTCATCGGCAACCGCAACTGGACGCCCTACATCGGCGACACCGTCGACGAGCTGATCGGCGACGGCCACACCCGCGTCCTCGCGCTGGCCACCTCCGCGTACCGCTCCTACTCCAGCTGCCGCCAGTACTGCGAGGACCTCCTGGGCGCCCGCGACGGCAAGGACATCGAGATCGACAAGATCGACCCGTTCGCGGAGACCCCTGAGTTCGTCTCCGCCAACGCCCGCGCGGTCGTCGACGGGGTGCGCACCATGTGGGGCCGCATCGGCGACGGCGAACTCAGGGTGCTGTTCGTGACCCACTCCATCCCGCTCACGATGAACCAGGCCTCCGCCACCGGCGAGCCCGAGAGCCGCTACGACGCCCAGCACCTGAGGGTCGCCGAGGCGGTGGCCCGCGAGGCGTCCGAGACGCTCGGCGAGACCCTCACCTGGGAGCTCACCTACTGCTCGCGCTCCGGCGCCCCGCACATCCCGTGGCTGGAGCCCGACATCAACGACCGGCTCGAAGAGGTCGCCGAAGAGGGCGTGGCCGGCGTCGTCGCGGTGCCGTTCGGCTTCATCAAGGACCACATGGAGGTGGCCTACGACCTCGACACCGAGGCCAAGCAGACCGCCGAGCGCCTCAGCCTCCCCTACGAGAGGGCCGCCACCGTCGGCACCGATGAGGGTTTCGTCGCGATGCTCGTGGACAAGCTGCTGCACCGCGCGGCTGTGGCCAGGGGCGAGGCGGAAGACACCACCATCTGTCAGTTCTCGACGGGACGGTGCTGCCTGCCCCGTCCAGCAACCACCTGAGGAAGGCACCTGAGATGAGCAAGCACCCCGGTCGCGACGAACGCGACCAGACCGATGTCGACCTCGAGGCCATCAACCAGCAGTCGCTCTACGCCATGTATTCGGTGTTCGAGCTGGCCGCTCCACTGCCTCTCGACGTGGACCTCACGTCGGTTGAGCAGAAGATGGCAGACCTGGGCGTCACCGTGCGCGGGTTCTACGACGTCGCCGGCTTCCGCGCCGACGCCGACCTGATGGTCTGGACCCTCTCCGACGACCCCCAGAAGCTGCAGGCCGCCTACCACGCGCTGCGCCGCAGCGCGCTGGGCGACTACCTCTCCCCCGTGTGGTCCGTGGTGGCGGTGCACCGCCCGTCCGAGTTCAACCGCGCCCACGTGCCCAGCTGCTTCGCCGGCTTCGCCCCGCGCCCCTGGCTGACCGTCTACCCCTTCGTGCGCAGCTTCGACTGGTACTACCTCGACGAAGAACACCGCTCCAAGATGCTCATGGAGCACGGCATCGCCGGCCGTGAATACCCCGACGTCGTCGCCTCGACGTTGTCTGCTTTCGCCTTGGGCGACTACGAGTGGATCCTCGCCTTCGAGGCGGACGAACTGCACCGGCTCACCGACGCGATGCGCCACCAGCGCGGCGTCGAGGCCCGCCTCCACGTGCGGGAGGAGACCCCGTTCTTCACCGGGCCGCGCGTCGAGTTGGCCCAGTGGATTGAGCGCCAACCGCGCGTCTGACCCGCAACTGCAGAGCACCCACGCCCACCCGGGCGTGGGTGCTCTGCTGTTCGATCAGCCGACGTTGTGGGCCAGCAGGCGCCAGGCGCCGTGCGCGTGACCCACTTCGGAGTGGTGCGCGTTGGCGAGGCTGCCGAGCACCCGGCCCTCGAGGCCCAGCAGCGAGTGCAGCACTCGGTTGAGGAACAGCCCGTGGGAGACGATCAGCGCGGTGCCGCCGTCGTGTCTCTCCGCGATCTCCAGCAGCGCCGGCCTGCCGCGCTCCACCACCTCTGCGAGCGTCTCGCCCTCGGGCGAGCGCCGGAAGTCGACGCCGTCGGCGTACTTGGCCTCATAGTCCGGCATCAGCGCGTGCACCTCACCCCAGGTGAGGCCTGCCCACGAGCCCACGTTGATCTCCATCAACCGTGGGTCGACGACAAGCTCAGCCTCGGGCCGAACGATGCGGGCCGTCTCCGCGGCACGCACGAGCGGCGAGGTGTACACGGCATCGAAGTGGAAAGGCACCAGACGGTCGCGCGCGGCCTCGGCCTGCCGTCGACCCGTGTCGTTGACGGGGATGTCCGCATGGCCCTGGAACCTGCCCTGGGCGTTGTGGTCCGTCTCACCGTGCCGCAGCAGCACCAGGCGGGTGGCGTGAGCGATCCTCACAGCTCCTCGTCTGCCTCCTCAGGCAGGTGGATGTCGAGCGGGATCTGGGGGCAGTCCTTCCAGAGCCTCTCCAGGTTGTACAGCAGCCGCTCTTCGGTGTGCTGGGCGTGCACGACGAAGTCGATGTAGTCGAGCAGCACCCAGCGGTTCTCGCGGTCACCCTCGCGGCGCACGGGCTTGCGGCCGGCCTTGAGCAGTGCCTCCTCCACACCGTCGACGATGGCGCCCACCTGGCGCTCGTTGCCTGCCGAGGCGATGAGGAACACGTCCGTGATGGACAGCTGTTCCGACACGTCGAAGGCGACGATGCTGTGGCCCTTCTTGTCGGCCGCGGCCTGGGCGGCGATCCGGACGGGCTCGAGCACGTCGTCAGGAATGGTCATCTGGAACTCCTGTCATGGGGGCCGGGTACAGCCCCCGCTTTGCGATGTACTGCACGATACCGTCCGGGACGAGGTACCAGATGGGCTGATGGCCCCGGACGCGGTCGCGGCAGTCTGTGGATGAGATGGCCAGCGCGGGCACCTCGAGGAGCGTGACCGCACTCTCGGGGAGGTGGCGCAGGTCGTCCTTCGTCATGGGGACGCCGGGCCGGGTCACGCCGACGAAGTGGGCCAGGTCGAAGAGTTGTTCGGCGCCGCGCCACGTCAGGATCTGGCGCAACGCGTCTGCTCCGGTGATGAAGAACAGGTCCGTGTTGTCGCCACGCTCAGCGCGGAGGTCGCGGAGCGTGTCGACGGTGTAGGTGTCGCCTTCGCGGTCGATGTCGACGCGCGAGACGGAGAAGCGGGGGTTCGAGGCCGTCGCGATGACCGTCATCAGGTAGCGGTCCTCGGCCAGCGAGACCCGACGGTGCCGCTTCTGCCAGGGCACACCCGTCGGCACGAAGACGACCTCGTCAAGGCCGAACTGGGCGGCCACTTCCGACGCGGCCACGAGGTGGCCGTGGTGGATGGGGTCGAAGGTGCCACCCATGACGCCCAGGCGCCAGCGGCCAGGGCGCTCTAGCCGCGCCTCCCCCAGTTCCGTCGACGTCACCGGCTGTTGGGCCGACCGGATCCGAAGCCGATGAGCCAGACGACCACGCCCAGGAGGATCACGAGGACGATGGCACCCATGACCCAACTCGGCACGAGTGGGGCTTCAGCGGCAGTCTCCAGAAGAAGGTTCATGGCAGGGGATCCTAGCAATCAGTGGTGGTGGTCAGGGTGGTTTGCTCAGCCGCGGACCTGGCCGGCGCCTTCGATGACGTACTTGGAGCTGGTCATCTCGGGAAGGCCCATGGGGCCGCGGGCGTGCAATTTCTGGGTGGAGATGCCGATCTCGGCGCCGAAGCCGAACTCGCCACCGTCGACGAACCGGCTGGACGCGTTGACCAGGACGGCGGCCGCGTCGACCTCCGCCGCGAAGCGGTCCGCGGAGGTGCGGGAACGGGTCACGATGGTCTCGGAGTGGCCGGTGGTGTGGGCCCGGATGTGGGCCAGGGCCTCGTCGAGGGAGTCCACTACCTTCGTCGCCAGGTCCAGCGTGAGGTACTCGGCGTCGTACTCGTCAGCGGCGGCAGGCACCACGGCGTCGGAGTAGGCGCGGGTGGCGTCGTCCCCGTGCACGGTGACGCCGGCGCCGGAGAGGGCCTCCAACGCGCGGGGCAGGAACGCGTCGGCGATGTCGCGGTGCACCAACAGTGTCTCGGCGGCGTTGCACACGCTGGGCCGTTGGGTCTTGGCGTTCAGCAGGATGGTGATCGCCTGGTCGATGTCGGCGTCCGCGTCGACGAAGACGTGGCAGTTGCCGGTGCCGGTCTCGATCACGGGCACCGTGGAGCCGTCCACCACTGCCTGGATGAGGCCGGCGCCGCCGCGCGGGATGAGCACGTCCACCAGGCCGCGGGCCCGCATCAGCTCACCGGTGACCTCGCGGCCCCCCTCGATCAGGTGCACCGCGTCAGCGGTGACCCCGGCGTCGGTGAGCCCCTTGCGCAGCGCTGCGATGGTGACGCGGTTGGTGTTCAGGGCCGACGACGAGCCACGCAGCAGGGCGGCGTTGCCGGACTTCAGGCAGATGCCGGCGGCGTCGGCCGTGACGTTGGGGCGCGCCTCGTAGATGATGCCGACCACGCCGAAGGGGACCCGCACCTGGCGGACGGAGACGCCGTTGGGGAGCTTCCAGCCGCGGACCACGTCGCCGACGGGGTCCGGCAGCGCGGCGAGGTCTCGGAGGCCCTGCACCATGGCGTCAATGCGGGCGGGCGTCAGTTTCAGCCGGTCGACGATGGATTCCTCGGTGCCGGCGCTGCGGGCGTTGGCGACGTCGACCTCGTTGGCCTCGAGCAGCTCGTGCTCGGCGGCCGCCAGCGCGTCAGCCATGGCCTGGAGGGCCGTGTCCTTCTGGGCGCGGTTCAGCGCTGCGAGCTCGACGGACGCCTGGCGGGCAGCGATGGCCTGATCACGAAAGTCCATGCCCGAGAGTCTAGGCCAGCCCTCCCTGGTCAGGAGACGGCGACCACGTCCGGGGTGCTGCCTGCGCGCGCCCGCCGCACCAGGTAGACGGCGAGGTTCGCGACGCAGGAGAGCGTCATCGCCCCGGCGCAGATGATCAGCGCCCAGTCCGGCTTGAACATCCCGAAGCCGAACCACATGGCCTGCACGATCAGCATCAGGGTGAGGTAGCTGCCGGAAACGCCCTCGACATGGGGTGCAGTGACCAGTTCGCGCAGTTGCGCGAACTGACCCACCAGTTGCGGCACGAGGACGGCGAAGCCGAAGAAGACGGGCCCCAGCCACAGGTTGAGGCCGGAGAGGGACAGGGCTACGACGACGGGGAGCACGAGGTGGTGGGCGACGGACTCGCCGCGGTCGCGGAGCACGAAGACGACGATGGCCAGCGAAGCCACCGTGAGGAGCACGTTGGGCACCTGCATCTGCGGCGACTGCGCCAGGAAACCGTGGACGGCCCAGGCGGCGGTGCTGCCGGTGACCAGCTGCCACAGCGTCAATGACACGCCGGCGCTGGTGCCCGACCTGAGGATGCGGACCAGTTGCGGGATGCTGGACGACACGCCCAGCGCAGCTGCGAACCAGCCGAAGACCTCAATCACGCCTGCCAGCTTAAGTCGCGGCGCCGAACTAGACCAATCGGCCTGACAAACCCGGGGGTTCAGTCGTTCAGCATCATCACGTCACGGTGGACGGCGGGGCGCTGCCGGGTGTGCCCGGCCTCGCTGCTGGAGTGCCCGGCCTCGGCCTGCAGCTGCGCGCTCGAATAGCCGGCGAAACCCCGGCCGAGCGGTTCGTTGTCCGGGCCGATGATCTCCACCGGCTCGCCCTCGGCGAACGTGCCCTTCACCTCACGAATGCCCGCGGGCAACAGCGACGCCTTTGTGGCGAGAAGTGCCCGCCTGGCCCCGGCGTCGATGTGCAGCCAGCCCCTGGGCTCCGCGGCGAACGCCAGCCACAGCAGGCGGCGCGGACGGCGCTTCCGGCGGGCCGGGAAGTAGGTACCCACCTCGGCGCCGGCGAGCGCCTCCTCCAGGTCGTCGGCGTGGCCCAGCACGACGCTGACCCCGGCCTGCGTCGCGATGTCCGCCGCCTGGAGTTTCGTCTGCATGCCGCCGGTGCCCACCCGCGAACCGAGCCGGGAGGTGTCGACATTCAGGTCCGCGATGTCCTCGACGACTGTGATCTTCTCCGCCCCGGGGGTGTCCGGGTGCGCGGTGTACAGGCCGTCGACGTCGCTCAGCAGGACCAGCGCGTCGGCGCGCACGAGGTGGGCGACGAGGGCGGCGAGCCTGTCGTTGTCGCCGAAGCGGATCTCGTGGGTGGCGACGGTGTCGTTCTCGTTGATGATCGGCACCACGTCGAGGCGGAACAGCCGCGAAATGGTGTTCAGCGCGTTGCGGTAGGTCTTGGGGCGCAGGACGTCCTCGACTGTCAGCAGCAGCTGCGCCACGTTGACGCCGTGCTCGGCGAACGCGTCGGAGTAGTGCCGGATGAGCAGGCCCATCCCGACGGCGGCGGCAGCCTGCTGGGTTTCAAGATCCCGCGGCCGGCGGCGCAGCCCCAAGGGCGCAAGGGCGGCCGCGATTGCACCAGAGGTGACCAGCACCACCCGGACGCCCCGGTGGTGCAGTGCGGAGAGCGAGTCCGCGAGCCGCGCGATGCGGTCGTGGTCGAGATGGCCGTCGGGGAGGGTCAGCGATGACGACCCGACCTTGACGACGACACGCTTCGCCTGGGAGACCGCTGTCCTACTCGTCATCCTCGCCCTCGGAGTCCATGCCGG
The DNA here is from genome assembly GCF_017815535.1 of Tessaracoccus sp. MC1865. Taxonomy (NCBI): domain Bacteria; kingdom Bacillati; phylum Actinomycetota; class Actinomycetes; order Propionibacteriales; family Propionibacteriaceae; genus Tessaracoccus; species Tessaracoccus sp. MC1865. The sequence goes on along the minus strand of NZ_CP072596.1, from coordinate 1,472,410 downwards.
TGACGGCGTAATCCACGCTCGCCTTCGCGGCATGGTACTCCGCATCGAGACGCCGGCGCTTCATGACCGAGGGCCGTTCCGAATCCAGGCGGATGTCCTCGCCACGACGGCCGAGGTTCTCCGCGCCGATGTCGATCTGCGGCGCAAAGTCGAACACGACGGGGTTGTCGCCGCCACCGATCGCCACGGCGTCGCCGGCCTCGGCGCCCATCTCCAGCAGCTTGTTCTCCACGCCGATGCGGTTGAGCCTGTCTGCGAGGTAGCCCACCGCTTCCGCATTGTTGAAGTCCGTCTGCCGGATCCAGCGCTCGGGCTTCTCGCCGCGCACGCGCCAGACGAAGCCGCCCTCGCCGTCGCCCTTCTTGGCGATGGTGAACTCCTCGATGGGGCCACGCCTGCGCGCCACGGGCTCGGGACGCAGCACGGTCTTCGGCGCGGCGGCCTCCGGCAACGAGGCCCGGCGTGCGGCGACGATCTCCGCCATCCGGTACTTCAGCTCATTGAGCCCTTCGCCCGTCTTGGTGGAGATCTCGAAGATGGGCATCCCGAGCTTCTCGAGCTCGGGACGCGAGATCTCCGCCAGATCAGGGGCGTCCGGGAGGTCCATCTTGTTCAGCGCGATGAGCCGCACGCGGTCCTCGAGCCCGCCATGGGCGGCGAGCTCGGCCTCGATGACCTCCAGGTCGGAGATCGGGTCGCGGCCGGGCTCATAGGTGCCCAGGTCGATGACGTGGACCATGGCCTGGCAGCGCTCGATGTGGCGCAGGAAGTCGAAGCCGAGGCCCCGCCCCTCCGAGGCGCCCTCGATGAGGCCCGGCACGTCGGCGACGGTGTAGGTCACGTCGCCGGCCACGACCACGCCGAGGTTGGGCACCAGCGTCGTGAACGGGTAGTCGGCGATCTTGGGCCGCGCCCGCGAAATGGCGGCGATCAGCGACGACTTGCCGGCCGAGGGGAACCCGACCAGGCCGACGTCGGCCACCACCTTGAGCTCGAGCTGGACCTGGCGGCCCTCGCCCTCCTCACCGAGCAGCGCGAAGCCGGGGGCCTTGCGCGTAGCGGTGGCCAGCGCAGCGTTGCCGAGGCCACCCCGGCCGCCTTGGGCCACGACGAACTCGGCGCCGGGCTCCGTCAGGTCTGCCAGCACCTCGCCGGTGTCCGCGTCGGTGACGATGGTCCCGCTGGGCACGTCGAGGATGATGTCGCCGGCCTTCGCGCCGTGCTGGTTGTCTCCCCTGCCCGGCTCACCGTTGTTCGCCTTGCGCAGGGACTGCCGGTGGTAGTCCACCAGCGTCGACATGGAGTCGTCCACCCGGAAGATGACAGAGCCGCCGTCGCCACCGTTGCCGCCGTCCGGGCCACCGAGGGGCTTGAACTTCTCACGGTGCACAGAGGCGCAACCGTGCCCGCCGTTGCCGGCCTGCACGGTGAACTTGACGCGGTCGACGAATGAGGGAATAGCCACGATGGGCTCCAATCTGCCGGAACTGAATACCGGTTCTTCCGAAAATAGCAAGAACGGCCCCGGAGGGCCGTTCTCGAAGTGTTTTACCTGATCAGACGGTGACGATGTTGACGACGCGGCGACCGCGCTTCACACCGAACTCCACCTGGCCCTCGACAAGGGCGAACAGGGTGTCGTCGCCACCGCGGCCGACGCCGTCGCCCGGGTGGAAGTGGGTGCCGCGCTGGCGGACGATGATCTCGCCGGCTCCGACGAGCTGGCCGCCGTAGCGCTTCACGCCGAGACGCTGAGCGTTCGAGTCGCGGCCGTTGTGCGTCGAGGACGCGCCTTTCTTATGTGCCATCTCTAGTCTCCTCAGGCCTTGATGTCGGTGACTTTGACCTGGGTGTACCGCTGACGGTGACCCTGGCGCTTCTTGTAACCGGTCTTGTTCTTGTACTTCATGATCCGGATCTTCGGACCCTTGGTCATACCGAGAACCTCGGCGGTGACGGACACCTTGCCGAGCTTCTTGGCGTCAGAGGTGATCTTGTCGCCGTCAACCAGCAGCAGCGGCTGCAGGGTGACGGTACCGCCGACCTCTTCGGACACCAGGTCGATGTCCAGGACGTCGCCAACAGCAACCTTGTGCTGACGTCCACCGTTGCGCACGATCGCGTACACGACTGACCTACCTTCTTGGATTTCAAATGAGTTTCTCGGGTGCCCAACCCGGAATGACCCAGGGGGCAAAGCACCGATGGACCACTCTACGCGGTCCATCCGATCCGGGTCAAACCGGGTTCGTGTGCTGCTACGTGGTGACGACCACGGGCACGATCATGGGGCGGCGACGCAGGCGTCGCGAGACCCACTGGCCCAGCGCCCGACGGGTCACCTGCTGGAGGCGCTGCGTGTCGTTGACTCCGTCGCGCATGGCGTCCCGAAGTGCCTCCTCGACCCGCGTCCTGGCCTCGTCGAACGCGCTGGCGTCCTCTGCGAGGCCCCGGAACTGGATCTCCGGGCCGGAGACGACGGTGCCGTTGTGCAGGTCCACCACGGCGATGACGGACACGAAGCCCTCCTCGCCGAGGATGCGACGGTCCATGATCGATTCCGAGATGTCGCCCACGGTGGCTCCGTCGACGAAGATGTAGCTGGCGTCGACCGAGCCGACCTTCTTCGCCACGCCGTTCTTCAGGTCGACGACGTCGCCGTCGCCGATGACGAGCACGTTGCTGCTCGGCACGCCCGTGGATTCGGCCAACTTGCCGTTGGCGATGAGGTGGCGCACCTCGCCGTGGACGGGCATCACGTTGCGCGGGCGGATGATGTTGTAGCAGTAGAGCAGTTCGCCAGCCGACGCATGGCCGGAGACGTGCACCATCGCGTTACCCTTGTGCACCACGTTGGCGCCGAGCTTGGCCAGGCCGTTGATCACGCGGTAGACGGAGTTCTCGTTGCCCGGGATCAGGGAGCTGGCCAACAGCACCGTGTCTCCGGGGCCCACCTCGACGACGGGGTGGTCGCGGTTAGCGATCCGGCTGAGCGCCGCGAGCGGTTCGCCCTGTGAGCCGGTGGAGACGATGACCACCTTGTCTGCGGGGTACTTGTCGATGTCCTTCATCTCGATCAGCGTGCCGGCCGGGACCGTGAGGTAGCCCAGGTCCCGCGCCGTCGACATGTTGCGCACCATCGAGCGTCCGACGTAGACGACCTTGCGGCCGTGCTTGACGGCCATGTTCATCACCTGCTGGATGCGGTGGACGTGCGAGGCGAAGCTCGCCACGATCAGCTTGCCCTTCGCACCCTCGAACACGCGCTGCATGGCGGGCTCGATGTCCTTCTCGTGGGTGGTGAAACCGGGGGTCTCGGCGTTGGTGGAGTCCACCAGGAAGAGGTCCACGCCCTCCTCCCCCAGACGCGCGAAGCCGCGCAGATCCGTGATCCGCCCGTCGAGCGGCAGCTGGTCCATCTTGAAGTCGCCCGTGTGCAGGACGGTGCCGCCCTTGGTGCGGATGGCCACGGCGAGGGCGTCGGGGATGGAATGGTTGACGGCGAGGAACTCGAATTCGTAGTTGCCGATCTCGATGATCTCCCCCTCCTCCACGGCGTCGAGTTCGAACTCGCGGATGCGGTGCTCGCGGAGCTTGGCGGCCAGGAAGGCCAGCGTCAGCTTGGAGCCGTACACGGGGATGTCGTTGCGGCGCTTGAGGAGGTAGGGCACGGCGCCGATGTGGTCCTCGTGTCCGTGCGTCAGCACGAGCGCCACGATGTCGTCGAGCCTGTCGGTGAGGTAGTCGAGGCCCGGGAGGATCAGGTCGACGCCCGGGTGGTCGTCCTCGGGGAACAGCACCCCGCAGTCGACGATCGCGATCTGGCCATCGATTTCGAAGGCCGTCATGTTGCGGCCGACGTCACCCAACCCGCCGAGAGGGATCACCCGCAAGGTGCCAGGGGCAAGTTTCGGTGGCGTCTTCACTTCAGTCATGGTCCCCAACACTACTTCACCCACCGTGGGCCCGACCACACCTGTGGATGCGCCGACGCCGGCAGCCCATAAGATGGCACGCATGTCTGCCATCGACACCGTGCGCCTCGCACTCCCCCAGGAAGCCGTCGACATCGCCCGCATCCAGCGGCGCGCCTGGACCGACGGCGGGGTCCTGTCGGCCGCGGCGGGCGAGGTGAGCGCGGATGAAGCCACCCGGGCCTGGCACGAGGCGATCGTCAAGCCGCCGCTGGCACACCTGCGGGTACTGGTGGCCATCGCGGAGGCAGGGGTCGTCGGATTCGCCGTCACGGGCCCCTCGGGTGATCCGGACCGCGACGTGTCGGACGGCTACATCGCTGAGTTCGTGGTGGACCCGAAGCACCGGGGCCAGGGCCACGGGTCGCGGCTGATCAACGCCGCCGTCGACACGCTGCGCAAGGACGGCTACCAGGTGGCCACCATGTGGGTGCCGTCTGCCGACGACTCCCTGCGCCAATTCCTGAACAGCTGCGGCTGGGCACCCGATGGGGCCCACCAGCGCGTCGGTGTCGGTGAGGACGAGGCAACGGCGATCAAGCTGCTGCGGTTCCACACCGACATCTCCGACGCCGGCTGATCAGAGGCCGAGGACCGTGTCCATCTCCAGGGTGAGGCCCGGGTTGTCCATCACGTAGCGGATGCCCTCGAGCACGCCCGGCATGAACGAGACCCGCTCGAACGAGTCGTGACGGATCGTGAGCGTCTCTCCTGTCTCACCCAGCAACACCTCCTGGTGGGCCACCAGGCCCTGCAGGCGCACGCCGTGGATGTGGATGCCGTCGACCACGGCGCCCCGTGCCCCGGAGTCGTGCACGGTGGCGTCTGGAACCGGCCCGAGGCCCGCCTCTGCGCGGGCGCGGGCGATGCGGTGCGCCGTCGTGGTGGCGGTGCCCGACGGGGCGTCGGCCTTGTTCGGATGGTGCAGCTCGACGATCTCCACCGAGGGGTAGAACGGCGCGGCGATCGCGGCGAACTTCATCATCAGCACGGCGCCGATGGAGAAGTTGGAGGCGATGAGGACGCCCACGCCGGGGTGCGCCTCGGCCAGTGCCCGCACCTCGGCCACCCGCTCCTCCGTGAACCCGGTGGTGCCGATGACCATGTTGATGTCGCGCTCCAGACACCAACGGATGTTGTCCATGACCGCGTCCGGGTGGGTGAAGTCGACGACGACCTCCGCCCGTCCGACCTGGCTGCGGTCCTCATTGATGTCGACGCCGCCGGACGTCGCCATGTCGTCCGCCCGGTTGACCGCACGCACGACCTCGCTACCCATTTTTCCGCTGACGCCGAAGATTCCGACTCGGATCTCTCGCATGATGACCTCTCACTCAGGGGCTGTCAGGACCATCCAAGCAGAGGATTTGTCCGCGCCACCAACCGGCCGACCGATGGACGACGAAGGGGCGGGCCCGTTACCGGACCCGCCCCCGTCAATCAGGGTGGTTACTGATCAGTTCTCTTCGCCGGCTGCTTCCTCGGCCTCGTTGTCTTCGACAACCGGAACCAGGGACAGCTTGCCGCGGTCGTCGATCTCGGAGATCTCGACCTGCAGCTTCTGGCCGACCGACAGCACGTCTTCGACGTCCTCGACGCGCTTGCCACCGGCAAGGGCGCGCAGCTTCGAGATGTGCAGCAGGCCGTCCTTGCCCGGCATCAGGGACACGAACGCGCCGAACGAGGTGAGCTTCACGACGGTGCCAAGGTAGCGCTCACCCTTCTCCGGCAGGTGCGGGTTGGCGATCTGGTTGATGTGGGCAACAGCGGCCTCAGCCGCTTCGCCCGTGGTCGCGCCCACGTACACGGTGCCGTCATCTTCGATTGCGATGTTGGCGCCGGTCTCCTCCTGGATCTGGTTGATGATCTTGCCCTTGGGGCCGATGACCTCACCGATCTTGTCCACGGGGATCCGCAGCGAGATGATCCGCGGTGCGTAGGGGCTCATCTCGTCCGGCACGTCGATGGCCTCGCTCATGACGTCGAGGAGCGTGTGGCGGGCGTCGCGGGCCTGCAGGAGGGCCTTCTGCAGCTCGATGGCGGGGATGCCGTTGAGCTTGGTGTCGAGCTGGAGCGCGGTGACGAAGTCACGCGTGCCGGCCACCTTGAAGTCCATGTCGCCGAGTGCGTCCTCCGCCCCCAGGATGTCGGTCAGCGCGACGTACTTGGTCTCGCCGTCGACCTCTTCGCTCATCAGGCCCATCGCGATACCGGCGACGGGGGCCTTGAGGGGCACGCCGGCGTTCAGCAGCGACAGGGTGGAGGCGCAGACGGAACCCATCGACGTGGAGCCGTTGGAGCCGAGGGCTTCCGACACCTGACGGATGGCGTAGGGGAACTCGGAGCGGGTGGGCAGCACCGGGATGAGCGCACGCTCAGCCAGGGCGCCGTGGCCGATCTCGCGACGCTTGGGCGAACCCACGCGGCCGGTCTCACCGGTGGAGTACGGCGGGAAGTTGTAGTTGTGCATGTAGCGCTTGGTCGACTCCGGCGAGAGCGTGTCGATCTTCTGCACCATGTCCAGCATGTTCAGCGTGGAGACACCAAGGATCTGGGTCTCGCCGCGCTGGAACAGCGCCGAGCCGTGCACGCGCGGGATGACCTCGACCTCGGCCGACAGCGTACGGATGTCGCTGGGGCCACGGCCGTCGATGCGGACGTGCTCCGTGAGGGTGCGGTGGCGCACGACGCTCTTGGTGAGCGCCTTGAGGGCCGCGGAGACCTCGTTCATACGGTCGGCGAAGCGCTCGGCGAGCTGCTCCTGCACATCCTGACGGATGGCGTGGGTGGCGTCGTCGCGCTCCTGCTTGCCGGCGATCTGCATGGCCTCGGCCACGCGGTCCTTGGCGAGCTCCTCGACGGCGGCGTACACGTCTTCCTCGTGGTCACGGAAGACCGGGAAGTCGTAGGTTTCCTTGGGCATCTTCGCGGCGAGCTCCGACTGGGCGTCGCACAGTGCCTTGATGAACGGCTTGGCCGCTTCGAGGCCCTGCCCGACGATCTCCTCGTTCGGGGCGGTCTTGCCCGCACGCACGAGCTCCCAGGTCGCCTCGGTGCCGCCGGCCTCGACCATCATGATGGCCACGTCGCCGTCGGCCAGCACGCGGCCGGCCACGACCATCTGGAAGGCGGACTTGTTGACCTGCTCGACGGTGGGGAATGCCACCCACTGGTCGTCGATGAGTGCGACGCGGACGCCACCGATGGGGCCGGAGAACGGCAGGCCCGCGATCTGGGTGGACATCGACGCGGCGTTGATGGCCACGACGTCGTACATGACGTCGGGGTTGAGGGACAGCACGGTCACGACGACCTGGACCTCGTTGCGCAGCCCCTTGACGAAGGCGGGGCGCAGCGGCCGGTCGATCAGGCGACAGGCCAGGATGGCGCCCTCACCGGGGCGTCCTTCGCGGCGGAAGAACGAACCGGGGATGCGGCCGGCTGCGTACATGCGCTCCTCGACGTCCACCGTGAGGGGGAAGAAGTCGATGGCGTCGCGGGGGGTCTTCTGTGCGGTGGTCGCCGACAGCAACATGGTGTCGCCGTCGAGGTAGACGGCGGCCGAGCCATCGGCCTGCTGGGCCAGATAACCGGCCTCGAAACGAACTGTGTGCTTGCCGAAAGAACCGTTGTCAATCACGGCCTCAGCAAATTCAATGCCTGGTCCTTCCACGGACAGGCTCCTTTCATGTGAGCTGCCGCCCCGCCCTCGTGGCGGGATCTGCCCACCGCGCCTGCCGGTCTTCGATCGAGGCCCGCGGGGGTAGAACACCCGAGAGCCACTACCGAGGACCAGACGGACACCTGGCTGGGCGGCAACTTGTTTTTCATTGTTATGAAGTTGTCACCGCACAGCTTAGCCGTCAGGCACGAGATAGGCGGATTCGGCGCGGCTGCGACGGGCCCTTGAAACAATGAGGCATGTCACCTGAGTTGCCGGCCACCGTTGTCGAGGCGGCCGTTTCCACCGCGCGCCGGTGGGCGGATGAGGCCCGCCACCACCCCGAACCACGAGCCGCCACCCTGCTGGGGGACGCGCTGAAGGATCCGGGCGGTCTGCGTTTCACCCTGGACTTCGTCGACGGCGTGCTGCGGCCGGAGGACACCGCCGTCGCTGCCGGCAATCTGGCGGCACTGGCCCGCCGCCCCGCCCGTTTCCTCCCCCCGCCGCTGCGGCTGGGCCTGCGGTCGGTGGCCCCCGTGGCCCGCCCCGCGCTGGGGGTGGTGCGACGCGCGTTCACCGCCGTGGTGGGCGACCTCGTCGTGGACTTCGGCAGATCCCTCGGGCCTGCACTGGCGCGCCTCCGCAGAGGCGGCGCGGATCTCAACGTCAACCTGCTGGGCGAGGCGGTGCTGGGTGAGCGCCACGCGGCCAGCAGGCTCCGCCGCACGATGGAACTGGTCGAGCGCGACGACGTCGACTACGTCTCCATCAAAGTGTCTTCCGTGCTCGGCCCGCACGCGCCCTTCGCCCACCGCGCCACCGTCGACGAGGCCGTCCACCGGCTGCGGCCGCTCTTCTCCCTGGCGAAGGAGCACGACACGTTCGTGAACCTCGACATGGAGGAGTACCGGGACCTCCATCTGACGCTCGACGTGTTCCGCGCCCTCCTGTCCGAACCCGGGCTGCGGGGTGTCCGAGCGGGTGTCGCGGTGCAGACCTACCTCAGGGAGTCGCTGCTGCTGCTCGGCGAGCTCGACCAGTTCGCCCGCGGACACGTCGCGGCGGGCGGTCATCCGGTGAAGGTCCGCCTCGTGAAGGGCGCCAACCTCGCCATGGAGCGGGTCAACGCCGAGGTGCGGGGCTGGGACAACCCCATCTGGGGTTCGAAGGAGGAGACCGACGCGAGCTATCTGCGCGCGCTGGACTTCTGCCTGACGCCGGAGCGCGCAGCGCACCTCCACACCGGGGCGGCCAGCCACAACGTCTACACCCTCGCCGCGGCCTGGGAGATCGCCAAGGCACGCCGCGTCACCGACGCGCTGGACATCGAGATGCTCTCCGGCATGGCCACCCCACTCCAGCGGGTGCTGTTGAGCGACGTCGGCAGGCTGCGGCTCTACGTCCCTGTGGTACCTCGCGCCGAGTACGACTCCGCCATCGCCTATCTGGTGCGCAGGCTCGAAGAGAACGCGGCGCCTGAGAACTTCATGTCGGGCGCCGTCGGCCTCGGCCACGACGCGGCCTTCCTCGACCTGGAGGAACGGCGGTTCCGCACCGCCCTCGGTCACCTCGACGACCCCGTTCCGCAGCGCTGGGCGGGCCAGGACCGCCACGCTCCGGGTCGCGGCTTCACCAACGCGCAGGACACCAACCCCGCGCTGCTGGAGAATCAGCGCTGGGCCGCCGAGCTCCACGACCGGCTACCCGCCCCTTCGCTGGGTCTCAGCACCCTCCAGCACCACACGATCACCGAGGTCGCCGAGGTCGACGCGCTGTTGGAACGTGGCAGGAAGGCCGGGATGGCCTGGTTCCGGACGCCGCCGTCCGACCGGGTGGCCGCACTCCACCGACTGGCCGTCGAACTGGAATCCCTGCGCGGCGACCTCATCACCGTGGCCGGCGACGAGGTGGGCAAGCTCATCGACCAGGCCGACGTGGAGGTCTCCGAGGCGGTGGACTTCGCCAACTACTACGCGTCGCTGGCCCAGGAATCCGTCCCGGGCACCGAGCACGTCCCACCCCGGCTCACGACGGTCGCCCCGCCCTGGAACTTCCCCATCGCGATCCCGCTGGGTGGTGTCGCGACCGCGCTGGCCGTCGGCTCGGCCGTCGTCCTCAAGCCCGCTCCCCCGGCGCGGCGCACCGCAGCGCTGCTCGCCGAGGCCTGCTGGCGCGCCGGCCTCCCGGAGGACCTGGTGCAGCTGGCCATCGTCGGCGACGGGCTGGTCAGCAAGCTCCTCATCACGGATCCCCGGGTCGACCTCGTGGTGCTCACCGGCGCCGCCGAGACGGCAGAGTTGTTCCGTTCCTGGCGCCCCGCCCTCCCCCTGCTGGCCGAGACGTCCGGCAAGAACGCCATCATCGTCACGCCGTCGGCGGACCTGGATCTGGCCGTGGCAGACCTCGCGAACTCCGCCTTCGGACATGCGGGGCAGAAGTGCTCAGCGGCGTCCCTGGGCATCCTCGTGGGCTCCGTGGCGCGCTCGAGGCGTTTCCGGAGCCAGTTGCTCGACGCGGTGCGGTCCCTGAAGGTGGCCTGGCCGACCGCCCCCCCAGCGCAGATGGGGCCGCTCACCGAACCCCCTGGCGAGAAACTCCTGAGGGGCCTGACGCGCCTGGAGCCCGGCCAGCGGTGGCTGCTCGAACCCAAGCGGCTGGACACCCGCCTGTGGCGCCCGGGCATCCGCGCCGGCGTGCTGCCCGGCAGCGAGTACCACCAGGTGGAGTACTTCGGCCCCATCCTGGGGCTGATGGCCGCCCAGGACCTCGACGAGGCCATCGCGTGGCAGAACGGCACCGATTTCGGCCTGACGGCCGGCCTGCACAGCCTGGACCCGGATGAGGTCGCGCGGTGGGTGGAGCGGGTGCAGGCCGGCAACGCCTACGTGAACCGCTCGATCACCGGCGCGGTCGTCCGCCGCCAGCCGTTCGGCGGCTGGAAGCGCTCGGCCGTGGGTGCGGGCGGCAAGGCGGGTGGCCCTAACTACCTCACGGGCTTCGGCACCCACCGGGCGGTCGCCGTCGACCACCGCCCCACCGACACCACGGTGTCCACCCCTCCCCTGGCACGGCTGCTCCGCGGGGCGGAGACTGTCCACGGGGTCGACATAGCCCGGCTGACAGCGGCTGTCGCCTCCGACGAGGAGGCGGCCCGCACGGTCTTCGGGGTGCCGCACGACCCGTCGGCGCTCGCCGTCGAGATCAACGTGCTGCGCTACCTCCCCACGCCTGTCACGGTGCGCGTGGAGACAGCCGATGCGACGTCGGTGCTCCGGGAGGCCTCGGCCGCCCTGGCCGCCGGGGCACCGGCCCGCTTCTCCTTCGCCACGGCGCCGGAGGAGACCCTGGTGAGGGTGTTGTCGGAGGCTGGCTTCGCGTACGGGACCCAGGCTGCGGACGACTTCGACCGGGCGGTCCGCGGGCGGGTCCGCTTCCTCGGTGCCCGCAGCCTGCTCACGGCAGTGCGCGGATCCATCGACGTCACCGCCTTCGACGGCGACCCGATGCTCCCTGGCCGGCTCGCCCTCCTGCCCTACGTGCGGGAGCAGGCCGTGTCGATCACGCACCACCGCTTCGGGCATCCCACCCACGTGGTCGACAAGGTGCGCTTCTAGCCCGGAGAAAGCAGAAGGGCCGCCAAGCCGATAGCTTGGCGGCCCTTCTGGTGAAATCAGCGACGCAGGCCGAGGCGTGCGATCAGCGCACGGTAGTGCTCGACGTCCTGCTTGGCCACGTAGTTCAGCAGACGGCGGCGCTGGCCAACCATCAGCAACAGGCCACGACGGCTGTGGTGGTCACCCTTGTGGAGCTTGAGGTGCTCGGTGAGGTGAGCGATCCGCTTCGTCAGCAGGGCGATCTGCACGTCGGGCGAACCGGTGTCGCCAGGCGTGGTCGCGTACTCTTCGATGATGTTCTTCTTCGTTTCGGCGTCCATATGGGACTCCTTCCGGTTCGCTGCACGGCGCCCCAGCTGCGGGTGCGTTCGGGGCTCTTACTAGGCCGTGGCCGATCTACGGCAACCGAGCTACCTTAGCACCGCTCCACCGTGGGACACTAATTGTGCGTCCCCCCGCTAACGCAGTCAGGCCCGGTGCGCCGCCCGTTGTCGCGCTAGGGTGGGGGCAGACCACGTTCGCAAAGGAGCCCTCATGGCCATCACCGTACGCCGCGTTGAAGCCGCTGACCTGGAGTACCTGCGTGAGCACCAGGCCCGGCCTGACCTCGGTCTTGTGGATGAACTCTTCCAGGCGCAGGAAGCCGGCAACCTGCTCTTCGCCGTCGCTGTGGAGGAAGACAAGCTGCTCGGTACCGCCGTCCTGGACCTCAAGTCCGAAGAGATCGCCCCTGAGCTGCGCAACATGTGGGTCTACCCGCACGCCCGTCGGCGCGGCGCCGGCCGGGCCCTGAGCGAGTGGCTCGAGGACCAGGCCCGGAAAGCCGGCTACGAGGCCGTGTACCTCGCGGTGGACCCGAACAACGAGAAGGCCGTGCCCCTCTACGTGTCCCTCGAGTACCACCCCACAGGCGAACACCTGTTCGTGGAGGAACACACCGAGCAGCAGGTTGAGGACGGCACCGAGGCCAGCACGCACTACGCCGTCTACAAGAAGTCCTTGACGATGCGCTGAGGCCGACCCCCCTGTGGGGCCACTTCTCCCCTCAACTAGTCTGGCAGCCACCGGCGCACCCCGACGAAGGGCGCCCGGCGCCAGGTTGGTGCTACGACGGATTGGTTGGCAAGGGGATATGGCTCGCCCGAAGGTGCACGACGAGGCACTCGCTGAAGTCCTTCTGGAGAAGGCGACCCGGATCGTCGGGCTCGAGGGTCCAGCCGCGCTGAGCCTGCGTCGCATCACCCAGTCCGCCGGCACCTCGACGTCGGCCATCTACTCGCTCTACGGCTCCCGCGACGCGCTGCTGGACGCTGTGTACGAGCGTGCGATCGAGAGCTTCGTGGCCTCCACCGTCGTCCGGGCCACCGATGACCCACTGGCAGACCTGATGAGCATGGGATGCGCCTACCGGAAATGGGCGCTCGCCCACCCCCAGATGTATCCAGTGATGTTCGGCCGACGACACGGCGACTCCCCGGACGGTATCCGGGAGCGCACCCGCCACGCAGTCGAGCCCCTGCGCTGCTGCGTGCAGCGGTGCCTTGACGCCGGACTGTTCACCGGTGGCGGCGAGGAGATCATCGTCCAGCTGTGGTCCTCGGTGCACGGGTTCGTCACGCTGGAGCTCGACGGGCTCCTGGCCCACTCCCTGATGGGGGACGACGTGGACCTCGATGCGGCCTACGAGACGCTGATGCGGGCCTCGATCTGCTACTGGGGCAACTGAGCCAGCGCTCGACGGGTGGCCTCCACGTCTGCGCCCATCTGCTGCACGAGCGCGTCGATGCCCTCGAAACGCACCTGCCCCCGCAACCGTGCCACGAAATCGACGGCGATCTCAGAGCCGTACAGCTCGAGGTCCGTGCGGTCGAGCACATAGCTCTCCACCCGGTGGTCCGACCCGTCGAAGGTGGGATTGGTGCCCACCGAGATGGCCGCCGGCATGGGCTCCGCACCCGGTTCGTCCAGGACCGTCACCCAACCCGCATACACACCGTCGGCAGGCACCGCCATGTCGTGCGGGACCGTGAGGTTCGCGGTGGGGAAACCCAACTCGCGCCCCCGCTGGTCACCGACGACCACCACGCCTCGGAACCGGAACGGCCGGCCGAGGTGCTGCGCCGCAGCGGCCACATCGCCCTCCGCAAGATGCGAGCGGATGCTGGTGGAGCACGACACCTCGTCGTCGATGGAGGACAGCGGCAGCGGCCGAACCTCGAAGCGGCCCGCCCCCAACTTGGCCAGCGTCTCCACATCGCCCGCGGCCCTGTGCCCGAACCGGAAGTTGGCGCCCACGACGATCCGTACCGGGTGGAGCGGTGCGAGGAAGCGGTCGACGAACTCCGCGGGCGACAGGTTGGCCACCTCCTCGTTGAACTGGATGACCCGCACCTCGTGGGCGCCGGCGTGCTTCAACAGCTCGATGCGGGAGCGCAGGTCGCTCAACAGCTTGGGGGCCTTGTCGGGACGCAGGACCGTGACGGGGTGGGGCCAGAACGTCACGACGATGAGCGGGTGGTCGGCGTCCCGGACGGCTTCGGCGAGCACCTGTTGGTGCCCTGTATGCACGCCGTCGAAGTTACCGATCACCACCACGGATTCAGTCACGGAAGTCTCCACACTGGGTAAATCTGGCACGCTCAGACCAACACCGCAACAGGCCTGGAGCCATCTTCGTCGGGCTGGTACAGCGCCAGGAGTTCCCCGGACGGGGAGATGACGCCGGTGGGGCTGGCAGGCACGGGACGCCGCAGGGGGCGCCCGTAACCCACGTCGGTGGCCTCCTCCTCCGTCAGGTCGATGACGGGGAAGCTGAGCCGGGCGGCGTCCGCCATGCTCATCAGGGCGGGAGGCTCGTCACCGAGCGTCACCGCGTCGTCGAGCGAGTAGCCGCCGATGCGGGTGCGGCGCAGCGCCGTGAGGTGGCCGCCCACCCCCAGCGCCTCCCCCAGGTCCCGGGCGATGGCGCGGATGTAGGTGCCCGATGAGCACTCCACGTCGATGTCGACGTCGAGGAGGGCGCCCACCTGCCGCACCGCCAACAGGTCGAGGCGGGAGACGGTGACCGGCCTGGCGGGCAGGTCCACGGCCTCTCCTGCACGGACGCGGGCATAGGAACGTTTGCCGTCCACCTTGATGGCGGAGACGGCGCTGGGGCGCTGGAGGATGGCACCACGGAGCGGGGCCAGGGCCTCCTGGAGTTGCGCGATGGTGACGGCGGACGCGTCCGCGACCTCCGTGAGGTCGCCGTCGGCGTCATCGGTGTGCGACGACTGCCCCAGCCTCACAGTGGCCAGGTAGCGCTTGTCGTGCAGGGCCAGATGGCCCAGCAGGCGGGTGGCGCGGTTGACCCCGAGGATGAGCACGCCGGTGGCCATGGGATCCAGGGTGCCGGCATGGCCGATCTTGCGGGTACCCAGAAGACGGCGCAACCGGCCGACCACCTGGTGCGAGGTGAGCCCCGACTCTTTGTCGATGATCACCAGGCCCGAGGGGACGGCCGGTTGCGCGTTACTCACTCTTCTTCGTTGTCTTCGTCGTCCCGCGGCTTCCGGTAGGGGTCCGCCTCACCGGCGAACTCCTTCCCGGCCGCCGCAGCAGCTGCTGCGGCGTCGTGGGCCTGGACCTGGGCGAGCAGGTCCTCGATGTGCCGCGCCGTTTCCGGCGTGGCGTCAAGGACGAACTCCAGCGTGGGCGTGAACTTCATGCCCAGCTGCTGACCCATCGTGGAGCGGAGCATGCCCTTGGCAGACTCCAGCGCCGCGGCGCTCCCCGCACGGTCCGCCTCGTCGCCGAGGACGGTGTAGAAGGCGGTGGCCTCCCGGTTGTCGCCGGTCAGCCGCACCTCCGTGATCGTCACGAACCCCAGACGGGGGTCCTTGACGCGGCGGTCGATGGTCGAGGCCAGGATGACCTTGATCTGATCCGCGAGCTTCGCGTTACGGGGTCCGACCATCAGTCACGCTCCACTTCGACCATTTCGAAGGTCTCGATGACGTCACCGATCTTGATGTCGCTGTACGTCAACGTGATACCGCACTCGAAGCCTTCGCGGACCTCGGTGGCATCGTCCTTCTCACGCCGCAGCGAGGCCACGGTCGTCTCGGAGACGACCACGCCGTCACGCAACAGGCGCGCCTTGGCGTTGCGCTTGATGGTGCCGTCGAGGACCATGCAGCCCGCGATGTTGCCGAACTTGGACGAACGGAAGACCTCGCGGATCTCCGCCTGGCCACGCACTTCTTCCTTGTAGATCGGCTTGAGCATGCCCTTGAGCGCTGCTTCGATCTCGTCGATGGCCGAGTAGATCACCGAGTAGAAGCGGATGTCGACGTTCTCGCGATCCGCCATCTGGGCCGCGTGCGGCGTGGGCCGCACGTTGAAGCCGATGATGACGGCCTTGGACGCGGCGGCCAGCGACACGTTGGTCTCGGTGATGGCACCGACACCGCGGTCGATGACGCGCAGCGACACCTCCTCGCCGACCTCGATCCCGCTGAGCGCATCTTCCAGCGCTTCGACGGAACCTGCGCCGTCGCCCTTGAGGATGAGCAGCAGTTCCTGCGTCTCGCCCCTCTCGAGCTGCTCGAACAGCTGGTCCAGCGTCTTGCGACGGCCGGACTTGGCCTGCTGGGCGGCGCGCATGCGGGCCTCACGCTTGTCAGCGATCTGGCGGGCCATGCGGTCGTCGTCGACAACCAGGAAGTTGTCGCCGGCGCCGGGCACCGACGTCAGGCCGAGCACCTGGACGGGCATCGACGGCGGGGCTTCGGTCATCGTCTCGCCCTGGTCGTTGATCAGGGCGCGGACGCGGCCGTGGGCCGAGCCGGCCACGATCGAGTCGCCGATGCGGAGCGTGCCGCGGTGCACCAGGACGGTGGCCACGGGACCGCGACCCTTGTCGAGGTGCGCTTCGATGGCCACACCCTGTGCCGGCATGTCCGGGTTGGCCCGGAGGTCCAGCGCGGCGTCTGCCGTCAGCACGATGGCCTCCAGCAGTTCCGGCAGGCCCTGCATGGTGGCCGCGGACACGTCGACGAACTGGGTGTCGCCGCCGTACTCCTCAGGCACCAGGCCGAACTCGGAGAGCTGGCCACGCACACGTACGGGGTCCGCCGACTCCTTGTCGATCTTGTTGACCGCGACCACGATCGGGACGTCCGCAGCCTGGGCGTGGTTCAACGCCTCGATGGTCTGCGGCATCACGCCGTCGTCAGCTGCCACGACGAGCACCGCGATGTCCGTGGACTTCGCGCCGCGGGCACGCATGGCGGTGAACGCCTCGTGGCCCGGGGTGTCGATGAACGTGATCTTGCGATCAGCGCCGTCGACACCGGTCTCGACCTGGTAGGCGCCGATGGCCTGGGTGATGCCACCCGCTTCGCCGGCGACGACATTGGAGTGCCGCAGCGCGTCCAGCAGGCGCGTCTTACCGTGGTCCACGTGGCCCATGACGGTCACGACCGGCGGGCGGGCCGCCAGGTCGTCCTCGTCGCCGAGATCCTCACCGAACTCGAGATCGAAGCTCTCGAGCAGTTCGCGGTCCTCGTCCTCGGGCGAGACGACCTCGATGTTGTAATCGAGCTCAGCGCCCAACACCTCGAGGGTGTCATCTGAGACCGACTGCGTTGCGGTGACCATCTCGCCCAGGTGGAACAGCACCTGTACGAGCGACGCCGCGTCCACGCCAATCTTCTCGGCGAGGTCCGTCAGGGACGCGCCACGGCGCAGGCGAACGGTCTGGCCGTCGCCCTTCCGGACGCGCACGCCGCCAATTGCCGGCGCCTCCATCTGATCGAACTCTTGCCTACGCTGCTTCCTGGACTTGCGACGGCGACCTGCGCCACCGCCGCCACGACCGAAGGCACCCTGTGTGCCGCCACGGCCACGGCCTGCGCCGCCGCCACGGCCACCACCGGGGCCACCGCCCATGGGGCCCGAACCGAAGGCGGGCGCACCGCCGGCGCCACCGGGACGACCCGGTGCACCAGCGCCGGGACGCCCACGACCACCGCCGGGGCCACCGGCCGGGCGACCGCGGCCGCCTGTGCGGCCGAGCGCCGGGTTGGCCTGCTTGGGCATCATCGCGGGATTCGGCCGCGGTACGCCGGGCAGACCGCCCGTGCCACCGGGACGTGGGACACCCGACGGGAGACCGCCGGTGCCGCCCGGACGGGGCGCGCCACCCTCACGACGCGGAGCGCCGTCAGGACGGGGGCCGCGACGCTGCTGGGTGCCCATGCCCTGGGACGGGGCGAAGGGGTTGTTCCCCGGACGGGGTGCGCCGGGCTTGCGCGGGCCGGGCGAAGGCGCCTGGGGACGCGGGCCGGGAGCGCCGGGCTTGGGAGCCGGGCCCGAAGGACGGGCGGACGGCGCAGCCGGAGCGGCCGGGCGCTTGGGAGCAGCGGGAGCGGGAGCAGCGGAAGCCGCGGGTGCGGCCGGTGCTGAAGGTGCTGCCGGAGCGGAAGGCGCTGCGGGTGCAGCAGGCCTGGGGGCCGCTGCGGGCGGCTTGGGGGCAGCCGCGGGCGGCTTGGGGCCCGGGCGCGGGCCGGCCTGGGGCCGTGCGGACGCCTGGGGCGCCTCGTCGACGGCGGGGGCCGACGTGTCCGGTGCGCCAGGGGTGGCCACCGGAGTGTCAGGGTGTGTCTCGACGACGGGGGCCGGAGCCGCTGCCTTCGGTGCGGGACGGGACTGCTTGGGTTGCGCAGGCGCATCGGTCTTGGCGGTGAATGCTTCCCGGACGCGGCGCACGACTGGTGCTTCCAACGTCGAGGACGGGCCACGGACGTATTCTCCGTTTTCACCCAGCCAGGACAACAGTTCCTTACTGGTCTTACCTATTTCCTTGGCGATCTCGTGGACGCGAGGCTTTGCCACTACTCTCCTTCAAGCGGCCCGACCTCCAAGGCGCGGACCTAGTTGTGTTTGGTCATCGTTGGGTTCTCATCGAGTGGTCATGAGCTTCCAGCCCACCTTCTGGTTGTAGCCCTTCCGGGCGTTTGAACGATGTGGCCGCGCACAGCGCAGGCCGCCCACCATCATAACCTGCCTGACCGTCAGCTTCCACTCCGGAGGATTGCGGAGCGTGCGGCGGGGTCAAGTTGGGCCCCCGGCCCGAACGCGCGACGGATGGCGTGGCGTCGCTCGGCGAGCTCCAGGCAGTGGGAATGGACGTAGGCACCCCGACCGGGAAGGCGGGGCGAGGTGCCGTCGACGACGGTGACGCCCTGCCTGACGAGCCGGACCAACGTCGTCTGATCGTCGACTGCGCGGCACCCGATGCAGGTGCGTTGAGGATTCACCCCGCCAGACTAGCCAAGTTCGCAGCGGCCACCCAGCCGCGGCACAGGCACCCCACAGGAGCGCTCACGAAGCTGGGGGTGTCGGGCAGCACCGCCCGACCCACCGGAAGGAAGCCTCCCATGAACAAGATCATTGCCGGAGTGTCCGCAGCAGCGATGGCTGCGGGACTCGGCCTCGGCGCAGCAACGCTGGCCAATGCTGAGACGACTGAGCCCAGCGCCTCTCCCAGCACCTCTGCCACCGAGAGCACCCAGCCATCGCCGCAGGCGCAGGGGTGGGGCATGGAGGGGCGCGGCAGGCTCGGCGGAGAGCACCGCAGCGGCATGCCGGGCATGGATGTGTCGGCGCTCGCAGAGAAGCTCGGGGTTGACGAGTCCGATCTCGCCGAAGCGATGGCCACAGCCAGGGACGCAGCCCGGCCGTCCGAACCCGCCACCATGCCGGACACGCAGGAAGAGCGCGATGCGCTGCGCGCCGAACACCAGGCCGCGTTCGCGAAGGCGCTGGCCGAAGAACTGGGCTTGGAGGAGGCGAGCGTCACCGAAGCCCTCACCGAGCTGCGCGAGGAACGCCAGGCCGTGCGGGCCGCCGAGGACAAGGAGGTGGTGGACAAGGCCGTCACCGACGGCGAGCTGACGCAGTCTGAGGCCGACGCCGTCCAGAAGGCCATCGACGCCGGGATCGTCGGGGTCCATGGTCACGGCGGCCCCCGTCGCTGACCCGCTGCCCGGGTGCGCCGGAGGTCACTCCTCCGGCGCGTACCAGCGTTCGACGTCGAGGTACCAGCCCACGGCCAACTCACGGCCGCGCTCCATCCAGTCGGCATCGGTCTGGGTCACCAGATCGGTGAGTTCCCCCGGGTCCTCGGCGACGTTGAACACCTCGTCGCGGCGATCCCCGAAGTGGTGGATCAGCTTGCGGTCGCCGTCGAGCACCGCGGTGCAGCGCCCCCGGACCCAGCAGCTCACGATGACCGGCCCCTGCGACTCCCCGCTGTACAACGAGGGCCGGTACTCGACGTCACTGACCAGGTCGAAGCCAAGCGCGTCGACGGCGGTGGGCATCAGGGCGAGCTGGTTGGCCGGCCCTTCGATCAGTTCCGGCGCCCGACGGGGGTCGTGCACCAGCATGGGCACCCGGATGCCCTCTTCGTAGATGGTGTTGTCGTGCTGGTAGAGCTGGTGCTCGCCGAAGCCTTCGCCGTGGTCACCGGAGATCACGAACACCGTGTCCTCGTAGAGTCCAAGTTCCTTGAAGAGGTCGATCACGTGGCCGACGAAGCGGTCCTGCAGGTGCACGGCGTTGAGGTACTTGTTCATCAGCGGGCGGTCCACGAAGTCGATCAGTTCGTAGCCCGGCACGTTGTAGTCGTGGTGCGCGGTCACCGTCAGCATGCCCAGCATGAACGGCCCGTCCTGCCTCGTGAGCCAGCGGCGCACCGGCTCCAGCATGATGTCGTCCTCGTAGCCGAAGTAGTTGGCCTTGCTGAAGCCGGTCTTGTCCATCCCGTCCACCGGGGTGAACTTCTGGAAGCCCAGGTTCGCAGCGGTGCCGCGGCGCCGCTCGAAGTGTTCCGTGGCCGACTGGAAGAAGGCGGTGTTGTAGCCCTCATCGGCCAGCAGTTCAGGCAGGCAGCGCTGCGGCAGCCCGCCCTCGTCGGCCTCGGTGTTGCGGTTGTCCGGCGGTGGCGCCATTCCACAGTGGATGGAGACCAACGACTTCGACGTGTGGGGCAGGACGGTGTAGCCCCGCTCCGGACGCACACTCTGCTCAGCGAGGGCGTCGAGCACCGGGGTCACCGGCTGGCGTGTCTCCGGCAGGGCGGAGGTGGCCCGCTGGGATTCGAGGGTGATGACCACCACGTTGCGGTGCCGCTCCCCCGGCCGTGGCACCAACCGGGTGCTCGCGGGATCACCCAGGGGCGCCCCTGAGGCTAAGGCCTCCGGGTAGGCGGCCGCCTGCTTGATGGGTGAGACGGCCAACTGCACAGCCGGGGACAGCGCGAACGAGGCCGACGCGGTTGGCGCCGTCCACGTCGCGGCGATGAGCAGCAGCACCGCGCCGGCCAGGCCCACCCGTCGGGTGACGGGGGTGGCCTCGCCCTTGAAGAGGCGCGCGAACACCTTCCCCAGGAGCAGCGGGGCGACCAGAGACCACAGCACGACGCCGACCAGGAGTCCGATGAACGTGGCGTCGACCTGCGATCCGAGGAGCCCAGAGAGGGCCTCGGCCTCACGGACCGCCAGCGCGATCTGGGCCGGCGTCAGGGGGTTTCCGGTGCGCAGGGCATAGGAGTGGTTGACGACCATGAAGACGCCGATGGCCGCGGTGAGCACCTGGGCCAGCACGACGGCGGCGGAGCGCAGCCGGGGCCGGCGGAGGTACAGGAGTGCGACGGCCCACAGCACACACCAGAAGAGGCCGAACGCGACATCGGAGGACAATTTCGTCGCCCTCTCCGCGAGCCCGGCGCTGGGGTAGAACCGGTCGATCCGAACCACCTTCAGCCAGACCCCGAGCACCGCGAACGGAGCCATGAGGACGGCCAACCGTCCCCATGGCCAACGTTCAGCAGGTGAACGCGGAGTGGACTCAGAGTCGACAGTCATGGAAGGAGCAATGCTACTTGCCTGCCGGTATCACTCCAAAGCGCCGTTCACGGGGCCCTCTCAGTATCTGAAAATGGCCCGCACCGGGGGTGCCGCCGGATCCTCGCTGACCGCCAGGGACCCCGAATTGCGCAAGGTGTGCGCGATCACGACATCCACTTCATCGACGACCAGGCGGGGCTGCCCGTCCGGCGCCGCACTCGGGCGGCGGAGCAGCAGAGTGTCCACCCTGCCCTCCTGCGCGGCGGTGGCGATGCTGGCCAGGTCCTCGGAGGCTCTGCCCGTACCCACCAGTTCGTTGTAGCGGTCAGCCAACTGGGCGTCGTCCTCGCGCAACGCGCGCTCCGCGATGGGCCAGGCCCGTTCGTGCAGTTCCTGGGCGCTCAACCTGTCCGGGTTGCCGGTCACCATCTCGTCGACGATGTTCCTGCGCCCGCTGATGGAGCGGAAGGTGGCGCCGTGTTCCGCGACGCCGGCCAGGACCAGCGGGCGGGTGGCGCCCCGGCCCAGCACCTCGTCGACGGCGGTGGAGATGTCGCGGAAGAGCCGCTCGAGGTCCACAGCGGCCACGTCCCTGTCTCCACCGTGCCCGTGGAAGTTGGCCATGTCGCCGCCGCGGCTCTGCGCGGAGCTCTGGAGCTGGACCTGGTGGTCGCGGCCGATGAAGACCTCGTCGACCGCCGTCGGCGTGTCTTCGCCGAGCGACAGTTCCCCGATGGAATTGCGCGTTCCCTCGAACAGTCGCACACGGTTGGCGGACAGCGCCAGCACGTCGAAGGAACCGCCCACCGCCGACAGCACACCCACGAGGGGTGCGAGCCTGGGATGGTCGCCCACACAGACCTCCTCGCGCAACGCCAGCGGCAGGCGGAAGGTGCGCATCAGCCCTGGTGCGGCGTACACCGCCAGCCCGTCCGACTGGTGGAGCCAGAATTCACGGTCTGCGACGAGGTCACGCAGGGCGGGCAACACCTCGCCCACCCTGTCCCTCGCGGCGAGCTCGCCCTCCGCCAGTTTCAGCATGTTCTCGTACTGGGACCTGGCGGCGAGTGTCTCGCGGCCGGTGCGCTGCGTGGGAAGCAGGAGGCTGACCCACGGCCCTGCGGTGATGGTCGCCTGGGCGAGGAACTCCTCGTCGACGATGTCGAGGTTGGGTAGTGTCCGTTCGGTCATGGGCCTTACCTTTCGTTGGGGTCCGGTTCCGTAGACACTCAACCCTACCGAGCAGGCAGGACGCTGTGAACAGATCGTGAGTGAATCACGATCAGGGCTTGCAGCCCCAGGGCTGGAGGCCGCGCTGGTCGTACAGACGGTTGGCCACGGTGATCTGCTCCTCGCGGGTGGCCTGGTGGGGGTAGGCCGCGAAGTCCGTGCCGCCGACGCTGCGCCAGGTCTGCAGGTTGAACTGCAGACCGCCGTAGTAGCCGTTGCCGGTGTTGATGTTCCAACGGTTGGTGGACTCGCAGCGCGCGATCGTGTCCCACATGGAGGAGCGGCGCAGGTCGAGGCCGGAGCCTCCCGAGGACGCCGACTCGGACCTCTCAGCGGGGGCCGCCTCGGGTTCCGGCGCCGGAGGGGGCGGCACCTTGGTGCCGACGGTGGTCACCTGGTTCACCGGCGCCTTGACCACCTCGGTTGAGACGAGCGCCGACGACTTCAGCACGCCGTCCTCGTAGACATTGGTGTAGGTCTCGAGGTTCTCGCCGACGACCCCCTTGGTGGTGACTTCCTTCTCACCCTTGAGCATCTTGCTGGATTCGGTGGTGGTTTTCTCGAACGCCACCGCGACCTTCTTGGTGGACGGCTTGACGTCGACCCTGACGAACACGACGCTCATGCCGTCTTCGAGGGCGGTCTCGGGGCTGGGGGTCACCTTGTCGTCGGCGTCCGGGGTGACGCCGACCTCGGCCAACGCGTCGGCGACAGTGCCGGCCAGGCGCACGGGCTGGGCAACCCCGGCGACGGTGACCGTCAGGTCACGGGCGGTGAGGATGTCGACAGAGAGGCCCTCGCGGCCGATGGCCGCGGAACGGGAGGCGGAGAGCTTGGAATCTGCGGCGTCGAGGCGCAGCATCTTCAGCGCATCCCCCACGTTTTTCGCGGTGGTCCAGACCTCGCGTTGTTCGCCGTCAATGGTGACGTCGAGCGGACGCGCGTAGGCGATGCTGATCTCGAGGCCGTCGACGACGGTGGTCTCCAGCGCCGGCAGGACGACGTCGTGGGGCCCGGGCTCGATGCCCTCGAGCTCGAGGACCTTCGCGACCGTGTTCTCGCGGACCGCGATGGTCTTGGCCACGCCGTCGACCACCATGGTGACGTCGTCCTTGTCCAGCGCGCTGGCAACGCCCACGCCACCGACGAGTGCCAAGGCGCTGACGCCTGCGATGACCGGGGTCCAGATCTTCTTCGCCATCTGTTCGAACAGTCCTCTGATCGGGGATCGCTGGATTCCCAGCGAGAACAGACTAACCCCTGCCTGAGAGGATTCCAAAAGAACTCTGAGAATCTCTCAGCCAGGGGCCGGGGCTGTTCCCCCACGAGGGAGGAGCGATGGGTCAGGCGGTGACGTCCGGCTGGATGTCGATGCGCCAGCCGGTGAGACGCGCCGCGAGGCGGGCGTTCTGACCCTCACGGCCGATGGCCAGCGACAACTGGTAGTCGGGCACGATCGCCCGGCAGGCCCTGGCCTGCTCGTCGACCACCGTCACCGACAGCACCTTCGCGGGCGAGAGCGCGGCGGCCACGAACTCGGTGGGGTCGTCGGAGTAGTCGACGATGTCGATCTTCTCCTCCCCCAACTCGTTCGTCACGGCGCGGACCCGCTGGCCCATGGGGCCGATGAACGCGCCCTTGGCGGACACGTTGGGGTCCAGCGACCGCACGGCGATCTTGGTGCGGTGACCGGCTTCGCGGGCGACCTCGCAGATCTCGACGACGCCCTGCCCCAGTTCCGGCACCTCGAGCGCGAACAACTTGCGGACCAGGTGCGGGTGGGTGCGCGAGACGATCACCTGCGGGCCGCGGAGTTCGCGTCGGACGCTCACCACGTAGACGCGCAGCCTGCGGCCGTGGCTGTAGTCCTCACCCGGAACCTGCTCGGCCAGCGGCATGAGCGCCTCGAACTTGTCCTGGTCACCCTTGCTGATCAGCACGCGGACAGCCTTGGAGTCGCGGTCCTGCTGCACGACGCCGACGATGACATCGCCCTCGGTGGCCGAGAAGTGACCGAACTTCTGCTCGTCCTCCGCCTCGCGGATCCGCTGGAAGATCACCTGTCGGGCGGTCGCGGCGGCGATGCGGCCGAAGTCCTCCGGCGTGTCGTCGAAGTAGCCGATGATCTCGTCGTCGTCATTGAATTCGGGGGCCAGCACGGCGGCCTTGCCCGTCTTCCGGTTGATCTCGACCTTCACGCCGCGCAGTGCGTTGGGGGTTTTGCTGTACGCGTTGAGGAGCGCGTCCTCGAGCGTCTTGAGCAGATACTCGCGATCGATCCCACGCTCGCGCTCAATGAGTGTCAGTGAAGCCAGATCGACATCCATGTCAGTTCTCCTCATCCTCTTCGCCGTCCACCGGGCGGTTCATTTCCACCTGGACGACTGCCTTGTTGATGTCAGTGAGAGCCACCGTGCGCTCGGAGCCGTCGACGTCGAGCGTGACGCCCTGCTCATCGGCGCCGACGATACGGCCGACGATCTCGCCGTCGGCCAGCCACAACTGCACCAGGCGCCCGGTGTTGCGGCGGAAGTGTTTCGCCTCCGTCAGCGGCTTGCTCACGCCGCGCGAAGACACCTCGAGGGTGAACGGGTGGTCCCCCACCACCGGGCTCTCGTCCAGCGCGTCTGAGATGGCGCGCGACGCGGAGGCGATGTCGTCGAGAAGCGGGCCGCGACCCTGGGGGCCTTCGCCATCGACCGTGAGCCGGAGCACGGAGCGCTTGCCCATACGGGTGACATCGAGGCTGTCGAGCTCCAACCCGTGCTGCACGAGGATTGGCTCGATGACAGCCACCAACTTGGCTTCTTGCATGTGGGTGCTCCGTATCCGGTTGTACGCCTGATTGTGAGGCCCCAGCATACCCACGCACTACGCTGGGCCGCATGTCCGTCTCCCGTCGCTCCGCGCTCGCGCTGCTCACCCTCGGAATGACGGGATGCACCACGAACCCGGTGATCCTCGGTGGGCCGGACACCCGGACCGCCCCGCCGCCCGAGCCGTCGCCTGAGCCGACTCGCTCCCCGGAGGCCACCCTGGCCCACCAGTCGGTGGCGGATCTGCGCGCACTCGTCGCGGCACTGGTCGACTCCCCGCACTGGGAGGCCCAGCCCTGGGCCGTCGCCGCGTTGGCGCAGTGCGACGCCCACGTGGCCCGCCTCGCTGTGCCGGACCCGCTGTCCGAGACAGACCAGGCGCCCTTCGAAGTGGTGGCTGCGCCCGTCACTGCCCCGAGCGACCCCGGGGTCGCGACCAACCGGCTCGAGGCCGCCGTCTCCCGTGCCGGGGACGCGCTCGAGGACATGGCAGCCCGGGCCGGGGACGGGGACCTCAGGTTGTGTTACGCCTCGATGGCCACCGCGGTGCTCGGCCTGCGCAACCAGGCGGTCGCGCCGGTGGAGGGCGAGGCAGCTGCGCGGCGTCTGCAGACGACCACCGTCGAGGCGTCACTGCCCATCCTGTTGGGCCATGTGTGGGCGCTGATCTACGGGCTGGGTGTGGGCCTGGGCAGGATCAGCCAGGACAATGCCCTCCACCCCACGGGGCTGGTCCGCCTCAACCGGGCGCGCGAACTGCGCAACACCCTGCGCGACAGACTCGGCACCGAAGCCCCGGAACAACCGGCGGCGTTCGACCTGCCCACGACGATGGACAGCCGCGAGACCATCCGCGCCGGCTGGGGGTTGCTGGAGACGCAGGTCCTGAACGGATTCGCGCGCCTGGTCGCGGCGGATCCCGATCCGCAGTGGCGCGACGGCATGCGCGGTCAGGTGGCGCCGGTGCAGGAAACCGGCACGGCGCTCACCTGGTGGCCGGGATGGTTGGCCTAGAGGAGGGCCACCACCTCGTCGACGATGTCAGCGACGGGAATCTCGCGCTTGTCGCCGGTGGCGCGGATGCGCAGCTCGACGACCCCGTTGGCCAGGCCGCGGCCGACGACCACGATGATGGGCATGCCCAGGATCTCCGCATCTGCGAACTTCACGCCGGGGCTGGCCTTGCGGTCGTCGAAGAGCACCTCGACCCGCTTGCCGTCGAGCACCTCTGCGATGCGCTCAGCCTCCGCGAAGACCTCCGCGTCCTTGCCTGTGGCGATCACGTGCACCTGGAACGGCGCCAGGCTCAACGGCCAGCTGAGGCCCTTGTCGTCGCTGGTGGCTTCCGCGACGGCGGCCACCGCGCGGGACACGCCCACGCCGTAGGAGCCCATGGTGACGGTGACGAGCTTGCCGTTCTGGTCCAGCACCTTGAGGCCGAGGGCCTCCGCGTACTTGCGGCCGAGCTGGAAGATGTGGCCCATCTCGATGCCACGGGCCAGCGTCAGCGGGCCGGAGCCGTCAGGCGCCGGGTCACCCTCGCGGACGTCACCGACGTCGAGGATGCCGTCCGCGGTGAAGTCACGCCCGGCCGTGACACCGGTGAGGTGCTGGTCCTTGACGTTGGCGCCCGTGACCCAGTGCGTGCCGGTGACGACCCGCGGGTCCACGAGGTACTCGATCTTGGTGGAGGACTCCTTGCCCAGGAACCGTCCCCCGTCGATGGACACCGGCGACATGAACCCGACGACGAGCTCCGGGTAGTTCTTGAAGTCGTCCTCGGTGAAGGGTTCCGCAGCCGCGGGCTCCAGCGCAGCCTCGAGACGCTTGGTGTCCACCTCGCGGTCGCCCGGGAGGCCCACCGCCAGGGGCCGCTTCTTCCCGTCGGGGTCCGTGACCATGAACAGCACGTTCTTCAGCGTGTCGGCGCCCGTCCAGGTGCGCTCCGGAAGGTCACGGTTGAGCAGTTCGACGACAGCGTTGATGCTGCCGGCGCCAGGCGTATCGAAGACTGCCATGGCGGGCGCGTCGGAGACGGGCAGCTCCGCGGGGGGCGCGACGCGCACGGCCTCGACGTTGGCGGCGTAACCTCCGGGCGAGCGCACGAAGGTGTCCTCACCGTTGGCAGCCACGGCCAGGAACTCCTCCGAGCGGGAGCCGCCCATGGCGCCGGCCATGGCCGACACGATCACGAACTCGAGGCCGAGCCGCTCGAAGATGCGCTGGTACGCCTGGCGGTGCAGTTGGTAGCTGGCCTCCAGCCCCTCGTCGTCCACGTCGAAGGAATAGGAGTCCTTCATGATGAACTCGCGACCGCGCAGCAGGCCGGCACGGGGCCGTGCCTCGTCGCGGTACTTGGTCTGGATCTGGTAGAGCGAGAGCGGCAGGTCCTTGTACGAGTTGTACAGGTCCTTGACCAGCAGCGTGAACATCTCCTCGTGCGTGGGGCCGAGCAGCATGTCGGTGCCCTTGCGGTCCTGGAGGCGGAACAGGTTGTCGCCGTAGTCCGTCCAGCGGCCCGTCGACTCGTACGGTTCACGCGGCAGCAGCGCCGGGAAGTGCACCTCCTGCGCGCCGATGGCGTTCATCTCCTCGCGGATGATGGCCTCCACCTTGCCCAACACCTTCAAGCCCAGCGGCAGCCAGGAGTAGATGCCGGGTGCCGCTCGACGGATGTACCCGGCGCGGACCAGCCACCGGTGGCTGGGCACCTCCGCGTCAGCCGGGTCCTCACGGAGGGTGCGAACGAACAGGGAGGAGAGCTTTGAAATCACGGGCCGAGTCTACCCATCAGGACAGACATCGAATTTCAGCCCCCCAATGACTCCCGGAACGGGCACGATGGGCGCGTGAGCACCCCCTCGGCCGGGCAGCCCCGGAGCACCGTCACCCGCCTCGTCGTGGGCAGCGCCCTGATGCTCTTCATGGAACTGGCGCTGATCCGCTGGCTCGGCTCCAACGTCGTGCACCTCTCGTACTTCTCCAACTTCGTGCTGCTGGGCTCCTTCCTGGGCATCGGCGCCGGCTTCCTGATCGCCCGCAAGCGCTGGTCAATCGTGCCGTGGACGCCTGTGTTGCTGGCGCTGCTCGTGTTCTTCGTGTGGGCCTTCCCTGTGACCATCGACCGCACCGGCGACGCCATCATCTACTTCACCTCGCTGTCTGCCCAGGGTCCTCCGGCGTGGCTGGCGCTGCCGGTGATCTTCCTCTTCGTCGCCGCAATCCTCGCCGGACCGGGCGAGGTGGTGGGCCGGTGCTTCGCCGAGTTGGAGAACCTCAACGCCTACCGGTGGGACCTCATCGGGTCCCTCATCGGCATCTCGCTGTTCACCCTGCTGTCGTTCCTGAGGGCGCCGTCGGTCGTGTGGGGTGTGCTTGTCGTGGCGGCCCTGATCTGGTTGGCCTGGGGCCGCCACCGCCTGGTGTCGATCGCGGCGGGCGTGGTCATCGTCGGTTCCCTGCTCGCCGAGACCGTCACGCCAGGGGTGACCTGGTCCCCCTACTACAAGGTGACCCAGCGCGACATCGGTCGATCCTCCGACGGCAACGCGCTCCACCTCATCACGGTCAACGGCATCCCCCACCAAGTCATGGGTTCGGCCGAGTACAAGCTCAACGAGGCCGAGCGGTTGTACCGCACCCCGTACGAGCGCATGGTGGCGGACAAGCCCGGCCGGGTCCTGATCGTGGGCGCCGGCTCCGGCTCCGACGTGGCGATCGCGCTGAAGCAGGGGGCCGAGCACGTCGACGCCGTCGACATCGACCCACGGATCATGGAGATCGGGGCCGAACTCAACCCGGACCGCCCGTACTCCGACGAACGGGTCCGCCGCATCGTCAACGACGGCCGGGCCTTCCTGGAGACCACCTCCGAGAAGTACGACCTGATCCTCTTCGCCCTGCCGGACAGCCTCGCGCTCGTCAGCGGCGCCTCACAGATCCGCCTGGAATCCTTTCTCTTCACCGAGGAGGCGCTCGCCTCAGCCAGGGAGCGGCTCACCGACGACGGTGTCTTCTCGATGTACAACTACTACCGCGAGGACTGGCTGATCGACCGCCTCGGCGGCATCGCCCAGGAGGCGTTCGGGCATGCCCCGTGCGTCGACCTCCTAGGTGGCGGGCAGGCCGTGGTGACCATCGCGAAGAACCCCGATGCGCAGGTCTGCGGCACCGACAACCACGTGCTGCCCGCAGACCGGATCGCGCCGCCCACGGACAACGCACCGTTCCTCTATTACCGGGGCGACGGTATCCCTGCGACGTACCTGTGGGTGCTGGCCGGCATTCTGCTGGCCTCCGCGGTCACCGTCCGCGCCCTGGGTGGGCCGTTGCGGCACATGCGTCCCTATGCGGACCTCTTCTTCATGGGCGTGGCGTTCATGCTGTTGGAGACCAAGTACATCGCCTCGTTCGCGCTGTTGTTCGGCACCACCTGGCTGGTCAACGCGCTGGTGTTCGGCGGTGTGCTGCTCGTCGTGCTGCTGGCCGTCGAGACCACCCGACGGTGGCGCACCCCTCCCCTCACCTGGCTCTTCGCGGGGATCGGGGTCGCCATCGCGCTCGCCTACGTGGTCAAGCCGGAATGGTTGCTGGGCCTGCCCTACGTGCCACGGTTGATCGTGGCCGTCGCACTGGCCTTCGTGCCGATCTTCCTGGCCAACGTCGCCTTCGCCAAACGGTTCGCAGCGGCGGACAACGGCCGCGCGGCGTTCGGGCTGAACCTGCTGGGTGCCCTCGTGGGCGGCTGCCTGGAGTACGCCGCGCTGCTGACCGGGTACAGCAACCTGCTGATCCTGGTCCTCCTCATCTACCTGGTGGCGTTCGCGCTGGCCCCGAGACAGGACGGGCGGATCGTGGCTCAGTAGTGCACCGTCGCCAGCGCCCCCACCTCGACGAAGCCGAGGTGCTCGTAGCTTCGGATGGCGGCGGTGTTGAAGTCGTTGACGTACAGGCTGATCAGCGGGTACTGGTCCATGATCAGGTGGCACATCCCGGCCAGCGCCGGCACGCTGATCCCCCGGCCGCGCAGGTGCGGAGCCACCCACACCCCCTGGAGCTGCGCCTGACCGGCGAGCTTTGGGCCGAGATCGGCCTTGAAGATCACCGTGCCCTTGTCGTCGACGATGCCGTAGGCGTCACCCTGCCGGAGGCGGTCGCGCACGAAGCCCTCGTAGCCGCCGCCGTACTTGAACGGCGAGCTGCCGATCTCGTCGGTGTACATGTGCACCGAGGCCTCGAGATAGCTCGGGTAGTCATCGAGGGTCAGTTTGCGGACCCGCCTGTCCGGCGGGACCTCGGGCAGGTGGTCCAGCACCATCAGGGGCTGCCGCTTCCGTACGTTGGAGACGCCGCCCCACGCACCGCGGTACCGCTCCGCCAGGCCGACGAACAGGCCCAGCACCGAGATGGCCGGGCCGAGGATCGAGGTGCAGCGGCGGATGGGCCCCAACTTCTCGACGTAGACGGGCAGCGCCTCCGGGTCGAAGCCCGCGATGAAGAGAGTGCCGCCGTCGAGGAGGACGGAGGTGAGAACGCCCTCGCGTTCGTAGCCGTAGACGGCGCCGAGCCGGCGCCGGTCCAGGCCGTAGGTGGCCACCCGGGAACTCAGGAAGAGGTTCTCCACCGGGCTCGTCGCCAGGAATTGGGCGACCCGTTCGCGGTCGCCCGCCCCCATCGTCGTCAGCCCTGAAGTCATGGGCGAAACTCTAGGGCCAACATGGCACGAAAGGACCCCCGGTCAGGAAACAGAGATCTCAGGGGAACCGACTTCACCCATCTCTGCGGCGAGGCGGCGGGCTTCGAACAGGAGGGTCTCCACGATCTCATCCTCGGGGACGGTCTTGATGATCTCGCCCTTGACGAAGATCTGACCCTTGCCGTTACCGGAGGCGACGCCGAGGTCCGCTTCGCGGGCCTCGCCCGGGCCGTTGACGATGCAGCCCATGACGGCCACGCGCAGCGGTGCCTGCATGCCCTCAAGACCCTTGGTCACCTGCTCGGCCAACGTGTAGACGTCGACCTGCGCGCGCCCACAGGACGGGCACGAGACGATGTCCAGCTTGCGGGGGCGGAGGTTCAGCGACTCCAGGATCTTGAGGCCCACCTTGACCTCTTCTGCCGGCGGGGCGGAGAGGGACACCCGGATGGTGTCGCCGATGCCCTGGCTCAGCAGCGCGCCGAAGGCCACGGAACTCTTGATCGTGCCCTGGAACGCGGGACCGGCTTCGGTGACGCCCAGGTGCAGCGGGTACTGGCACTTCTCGGAGAGCATCTCGTAGGCGCGCACCATCACGACGGGGTCGTTGTGCTTGACGGAGATCTTGAAGTCGTAGAACCCCACCTCCTCGAACAGCGAAGCCTCCCACAGGGCGGATTCCACGAGGGCCTCAGCGGTGGGGGCGCCGTACTTCTGCAGCAGGCGCTTGTCGAGCGAGCCGGCGTTGACGCCGATGCGCAGGCTCACACCCGCGTCGGCGGCCGCTTTGGCGATTTCGGCGACCTTGTCGTCGAACTGCTTGATGTTTCCGGGGTTCACGCGCACGGCCGCACAGCCGGCGTCGATGGCGGCGAACACGTAGCGCGGCTGGAAGTGGATGTCGGCGATCACGGGGATCTGCGACTTCATGGCGATGATCGGCAGCGCCTCGGCGTCGTCCTGGCTGGGGACGGCGACGCGCACGATGTCGCACCCGGTGGCGGTCAATTCCGCGATCTGCTGCAGGGTGGCGTTGATGTCCGTGGTCTTGGTGGTGGTCATCGACTGGACGCTGATCGGCGCGTCGCCACCGACCTCAACCTTCCCGACCCGGATCTTCCGGGTGGGGCGGCGGGGGGCGAGCACCGGCGCAGGCGCTGGGGGCATACCAAGGTTCACGGACATGTGCGACAGCCTACTCTGCTGGTCAGAAAAGTCGGATCGGGGAAATGAGGTCGGCGGCGATCAGCACGAGGCCCCCGAGCAGGAGAAATGCTCCCACAGCGTAGGTGACGGGCAGCCCCTTGGCGGTGTCGACTGGCCCCGGGTCTGGCCGTCCGCCGAGCCGTGCGAACTGGCGACGTAGCCACTCCCAGAGGGCGCCGGCGACGTGCCCGCCGTCGAGCGGCAGCAGCGGCACCAGGTTGAGGAGTGCCACGAACAGGTTCACCGCGCCCAGCAACGAGAGATACGACGCCACCTTGTCAGCGGTGCCGAGCTGGTCTGTGGTGGTGATCTCCCCCGCCACCCGGGAAGCCCCCAGGATGGAGATCGGGGAGTTGACGTCGCGCGGTTGGCCGGTCACCAGGTCCGCGGCGACGTTCCAGATCCGGGCCGGGAAACTCATCAGGGCGACGGTGGACTGCTTCGTCATGTCCCACATCTGGGCGGCCGTGGTCAGGGGCCCGGCTTTGGTGAGCTCCTGGGTGGGCGACACCCCGAAGAACCCTGCCTCCACGAACTTGGTCGGGTCCAGCCGGTCCGGCACATGATTGAGCACGGTGTTCACCGTGGGCAGGGTCACCTCGGCGCCGTCGCGCTCGACGACGACCGTGGCCGGCCCGTCACGGTTGGTGCGCACCAGGTCGCCCATCTGATCCCAGCCGGTGAGGGCGACGCCGTTGAAGGAGACAAGGGTGTCGCCCACCTGCACGCCCGCTTCGACCGCCGGCGTGGGCGGGTCGTCGGCCGTGCAGGTGCGATCCTCGCGCTCCGCGGACACCACGCACTGCCACATCTGACCGACGGTCAGCGTGGGCTGGTAGGTGCCGTGGAACACGTTGATGCCGAGGAAGATGAGGAACGCCAGCAGCACGTTCATCGCGGGCCCGCTCAGCATCACGATGACCTTCTGCCAGGTCTTCTTCTGGTAGAACAACGAGCCGTCGTCCTCAGGCCGGATCGAGTCCCATTCGAAGGACCGCGCCTGGTCCGCGACCCGCGTCAGCCACGTCTGTTTCGCGCCCGGCCTCTTCGGCGGGTACATGCCGACGAGCCGTACGTAACCGCCCAGCGGGAAGGCCTTGACGCCGTACTCCGTTTCGCCCCGGCGCACCGACCAGAGCGTCTTGCCGAAACCGACGAAGTACTGCGTGACCTTGACGCCAAACAGCTTGGCGGGTACCAGGTGGCCCACCTCGTGCAGCGCGATCGACACCATGATCAACACGAAGAACAGCACCGCGAACAGCACGGTGAGCAGCACCGTCATGCTGCCGGCCCTGCGAGGACCGAGGCGCGCGTCCTGCCCCACTGGTCTGCGGCGATGACGCCGTCCAGGGTGAGGTCGCCGTCTGCGACGTGACCGTCCGCCAAGTGTTCGTCCAGGCACTCCCCCACGATCCGGGTGATGTCCAGGAAGCCGATCCGTCCGTCCCAGAACGCTTCGACGCAGGCCTCGTTGGCGGCGTTGTAGACGGCGGGCGCGGTGCCGGCCGCCCTGCCCGCACGGCGGGCGAGTTGCACCGCAGGGAAGGTGTCGTCGTCGAGGGGTTCGAACGTCCAGGTGGCCGCCGTCGTCCAGTCGCAGGAGCGGGCCGCGCCTTCGAGACGCTCGGGCCAGGTCAGGGCGATGCCGATGGGCAGCCGCATGTCCGGCGGTGAGGCCTGGGCGATGGTGGACCCGTCGTGGAACTCCACCATCGAATGCACGATGGACTGGGGGTGCACGGTCACGGTGATGTCGTCGTAGCCGACGCCGTAGAGCAGGGCGGCCTCGATGAGTTCCAGCCCCTTGTTGACCAGGGTGGCCGAGTTGATGGTGATGACACGGCCCATGTCCCAGGTGGGGTGCGCCATGGCCTCCTGCGGAGTGACCGCGGCGAGTTCGTCGCGTGAACGGCCGCGGAACGGGCCGCCCGAAGCGGTGAGGATGAGCCTGCGCACCTCGTCGGCGCGGCCCGAACGCAGGGCTTGCGCGAAGGCGGAATGCTCAGAGTCGACGGGGACGATCTGGCCGGGCTGCGCGGCCTCGGTGACCAACCGGCCGCCGATGACCAGCGACTCCTTGTTGGCGAGCGCCAGGGTGCTGCCCGCGGCCAGGGCCGCCAGGGTGGGCTCGAGCCCCGCAGCACCGGTGATGGCGTTGAGCACCACGTCCGCGCCTACCGCGGCGAGTTGGGCGGAAGCCTTGGGGCCCAGGAGAAGTGTAGGGAGCCGGTACTCACCCTGGGCCCAACCGCGCTCATTGGCGGCGTCGTACAACGCCCGCTGGAGGTCCCGCCCGGCGCTCGCCTTCGCGAGGGCGACGGTTTCCGGCTCGAACTCGATGATCTGGCGGGCCAGCAGTTCGATGTTGCCACCGGAGGCCGACAGGCCCACCACCCTGAACTGCTCCCGCCTGGAGGCGATCACGTCAAGGGTCTGGGTACCGATCGAGCCGGTGCTGCCGAGGAGAACGATGCTGCGCACCCCCTGAGTATCCCACTGTCCACAACTGGGGCAGCCACATAGGATCGGCACCATGTCTCAGGCCTCTGTTCCCCCGCCCGGCACCCCGGTCCCGTTCGCCATCACGAAGTGGGCCGCCGTGAACAAGCGCCGCGTCGAAGAACTGGTGTGGCGCAACGAGGTGGGCGGCATCACGGCCCGCCTCGTCGCCGACGACGTCAAGCCGTTGTACGCCAAGTGGAGCCCACACGACCTCGAGCCCGAGGCGGAGCGCCTCAGTTGGCTGTCGAGCCGCTTCCCCAGCCCACGCATGGCCGACTACGAGGAGCTCGACGACGGCTGGCTGATCGTCACCGTCGGTCTCCCGGGTCGTCCCGCCATCGAGTGGCAGGACCGGCCGGACGTCGCGGCCCGGGGTCTGGCTCTGGCCCTGGCCCAACTGCATTCGCTCGACGCGACGGACACCCTCTTCGACGCGCCGGAGTGGGTGGGCGACCAACCCGACGTCCACGACCTGTCGATCGTGCACGGAGACGCGTGCGTGCCCAACCTCCTGCTTGGGGACGACGGTAACCTCGTCGGGATGGTCGACGTGGGCCACCTCGGGGTCGCCGACCGCTGGGCGGACCTGGCGGTCGCTTCCTGGTCACTCGAACACAACTTCGGCCCGAGTGCCGACGGCGAGTTCTGGGCCGCCTACGGCGAAGCGCCGGACCCTGACCGGATCCGGCGCTATCGCGACCTGTACTTCGCCTCCTCGGCGTAGCCCGGCCGTCGGCCGGCCACGCCGCGTGGCTGCTGCTCAGACCAGGCCGAAGGCCTGCATCGCCGAGGCGACCTTCTCGAAGCCGGCGATGTTGGCGCCGACCACGTAGTCGCCCGGGGCGTCGTAGGAGTCTGCCGTCTCAGCGCAGATCTCGTGGATCTGGCGCATGATGTTGGTGAGGCGCTCCTCGGTGTACTCGAAGGTCCACGAATCCCGCGACGCGTTCTGCTGCATCTCCAGTGCGGAGGTGGCCACACCGCCGGCGTTGGCCGCCTTGCCTGGGGCGTAGAGCACGCCGGCTCCCTGCAGAGCATGGATGGCATCAGGGGTGGTGGGCATGTTGGCGCCCTCGGCCACAACCTTGACACCATTCTTGATCAGGGTTGCGGCCTGCTCGAGGTTGAGTTCGTTCTGCGTGGCGCAGGGCAGCGCGACGTCCACCGGGACGTCCCAGATGCAGCCGCCGGCGTTTCCGAGCTTCGCGGAGGCACGGCGGTCGACGTAGTCGCTGACGCGGCCGCGTTCGATCTCCTTGATCTGCTTGAGCAGGTCAAGGTCCACGCCTGCCTCGTCGACGACGAAGCCGGTGGAATCCGAGAAACCGATGACGGTCGCACCCAGCTGGGCGGCCTTCTCCGCGGCGTAGATGGCCACGTTGCCGGAGCCGGAGACGACGACGCGCTTGCCGTCGAAGCTCTCGCCCCTGGTCTTGAGCATCTCTTCGGCGAACACGACGGTGCCGTAGCCGGTGGCCTCGGTGCGGACGAGCGAACCGCCCCAACCGATGCCCTTGCCGGTCAGCACGCCGGACTCATAGCGGTTGGTGATGCGCTTGTACTGGCCGAACATGAAGCCGATCTCCCGGCCGCCCACGCCGATGTCGCCCGCGGGCACATCGGTGTACTCACCGAGGTGGCGGTAGAGCTCGGTCATGAAGGACTGGCAGAAGCGCATGACCTCGCTCTCAGACTTGCCGCGGGGGTCGAAGTCGGACCCGCCCTTGCCGCCGCCGATGGGCAGACCGGTCAGGGAGTTCTTGAAGATCTGTTCGAAGCCCAGGAACTTGATGACGCCGAGGTAGACGCTGGGGTGGAACCGCAGGCCGCCCTTGTAGGGGCCGAGCGCGGAGTTGAACTCGACGCGGAAGCCGCGGTTGACCTGCACGTCGCCCTTGTCGTCCTGCCACGGCACGCGGAAGATGATCTGGCGTTCGGGCTCACAGATGCGCTCCAGCATCTTGGACTCGAGGTACTCAGGGTGCCGCTTGGTCACGGGCTCCAAGGACTCGAAGACCTCACGCACAGCCTGGTGGAACTCGGCCTCACCAGGGTTGCGTGCTACGACGCTCTGGAAGACAGCCTCCAGCTTGGGTTCCATCGATTCTCCTTTTGCCTGTTGGGACACTGGCGCGTCGATCTTACGACCAAGCGGCGCACGATTATTCATAGGATCACCTGACGATCATCAGGGGCGCGCGCACCTACGCCTGCTCGACGCTCGCGGCGAGCTGGCCGCAGGCGCCGTCGATCTCCTGGCCGCGGGTGTCGCGCAGCGTGACGGGCACGCCACGGCGTTCCAGGGTTTCGATGAACGCCTTCTCGTCGGCTTTGCGCGACGCGGTCCACTTCGAACCCGGGGTGGGGTTCAGCGGGATGAGGTTGACGTGCACCCAGCCCCAGTCGCCGCGCTTCTTGAGCACCTTGGCCAGCAGTTCGGCGCGTGCCACCTGGTCGTTGATGTCGCGCATCATGGCGTACTCGATGGAGACCCGGCGCTTCGTGACATGGGCGTACTCCCATGCCGCGTCGACGACCTCGTCCACCTTCCAGCGCGTGTTGATCGGGACGATCTCGTCGCGCAGTTCGTCGTCGGGGGCGTGGAGGGAGACGGCCAAGGTGAGCGGCAGCCCCTCCCCGGTGAGCTTCTGAATGGCCGGCACCAGCCCGACGGTGGACACGGTGATGCCACGCGCGCTCATGCCGAACCCGTTGGGCCCGGGCTCGAGGAACGTACGGATGGAGCCCATCACCGCCTTGTAGTTGGCCATGGGCTCGCCCATCCCCATGAACACGATGTTGTTGAGGCGGCCGGTGGCACCAGGCACCAGACCGGCGGCCAACTGCTGATCCGCAGCCATCACCTGCGCGGTGATCTCGGCCTGGGAAAGGTTGCGCTTGAGGCCCCCCTGCCCCGTCGCACAGAACGGGCAGGCCATGCCGCAACCCGCCTGCGACGAGATGCAGAGCGTGGTGCGGTGCGGGTAGCGCATCAGCACGGATTCCAGCAGGGAGCCGTCATGCAGCCGCCAGAGCGTCTTGACGGTGGTGCCGTCGTCGGTGCTTCGCCGCGTCATCTCCGTCAGGAGCTTCGGGAACAACTGCTCCCCCAGTTCCTGGCGGATGTCCACCGGGATGTCGGAGAACTGGTTGACGTCGTCCTCGAGGCGGTCGAACACGTGCCGGGAGATCTGGTCCGCGCGGAACTTGGGTAGGCCGAGCTTCCT
The DNA here is from genome assembly GCF_017815535.1 of Tessaracoccus sp. MC1865. Lineage (NCBI taxonomy): Bacteria > Bacillati > Actinomycetota > Actinomycetes > Propionibacteriales > Propionibacteriaceae > Tessaracoccus > Tessaracoccus sp. MC1865. The sequence goes on along the minus strand of NZ_CP072596.1, from coordinate 1,434,586 downwards.
GGTGGCCTCGACGCGCTCCTCGATGGAGAGGTCGAACCAGTGTGTGGGCGGCTTGCCCCGCCGTGGGGCTTCGAACACGAGCGGCAGGGTCTTGACAGTCATGACGCCTTCAGGGGTAGGTGGGAGGGCGTTCAGGCGCCCAGGGCGAGGTGCAGCACGAGCCAGCCGACGGGCACGGCAACGAGCATGGAATCGAGACGATCCATGATGCCACCGTGACCGGGGAGGAAGTTGGACATGTCCTTGATGCCGGCGTCGCGCTTGATCAGCGACTCGACGAGGTCGCCCACGGTCCCCGCCATGCTGATCAGGGCCCCGAGGATGACGCCGACCCACCAGGGGGAACCCAGCAGGAAGACGCTGCAGACGGCGCCGATCCCCGCGGCGAAGAGCACTCCCCCGCCGGTACCCTCCCAGGTCTTGCTCGGGCTGATCGACGGCGCCATCTTGTGCCGGCCGAAGAGGACCCCCGTGGCGTAGGCACCGGTATCCGACGCGACCACAGCAGCGATCACACTCAACATCCGGAGGTTGCCGCTGGAGGCACCCATCACCAGCGGGACGAACACGCCGAGCAGCGGGATGTAGGCGATCAACAGGGCGCTGGCCGCGATGTCGCGGATGAAGCCCTCAGGACCCCGCACCATCCGCCCGACCAACGAGGCGATCATCATGGCGCCCAGACAGATCACCACGAAGGTGGTGGGCTCGATGTTCAGGTCCTCGACGGAGACGAGGTAGCCGCCCGCGACGCTCAGCACGGTGCCGATGGCCACGGGGAGCCAGACGGCCCTCATCCCCTTGCGCAGCAGAGCCCGGTGCACCTCCACGACCCCCAACCCGAGCGCCGCAGTGGCGATGGCGATGAAGAGCCAGGGAACCCAGATGAGCCCGACCGCGACGCCTGCAAACAGGGCCACGCCAACGGCGATGGCGGCCGGGAGATCCCGGCCCGCCCTCGACTGTTTCTTCGGCTGGGCCTCGGTTGCCATCAGACCTCGAGAAGCTCGGCTTCCTTGTTCTTGAGGATTTCGTCGATGCTCTCCACGAACTTCTTCGTGGTGTTGTCGAGGGCCTTCTCTGCGCGCGACAGGTCGTCCTCGCCGATCTCGCCGTCCTTCTCGAGCTTCTTCAGGGAGTCGATGGCGTGACGACGGAGGTTGCGCACCGCGACGCGGGCCTCCTCCGCCTTGTGCTTGGCCATCTTGATGTACTCCTTGCGGCGCTCCTCGGTGAGGTGCGGCATGACCACGCGGACGGCATTCCCGTCGTTGCTCGGGTTGACGCCCAGGTCTGCGTCGCGGATTGCCTTCTCGATGGCGCCGAGGGCGCTGCGGTCGAACGGCGCGATCAGCATCGAGCGGGGATCAGGCGAGGTGAAGGTGGCAAGCTGCTGGAGCGGCGTGGGGGCGCCGTAGTAATCGGCCAGGAGCTTGTTGAACATGGCGGGGTGCGCGCGACCGGTGCGGATGGTCGAGAGGTCTTCGCGTGCGAAGTCCACCGCCTGCTGCATCTTGGTTGAGGCCTCTTGCTGAATCTCGGCGATCATGGTCTTGCTCCTTTGCTGGGGGTGGTGGTTAGCGCGAAACCAGGGTGCCGATGTGCTCACCGGCAACGGCGCGGGCGATGTTGCCCTTGTTGGACAGGTTGAAGAACACCATGTCGAGCCCGTTGTCGCGGGCCAGCGAGATGGCGGTGGCGTCCGCCACCTTGAGGTTCTTGGTCAGGAAGTCGTTGTAGCTGAGGCTTTCGAACTTCGTCGCGTTCGGGTTCGTCTTGGGGTCGGAGTCGTAGACGCCGTCGACGCCCTGCTTGCCCATGAGCAGCACCTCGGCGCCGATCTCCAGGGCCCGCTGGGCAGCGACCGTGTCGGTGGAGAAGTACGGCATGCCGGAGCCGGCACCAAAAATGACCAGCCTGCCCTTCTCGAGGTGACGCTCCGCGCGACGGGGGATGTAGGGCTCCGCCACCTGGGCCATGCTGATGGCGGACTGGACGCGGGTCTCGATACCGGCCTTTTCGCAGAAGTCCTGCAGGGCGATCGAGTTCATCACCGTGCCGAGCATGCCCATGTAATCCGCCCGGTCGCGCGCCATGCCGTGTTGCGACAATTCGGCACCGCGGAAGTAGTTGCCGCCCCCGACGACCACAGCCACCTGCGTGCCTGAGCGGACCACGTCGGCGATCTCGCGGGCGATGTCCGCCACCACAGTCACGTCGACGCCGAGTTTGCCTCCGCCGAAAACCTCACCGGACAGCTTCAGCAGTACTCGCGAATATCCCACTTGTTTCTCCTGGTGTGTTGGGGCGTCCACATGCGAAGTGCGCCGCGACCACTGGGGTCGCGGCGCACGTCACTCTACTTCACTGAGCAGAGGCTCGCGTGATCAGGCACCCACAGCGAAACGCGCGAAGCGCACGACCTGGGTGTTGCCTTCCTGCAGGGCGGCGCCCACAGACTTCTTGTCCTCCCAGACCGCAGCCTGGTCCACGAGCACGACGTCCTTGAAGAAGCCGGTGACGCGGCCTTCGACGATCTTGGTCATGGCGCCCTCGGGCTTGCCCTCTTCGCGGGCGGTGGCCTCGGCGATGCGACGCTCGTTCTCGACCAGGTCTGCCGGGACCTCGTCGCGGGTGGCCCAACGGGGCGACATCGCGGCGATCTGCAGCGCAGCCTGGTGGGCCAGCGTCTTGTCACCGGTGAACTCGACGAGCACGCCGACCTGCGGGGGCAGGTCAGCAGCGCGACGGTGCAGGTACACGTGGCTGTCGCCGGAGAACTGCGCGACGTCGGCCACGGAGATGTTCTCGCCGATCTTGGCGCCGAGCTCCTGGACCGCGTCCGCGACCTTGGCCCCGGAAGCGAGTTCAGCCGCGTTGGCGGCCTCCACGTCCGTGGCACCCGACTTGATGACGGCGTCGAGGATCTGGTCCGCCAGGTCGACGAATTCGGCGTTCTTGGCGACGAAGTCGGTCTCGGCGGCGAACTGGATCAGGGCGCCGTCGCGGCCGGCGACGATACCGTTGGTGGCCTCGCGGTCCGCGCGCTTGGCCTGCTTGGCCAGGCCGTGGATGCGCAGGCCCTCAACGGCCTTGTCGAAGTCGCCTTCAGCTTCGGTGAGGGCCCTCTTCGCGTCCATCATGCCCGCGCCGGTGGCGTCGCGGAGCTTCTTCACATCAGCGGCAGTGATTGCCATGTGTGGGGTATCCCGTCTACTTGATCGATTGGGTCAGTTGGCGTCGGTGGTGTCGGCCTCAGCGGCCTCTTCAGCGGCAGGAGCCTCGGCGGCAGCCTCTTCAGCGGCAGGAGCCTCGACGGCAGCCTCTTCAGCGGCAGGAGCCTCGACGGCAGCCTCCTCAGCGACAGGAGCCTCGACGGCAGCCTCCTCAGCGACAGGAGCCTCGACGGCAGCCTCCTCAGCGACAGGAGCCTCGACGGCAGCCTCTTCAGCAGCGGGGGCCTCAGCCTTCTCGGCGCCCAGGAGTTCGCGCTCCCAGTCGGGCATCGGCTCGGCGGGGGTCTCCTCGCCGGAGCGGCTGGAGGAGCGCTCAATGAGGCCGTCGGCGACGGCGTCGGCGATGATGCGGGTCAGGAGGGCGACGGAACGGATGGCGTCGTCGTTGCCCGGCACCGCGAAGTCGACCATGTCGGGATCGCAGTTGGTGTCCAGGATGCCGACGATCGGGATGTTCAGCTTGCGGGCCTCGTCAACGGCGAGGTGTTCCTTGTTGGTGTCGACGATCCAGACGGCCTGCGGGGTGCGCACCATGTCACGGATGCCGCCGAGGGTCTTGTCGAGCTTGGTGCGCTCGCGGTCCAGCTGCAGCAGTTCCTTCTTGGTGAGGCCCGAGCCGACGGTGTCGGTCAGGTCCATGCCCTCGAGCTCCTTGAGGCGCTGGATGCGCTTCGAGACGGTGCCGAAGTTGGTGAGCATGCCGCCGAGCCAGCGCTGGTTCACGAAGGGCATCCCGACGCGGGTGGCCTGGTCCGCGATGGCCTCCTGGGCCTGCTTCTTGGTGCCGACGAAGAGCACCTGGCCGCCGCGCGCGACGGTGGACTTGATGAAGGCGTATGCCTTGTCGATGTAGCTCAGCGAGAGCTGCAGGTCGATGATGTAGATGCCGTTGCGCTCGGTGAAGATGAAGCGCTTCATCTTGGGGTTCCAACGACGGGTCTGGTGACCGAAGTGAACGCCGGACTCGAGCAACTGGCGGGTGGTGACGACTGCCATGGTCGTGCCTTCCTGTGGTGCGGCTCTGCCGCACCTGAATCTGGTGGACTGGGTCCACGGGTGGTTGATGGGGCCCCGGAGGGGCCTTCTCCTGATGCGCCCGGTGCCGCACCTTCATCCAGTTGGTTGAAGGACCACGCGGCCACCGGCGGTTCCCCGCGCAGCGCATGCGATGTCAACCCAGACGGGTTGCAGGGTCCATGCTATCTGGACGGAGGGCGCGGGCTCAAATCTGGTGACGCCGTCAACCAGTGCGGAGAACGCGGGTCGCGACTTGTCCACAGCCCACCGGCGCCGTGGTGATTCCGCAGTGGCGTTGACCACAGTGCTGACGTGCGAACCGTGCCTGCCCTCATTCTCTCCGTCCTCATCATCGCCGGCGCCTCGGTCCCTTCCTGGGCGGACCTCTCACTCACCGCCCCGCTACCGGGCCGGGTGGTGCGCGCCTTCGACGACGTCGGCCGGTTCGCGGCCGGCCACCGCGGCGTGGATCTTGCCGGGTATCCGGGCGACGAAGTCGTCGCGGCCGCGGCCGGCACCGTGCACTTCGCCGGGTCGGTCGCAGGCACCGGCACCCTCTCGATCGACCACGGCAACGGTTGGCGCACCACCTACCAACCGATCCGGGCCACCGTCCACACGGGCGACACCGTGGCAGCCGGGCAGCGGATCGGCACCCTGCTGGCCGGTCACTGCGACGAAGCGGCCTGTCTCCACTGGGGACTGACCGACGGGGAGCGGTATGCGGACCCCGGCGCCTATCTGGTGACGCCGGTGGTGCGGCTGCTTCCCAGGGGATCGGTGCCCGTCCGCCCTCCGTCGATCAGTTCGGCCCGCACCGCGGCCCTGGGTGGAGCCCCCATCGACGGACCCGTCACCTCCAGCTACGGCATGCGCCGCCACCCGGTGACCGGTGTCACCAAACTGCATGACGGGGCAGACTTCGGCGCTCCGTGCGGCACCGCCATCAGCCTGCCCCTGGCAGGCACAGTGCGGTCGGCCGGCTACCACGGCGGCTACGGCTACCGGGTCATCGTCAACCACGGAGGCGGCCTGAGCACCGCCTATGCGCACCTCCCCCGCGTGACGGTGACGGCCGGGCAGCGGCTCAGTGCCGGGCAGACGGTGGGCGTCGTGGGCAACACGGGGCTGTCCACCGGGTGCCATCTCCACTGGATGGCCTGGCAGGACGGGGGCCTCATCGATCCCCTCACGCTCCTCGGGTGATTGAGCACTACCGTTGCACCATGACCACGACGCCGTTACCCGCCCCTGACTGGACCCGCTTCTACCAGCCGGGAGTACCCGCCCAGATCGAGCTGCCCACCGAGTCCCTCACGGACATGTGCGAGCGGTCCTGCCGAGAAGGGGCCTCCAAGGTGGCCACCGAGTTCTTCGGCGGCATCATGACCTACACGCAACTGGGCGAGCGGATCGACCGCGCGGCGGAGGGCCTCCGGCGTCTGGGGGTGGTGGCTGGCGACCGGGTGGCGATCCTGCTGCCGAACTGCCCGCAGCACCTCGTCGCGTTCTACGCCATCCTGCGCCTCGGCGCCGTCGTGTGCGAGCACAATCCGCTGTCCACCGAGCGGGAGCTCGAGGAGGTCTTCGTCGACCACGGTGCGAAGGTCGCCATCGCCCTGGATCGGGTGCTGCCGAAGCTGCGCAGCCTCTCCACCAAGCCGCTCGTGGTCAGCGTGAACCTGTTGGACGAGTTCCCCACCGTCAAGCGCCTCCTGCTGGGGCTCCCCGTTCCCTCGCTCCGTCAGAAGCGGGCGCAGCTCACTGACGGCAGCACTGGCGACCTCACGTGGAAGCAACTGCTGGGAGGTCCTGCACTGGACCCCACCCACCCCCGCCCCACGATCGACGACCTGGGCGCCATCCAGTACACCTCCGGCACCACGGGCGTGCCGAAGGGCGTGATGCTGACGCACCTCAACATGTACGCCAACGCCCTCATGGGAGCGGCCTGGATGCACGGCGCCCAGACCGGGCGCGAGGTCAGCTACGCAATGCTGCCGATGTTCCACGCCTTCGGCATGGTGCTCTACGTGACGTTCGGCGTCTACAAGCAGGCGCACCAGGTCCTGTTCCCCCGCCCCGACGTGGAGATGGCGCTGGCGGAGATGAAGAAGAACCCGCCGTCGATCTACTGCGCGGTGCCGCCCATCTACGAGAAGACGGCCAACGGCGCCAAGGCGAAGGGCATCGATCTCTCCGGTGTGAAGTGGTGCATCTCCGGTGCCATGACGCTGCCGGACGAGACGGTGGCGCTGTGGGAGTCCGTCTCGGGCGGTCTCCTGGTGGAGGGCTACGGCCTCACCGAGTGCGCCCCCATCGCGATGGGCAACCCGTTCAATGGGACACGCAAGACCGGCACGATCGGCATCCCGTTCCCCTCGACGCTGCGGCGCGTGGTGGATGAGGACGGCCGTGACGTCGGCCCCGGCGAGGCCGGCGAACTGTGGGTCAAGGGCCCGCAGGTGTTCCAGGGCTACTGGAACCGGCCGGAGGCCACCGCGGAAACGAAGACGCCGGACGGATGGCTGCGCACCGGCGACGTCGTGACGCTCGACGAGGAGGGTTTCGCCACCATCGTCGACCGGCTGAAGGAGATCATCATCACCGGCGGCTTCAACGTGTCGCCCAGTGAGGTGGAGCGCGTGCTGCGCCAGCACCCCTCGATCGAGGATGTCGCCGTCGTGGGCATCAAACAGGAGCGCGGCGACGAGCAGGTCACGGCCGCCGTCGTGGCCAAGGCCCCCATCGATGAGGCGGAGATCCGATCGTGGGCCAAAGAGCGGTTGTCCGCCTACAAGGTGCCCCGCCGCGTGGTGACGGTGGAGGAACTGCCCACCTCCATGATCGGGAAGGTGCTGCGGGGCCAGGTCCGCGACCAGATCGGGCCCCTGCTCTGATTCACGCCCTCGGGTGCGCCTGCCGGAAGGCCTCGCGCAGGCGCTCCGAGGTGACGTGGGTGTAGATCTGGGTGGTGGCCACGGACGCATGGCCCAGCATCTCCTGCACGCTGCGCAGGTCCGCGCCCCCCTCGATGAGGTGGGTGGCCATCGCGTGGCGCAGCCCGTGGGGGCCGATCTCGGCCCCCGGCCCGGCGGCCGCCGTCGCCTCGTGGACCACCCGCCTCGCCACCCGCGGGTCGAGCGCGCCGCCTCTGGCGCCCAGGAAGACGGTGTCGGGGCTCGACGGCGTGCTGACCGCTGAGCGCACCCGCAGCCAGGCCTCGACCGCGCGGAGGGCAGGGAGCCCCAGCGGCACCGTGCGTTGCTTCCCGCCCTTGCCCAGCACGCTGACGGAGCGACGCTCGCGGTCCACGTCGCGAAGCGTGAGCGTGCACACCTCGGAGACCCGCAACCCGCTCGAGTACAACACCTCGACCAGGGCGAGGTCGCGCACCGCGATGGGGTCGCCGTCCTCGGCCGCGCGGTTCTCGGCCGCGGCCAGCGTCTCGGACACGGCACCGCTGGCCAAGACCCTTGGCAGCCGCCGCTGCCGCTTCGGCGCCTTCAGCCGAACGGCCGGATCAGCCCCCACGACACCCTCCCGCACCGCCCAGGCGAAGAACCCCCTGACGCACGCGACGCGGCGCTGCAGGGTGGACGCGGCCGCGCCGTCGTCGCGCATGACGCCCAACCAGGCCCGCAGCGTCGAGAGCGTCACTTCGCCGGGCGCGACGTCGGCGAAGGTGGCCAGGTCGCGGAGGTCCGTGGCGTAGGCCCGCACGGTGTGCGGGCTGAGGCCGCGCTCCGCGCCGAGGTGCGCGGCGTAGTCGTCGAGCAGCGCCGACCAACCGTGGGCGAATTCCATACCTGCCATCCTCCCCCGGCAGTGGCAGCCGCGCGCCAGCGACACCCGGTGCGGCATACTTGACCGTCGTACCCGAACCTTGAAGGAGCACAATGGCTGAGGCCGATCTCACCCAGGGCGGCAACGTTCTGCCCATCACCCGTTGGGGCACCCCGGTGATGCACAAGCAGACGGAACCAGTCACTGAGTTCGGCGAGGAACTCCACCAGTTGATCCGCGACATGTGGGCCACCATGAGGGCGGCTGAGGGAGTTGGGCTGGCCGCCACGCAGGTGGGCGTCGGAACCGCCGTGTTCGTCTACGAATGCCCGGATGCGGACGACAGGATCCACCGCGGCGTGGTGTGCAACCCCGTCGTAACGCTGCCGGAGGGCAAGGACCGCAACCTGGACGCCGCTGAAGAGGGCTGCCTGTCCTACCCGGGCGGCTACCAGAGCGTGGCCCGCCCCGATCTGGCCACCTGCACGGGCCAGGACGCCTACGGCAACGAGATCACGGTGAAGGGCACCGGCCTGCTCGCCCGCTGCCTGCAGCACGAGACGGATCACCTGGGCGGCACGGTCTTCGGCGACCGCCTCTCCGCGCGCGCCCGTCGCCAACTGGACAAGAAGGTCGACGAGCTGGCGTGGCGCTATCCCGACGACTGGCCGGTCTCCCCCAAGCGCGCAGCGGTCCCTATGCCCCAGAGCGAGGACTGACCTCGGAGGTCGACGGCTCGTCGATGTCGGAGGGAAGCTGCTTCACGGGCACGACGACGGTGTCCAGCGCCTTCCAGTCCGTGTCGCACAGTTGATGGCGCAGCGCGTCGAGCTCGGTGATGCCCGGGTGGTGGCCCTCGGCGGGCACGACGAAGACCTCGGAGTGGAAGACGTGTCCCATGTCGCGCACCCGCACCGCCGCCTCCCCCACCCACGCCTGGCTCAGTGCCTTCTGACGCAGCTTGCCGATCACCGGGTGCGGGTCCCGGGAGGCGATGGGGGTGGCCCTCTCGTCGAGGAGCGTGGCGACGGCGATCCGGAGGTTGGTCACGCCGTCCTTGACGATGCTGGCCGACACCAGGATGGCGGCGGCTGAATCCGCCCACCAGAGCCCGAAGCCGATGCCCGCGACGCCGGCGACGGTGGCCAGCGCCGTGGACCAGTCCGCCTTCAGCATGTCCGCGTCCGCGGAAAGCAACTGGTCGTGCAGATCCTCCGCCAGCTTCATCTTCATGCGGCCGAGGATGACGGCAGGCACCACAGTCATCGACATCACGATCATCATGGGCCAGCCGGCCCAGAACGTCTGGCCGAACAGCGACATGACACCCACCGGGGGCCTCTCCCCCATGACCAGTGCGCTGGCGCCGTTGTACAGCAGCGACAGGCCGAACACCAGCAGCGCGACGGCGGCCACCACATGGCCGGCCGACATCGCCCGGTGATGGCCATAGGGATGCTTCGGGGACCTGTTCTTACTCGCCCGCCACACTCCGAGCAGGAACGCGATGGGCGGCAGCAGCGCCAACATGTCCTCGACGAAGGCCGTGCGCATGGCCTGCGACTGGCCCGCCACCAGGCCCACGGCGACGATGATGATGACCATCACGACGAGCGAGATCCACTGCAGCCGGATCGCCTTGTGCAGCGCCTCCGATTTGTCCGGCGGCAGCGCGGAGTATCCCCGGCCCTTCATGGCTTCAGCCCTTCCTCGATCAGGTGACGCTCCAGGCTGGACAACAGTGCGTTCTCCCCCAGGCGCGTGGCGAAGACGAGCTTCTGTTCCTTGCCGTCCGGGCCGGCAGCCTTCCCGTAGGGCCGCGTCATGGCCGCATGCGTCGTCCACGGCGACTTAGCGGTCAGGCCCCCGGCCACCACGTCGAGTTCGCCGAGCTTGATCTTCTCCATGAGTTCGCTTTCGGCGCCCTCGACCCACTCGATCTCCGCGCCGATCGACTCGGCGTACCCGGTGAGGATCTCGGCCTCGGTGCCGGTGACCTCACCCTCGTCCGAGATGTCGATGTGGGGCGGGTGTACCGAGACACCGACGGTGAGCCCACCGTCCATCGCCCGCAGCAGGGTGTCGTCGGGGTCACGCGGGTACTCCGGTTCACTGCAGCCGGCCAGCAGCAGCAGCGCCGTCACCAACGTCAGCAGTCGCAGCAGCGCCTTCATGCCCGCAGTCTGCCAGCACCGGGGGCCATTCGGCGGCCGATGGGGCCCGCCGCGCTGCTCAGCGCAGCTGGTAGGCGAGGATGGCTGCGGCTGTGGCCACGTTCAGCGAGTCGACGCGGTCCGTCATGGGGATCCGGACGTGGTGCTCAGCGGCGGCGAGCCAGCCTCGGCTCAGGCCTTGGCCCTCGGTGCCGAGCATCAGGGCCACCTTGTCTGGAGCCTCGAAGGCATCGAGCTCGACGGCCCCCGGGGCGATGCTCGAGGCCACGACGGTGAACCCGGCCGCGCGGATCCGCTCGAGGTCCGCGTCGCCGCCCATCCGTCGCCAGGGCACCACCAGCGAGGCGCCCATCGAGCCCTTGATGGCGCGGCGGTAGAGCGGGTCGGCACTACGCTCCGACACGACGACGCCGTCCCAGCCCAGCCCGGCGGCCAGCCGCATGATCACGCCGAGGTTGGCGTGGTCGACGATCTCCTCGCACAGGATCAGCCGCCGCCCCGCGAGCAGCGCGTCCCAGGGCGCCTCAGGCAGCCGGTCGAACGAGCCCAGTGCACCGCGGTGCACATGGAAACCGCTGACCTCCTCGATCATCTTCTCCGTGCCCAGGTAGACAGGCACGTCGGGATGGGCGGCCAGGAGGGGGGCCAGCTGCTCGAGCCACCGCGGTTGCAGCAACAGGGCGCGCGGCCGCGCGCCAGAGGTGAAGGCCCGCTCGATGATCTTCAGCCCCTCCGCGATGAACCGGTCCTCGGATCGTCGCAGCTGGGCATCGCGCAGGGCCACGAAGTCCGTCAGGCGCCCGTCTGCGGGGTCACTCACCTCGATGATCACGGTGTCAGGCTATAGCCTTGCTGCTCATGGACCCGTTCGTGCTGCTCGACGACGCCCTCGCCGGGCGGGCCACGCTCATGACGGATCTCGCCCGGGTCGACAGTGTCACTCTGGGCACCATCGACGCCTCCTTGGACGCCGGCTGGCGCGAGGGGTTGCACGCCTTCGCGTGGTTGCCGTACGACATGGGCGAGGCGGCCCTCGGCATCGGCGGGGACGCCCGCGGCGCCCTCTTCTGGTTCGCCGACCGCTCCGAGGTCGACGCCGAGGAGTTCCTGCCCCATTCCCCCGCCTGGCTGACCGGCACCGCCCATGACGTGGACCGGGCCCAGTTCAGCGCCGGCATCGAGGCGGTCAAGGAGGCCATCGCCTCAGGCGAGACCTACCAGGTCAACTACACGCACCGCATCCTCTCCAGAGCGGTGGGAGATCCGCGGGCGCTGTACCGCCGGCTGCGCTCGCGCCAGCCCGTCTCGTTCGGCGTCCTCGCGCGCCTCCCCGAACCGGCGGCCCCGTGGACGCTGAGCCTGTCGCCCGAACTGTTCATCAACGTCGAGGGTTCCCACGCCGTGAGCAAACCTATGAAGGGCACCGCGCCGGTGACGGAACACCCGAGCACGCTCAGCCGTGACCCGAAGAACCGCGCCGAGAACCTCATGATCGTCGACCTCCTCCGCAACGACCTGAGCAGGGTGGCGGTGCCGGGCAGCGTCGACGTGCCCATGCTCTTCGAGGTGGAGAGGGTGGGGAGGCTGTGGCAGATGACCAGCACCGTCCGCGCGGAACTCGTCCCCGGCACCACCCCGGGCCACCTCCTCGCCGCCACCTTCCCCTGCGGTTCCATCACCGGGGCGCCCAAGATCGCGTCCATGCACCTCATCCGTGCGCTGGAGCGCGACCGCCGCGGGCTCTACACCGGGAGCCTGGGCGTCATCGCCCCCCACGACGGCCCGCTCGGCTGGCACATGACGCTGAGCATCGCGATCCGCACCGTGGAGATCGACGGCAACACCGCCAGGCTGGGCATCGGCTCCGGCGTCGTGGCCGACAGCACCGCTGACGCCGAATGGGCCGAATGCCGGGCCAAGGCCGCGTTCGCCGGCTCGCTGCTGCCCACCGTCCACCTCCGGGAGGCCATCCGGGTCGTCGACGGGGTCGCGCCGCTCGCAGACCGGCATCAGGAACGACTTTCGCGCTCCGCCGCAGCCCTCGGCCTCCCTCCCGCCACGGGCGTCGTCCACGACGCTGTGCGCGACGCTCCCAGTCGGGGCGGGTGGCGGTTGAGCGTCGACCTCGCGCCCGACGGCGTGGTGACCGTGGGAGTCAGCCCGCTCGAAGCCGTCGCCACCCCGGTCCGGCTCATCCTGTGCGGTGAGCCGTGGGAGCCGACCCCGCTCGCGGGCTTCAAGACCACTGACCGCTCGCACTACGACCGCGCCTTGGCCGCGGCAGCCGAGCGCGGGGCCTTCGACGCCATCGGCTTCGACAGCGGCGGCAGGGTGCTCGAGGGTGCCCGGACCAGCGTCTTCGCCCTCCTGGACGGCCGCTGGGTGACACCTCCGCTCACCCTGGGCATCCTCGACGGCGTGCAACGGGCCGCCGTCCTCGCAGACCCCGCCCTCATCGGCGCCGACGAGATCGACGAGGCTGAGTTCACCGTCGACCGACTTCTCGGCGCGGAGCGGCTGATCGTGACCAACGGCCTGCGCGGCTGCCTCGAAGCGACCCTGGAGACCACGGAATGAAACTGAAGCTCGACCTGACCATGGTCGCCATCCTCGCCAGCCTCGCCCTGGGGCTCATCCTGCCGCTGGAGGGTGGAGCGGCCGAGGTCCTCGACATCGTCACGAAGGTCGCGATCTTCCTGCTGTTCTTCGGCTACGGGGCCCGGTTGTCGACGGAGGAGACGGTGGCCGGGATCAGGCATTGGAAGCTCCACCTCACCATCCTGGCCATCACCTTCGTGATGTACCCACTACTGGCCGTGCCCCTGGTGTCCGTTCCCGAGGGGTGGCTGTCGGAGCCGATCAAGATCGGCCTGATCTTCCTGTGCCTGGTGCCCTCGACTGTGCAGTCGTCGATCACGTTCACGTCGCTGGCCGGGGGCAACATCCCGGCCGCGATGGTGTCGGCCACCGCCTCCAACGTGTTGGGCGTGGTGATCACCCCGCTGCTGACGGTGCTGTTCATCCAGTCGTCCAGCGGAGGCTCCATCGGCATGCAGCAGATCTACAACGTCATGGTGCAACTGCTGCTGCCCTTCATCCTGGGACAACTCTCACGGTTCGTCACGGCCGGCTTCATGGCCCGGCACCGCAAGGGGCTCAAGTACGTTGACCAGGGTGTGATCGTCCTGATCGTCTACGGCGCGTTCTCCGACCTACGGGCCTCCGGCGCGTGGCGCACCCTCGGCTGGGTGGATGTGGCCTGGGTGCTGCCGGTGACCATGGGGCTGCTGGCCTTCACGTTCTGGTTCACCTGGCACCTGGCGGGCAAGCTGGGCTTCAACCGGCCGGACAGCATCGCGATCATGTTCTGTGGCACGAAGAAGTCACTCGCCACCGGGGTGCCGATGGCGATGGTGCTGTTCCCCACAGCGACCGTCGGCGTGGTCGTCATCCCACTGATGCTCTACCACCAGGTGCAACTGCTGGTGAGTTCCGTCCTGGCCAACCGGCTCGGACGACACCGACAGGAGGACGGCCATGCGTGACCTGGGCGATCTCGGCGACGACGAGGTCTTCGTCGAGGAGACCTTCTCCGGCGCACTGGGGAACAAGGCCCTGAAGGCCATGGAATTCGACGCCTGCACGTTCACGGGCGCCTCCATGCTCGAGGGCCGGCTCTTCGGGGCCATGTTCACGGAGTGCCGGTTCGTCGACTGCGACCTCTCGCTGGCAGACCTGACGAACACGTCGTTCGTCTCGTGCACCTTCGAGCGCAGCAAGTTCGTGGGCGTCGCCTGGGGCAAACTCGGGGCCTCGGGCCTCGGCCAGCCATACTTCACCGAGTGCAAGCTCGACCTCAGCAGCTTCCAGCGGGCAACCGCGGAGCGGTGGGTGTTCGAGCGATGCTCGCTGACCGATGTGGATTTCTCACAGACCAAGATGATGCGCACCCGCTTCACCGACTGCGACCTCACCGGGGCCCGCTTCGCCGACGCGGACCTGCGTGACGTCAACCTCAAAGGCAGCTACGGCTACGGCATCGACCTGGCGTCGTGCCGCACGAAGGGCGTGCGCCTGACCCCGGACGACGACGCGCTCGCCCTCCTGCGGCAGTTCGGCATCCAGTTCGACTAACTCTGCGGGGAACGCCTCAGAGCTGCTCGTCGGCTTGCTCGGCCTGCTGCTCCATGTGCTGAGGGTCTCCCAGCGGGAGGCTGTCGGCGGCCTGGGACAGCGCGGGACGGCCCGCGGTCTGCAGCTTGGCAAGCTTGTTCTGTTCGAGGGCCCTCGCATCGGCGATGGCCTTCTGCACCGTCTCGTCCGAGCGCTGCTTGTCCTTCTCGGCCTGCTCCTCGATCTCCGCGTGCACGTCGACCTTCTTCGGCGCATGGAACCGGGTGCTGGCCTGCGAGACGTAGTCGCGGACGTCCTGCGCCTCCCCGCCGGCGATCTGCCCGAGGCCCTTCAGCGCGTCGTTGAGTTCGCTGGGCACGATCCACATCTTGTTCGCGTCACCGTTGGCGAGCTTCGGCAGCATCTGCATGTACTGGTACGCCAGCAGCGCCTGGTCCGGCTGGCCGGCGTGGATGGCCTCGAACACGTTGGTGATGGCCTGCGCCTCGCCCTCGGCGCGGAGCATGGCCGCCTGCCGTTCGGCCTGGGCGCGCAGCACCTGAGCCTCGCGGTCGCCCTGGGCCCGGAGGATCGCGGCCTCGCGGTCACCGCCTGCCGACAGGATCTGCGACTGCCGCTGGCCCTCCGCCAGCAGGATCTGGGCCCGCTTGTCGCGCTCGGCGCGGGCGCCCTTCTCCATCGCGTCACGGATGGTGGGCGGCGGCTCGATGGCGCGGAGCTCGACGCGGTTGACCTTGATGCCCCACTTGCCGGTGGCCTCGTCCAGCACGGCGCGCAGCCGCTGGTTGATCTCCTCGCGCGAGGTCAGAGCCGCCTCGAGGTCCATGCCGCCGATGATGTTGCGCAGCGTGGTCATGGTGAGCTGTTCGATGGCGGCACGGTAGTTCTGCGCCTCATAGGCGGCGCGCACCGGGTCGACGATCTGGAAGTAGATGACCGAGTCGATCGACACCATCAGGTTGTCCTCGGTGATCACGCCCTGCGGCGGGAACGGGACGACCTCCTCGCGCATGTCGAGGGTGTAGCGGATCTGGTCGAAGAACGGTACGACGAGGTGCGGCCCAGGTTCGAGGGCCTTGCGGAACTTGCCCAGCCGCTCCACGAGCGCCACCTGTTGTTGGCGGATGATCTTCAGCGTGGCGGCCAGGATCAGCACGACGACCACCGCCGCGCCGATGAGAATGAACAGTGACGGGTCAGGCATCGCGTTTCCTAAGATGGTGTGGCTGTGGCTACTGCGTGAGTGGGCGGTTACTGGGATAGACGCTGAGGGTGACGCCGTCGATGGAGAAGACCTCGATCTCCTCACCGGCCTCGATGGTGATCGACGGGTCGAAGGAGCGGGCCTCCCAGACCTGGCCGTCCACCTTCACTTCGCCGGCGATCCCGGAAACCATGGCGGTGGCGCGGCCCTTCGAGCCGACGAGGGTGTCGAGGCTGGAGCGGTAGCCCTTGGAGGCGCGCACCTTGGCCAACAGCGTGGGCCGGAGCAGGAAGAGGGTGGCGACGGCGGTGATCAGGGCAACGGCGATCTGGAGCCACACGAGCCCCGGGAACACCAGTGCCACGATGCCGCCGGTGAGCGCACCGGCGGCGAGCATCAGCAACGTCAGGTCGAGCGTGAGGAGTTCGGCGGCGGCCAGCCCCATGGCCAGCAGCCCCCACCCGGCCCAGAGGTTGTCGCGGAACCAGTCCATGAACTCGTTCATCGCCGGCTCCGGGCGGCCCAGCGTCCGTCGTGCTGCGTGACGGTCAGCGGCATGTCGAAGGTGGCGCTCAGGTGCTCGTCGGTCAGCGTTGCTTCGACCGGCCCGGAGGCCACGACGAGGCCGTCGCGCAGCAGCAGCGCGTGGGTGATCCCCTCAGGGATCTCCTCCAGGTGGTGCGTCACCAGCACGGTGGCCGGCGAGTCCTCGTCGAGGCAGATCTCGGAGAGGGTGTCGACGAGGGCTTCCCGCCCGGCGATGTCGAGGCCGCTGGCCGGTTCGTCCAGGAGCAGCATCTCGGGATCCGTCATCAGGGCCCGGGCGATCTGGACGCGCTTGCGCTCGCCCTCGCTCAGGGTGCCGAAGGTGCGCCCGGTGAGCTGGTCGACGCGCAGGGAGGCGAGCAGGTCGTCTGCCCGAGCTTCGTCGTAGACGTCGTACTCCTCGCGCCAGCGGCCGAGGACGCCATACGCGGCCGACAGGACCACGTCGCGGACCTTCTCACGCGCCGGGATCCGCTCCGCGAGCGCGAGTGAGGTGAACCCGATACGGGGACGCAGTTCGAACACGTCGACCGCCCCGACCACTTCGCCGAGCAGCCCCACGACACCGTCGCTGGGATACATCTGCGCGGACAGCACCTGCAGCAAGGTTGTCTTGCCCGCGCCGTTGGGCCCGACGACCACCCAGCGCTCATCCTCGTGGATGATCAGCGAGATGCGGTCAAGGAGCACATTGTTGCCGCGCTTGATCGTCACGCCTGCCAGTTCTGCCACCGTTGCCATGGCACCAACCCTACCGGCCGACCAATCCCCAGGGATGCGGGACGCGCGGTGTCAGGCGCCGGTCGAGTGGAGCCCGCCGTCGACGTGCACCATCTCGCCGGTGGTGGCGGGGAACCAGTCGCTCAGCAGCGCCACGACGGCCTTCGCCGAGGGCACCGCGTCGGAGGCGTCCCACGACAGCGGGGCCCGCGCGGCCCAGATGTCGTTGAACGACGACGCACCGGGGATGGCCTTCTTCGCCACGGTGTCCACGGGGCCGGCCGCCACGAGGTTCACGCGGATGCCGTCCGGGCCCAGGTAGCGGGCGAGGTAACGCGAGGTGGATTCCAGAGCGGCCTTCGCCACGCCCATCCAGTCGTACGAGGGCCACGAGTAGCGCGCGTCGAAGGTGAGCCCGACGACCCCGGCCCCGCGGTTGAGCATGGGCTTGGCCGCCATGGTCAGCGACTGCAGGGAGTAGGCGGAGATGTGCATCGCGTTGCCGACCGTCTCCCAGTCGGTGCTGAGGAACGCCCCGCCCAGTGCCTTCTCCGGGTCCGCGTAGGCGATGGAGTGCACGATGCCGTCCAGCCCGCCCTCGAAATGCTCGCCCAGCATGGACGGCAGCGCCGCCAGGTGCTCCGGGTCCGTGATGTCGAGTTCGATCAGCGGCGGCACGGTGTCGAGTTTCGCGACGGCGCGCTGGGCGGGGCCGACCGCGCGGCCGGCCGCGGACACCACGACGTTGGCGCCTTCACGCTGGGCGATGTCGACCACCGCGTAGGCGATCGAGGTGCGCATGGTCACGCCGGTGACCAGGATGTTCTTTCCTTCGAGCAGACCCATTGTCAGTTCCTTCCTCAGTGACCCATGCCGAGGCCGCCGTCGACGGGCAGCACGGCACCGGAGATGTAACCCGCGCCGTCCGAGGCGAGGAAGAGCGCGGCCCTGGCCACGTCGTCGACGCTGCCCAGCCGGCCTGCGGGGATCCGCTTGTTGTAGTCCGCGATGAGCTCGTCGCCGAGCACGGCGGTCATCTCGGTCTCGATGAAGCCGGGCGCGATCACGTTCGAGGTGATGTTGCGGGTGCCCAGCTCGCGGGTGAGGCTGCGCGCCATGCCGACGAGCGCGGCCTTCGACGAGGAGTAGTTGATCTGTCCGGGCGAGCCCAGGAGTGCCACCACGGAGGAGATGAGGATGACCCGGCCGAAGCGGGCCCGCGTCATCTTCTTCGTGGCGCGGCGCACGACCCGGAAGGTGCCGGTGAGGTTGGTGTCGATGACGGCGTTCCAGTCGTCGTCCGACATCCGCATCAGCAGGGTGTCCTTCGTGACGCCGGCGTTGGCGACGACGATCTCGACCGGACCGAGCTCAGCCTCGATGTGGTCGAAGGCCTGGTCCACCTGGCCCTGGTCCGTGATGTCGCAGGTGACGCCGAGGACGCCATCGGGCACGCCGCCGGAGCGGTACGTCGCTGCGACGCGGTACCCGGCATCGCGGAATGCCTCTGCCATCGCACGGCCGATGCCCTTGGAGCCGCCGGTGATGAGTACTACGCGTCCTTGTTCTTCAGCCACGGAGAGCAACTTACCCGACGGCAGTCTTGCTTGTCGCCGTGTCCCGGCGTGCGGCCACTCGGCTGCGCAGTGACGCGAAGACTATGCTCGAAGTATGGCCAAGACGGACGACGCAGCGCTGATCACCAGCGCCGGGCGAAGTCGCAGCCTCGATCTGGCGGAGCGGCAGAAGCGCTACCTGATCACCATGGGCGTGCGCACGGCGCTGTTCGTGGCCTTCCTGATCGTCCCTGGCTGGTGGAAGGTCGTCACGCTGGTACTCGCGGCCGTGCTCGCGCTCGCGGCGGTGCTGCTGGCTAACCAGGTGGACCACCGGCCGCCCCCACCGGCCCCCGCAGAGCCGTCGGCGGACGCCAAGTCCCTCACCGCCGGTGACGTGGTCAAGGGCACCCTCGAGGAGGACGATTCGTGACCCGCACACAGGTCATCCGCTACGTCGCGATCACATTGATCGGAGTGCTGCTGGCCTTCACCTTCGTCCAACTCGGCCGCTGGCAGCTCGACCGCCTCGACCAACGTCGCGAGCGCAACGCCACCGTCGTGGCCCATGAGTCGCAGGAGGTGCGGCCCTACCAGGAGGTGATGAGCGGCGAGATCGGCGACGACGACCAGTGGTACCGCGTCACGGCCACGGGCGAGTACGTGCCCCAGCAGTTCCAGGTCCGTTACCGTTCGCTCGACGGCGTCTACGGTTCCGAGTTCCTGGCCGTGCTGGAGACGGACCAGGGTGACCACCTGCTGGTCAACCGCGGCTTCCTGCCCCGCCAGGGCGCCGCACCCGAGGCCGAGAAACCCACGCTGCCCACCGGGACCGTCACGATCACGGGCTTCGTGCAACGCAATCAGCGCGGCGACGTGGGCGCCATGACCCCGCACGACGGCCAACTCCGCCTGATCAACTCCGACGTCCTCGGCGACGTCATGGGTCTTGAGCTGGTCAACGGCTTCGTGTCCGTGATCGAGTCGAGCCCCGCGGACTCGTCCGGCCTCACCCCCCTCGGCCCCCCGCCGCTGGACGAGGGCAGCCACTTCTCCTATGCGCTGCAGTGGTTCGCGTTCACGGTGATCGGCATCATCGGCCTGGTCGTGCTCATCCGGGGCGACATCCGCGATCGTCGCAAGGCTCGGAAGAAGGCCCAGGCTGCACCCGCCAGCGTCGTCAGCCCTGTCGACCTGCCACGCGCCGACGAGCAGCACAGATGACGCACCCGCTCGACTGGCTGAGCTGCCCCCATTGCGACCAGCCACTCCACCGGCACGACGGCGCCCTGCGCTGCCCGGGCAACCACACCCACGACATCGCCCGTCAGGGCTACGTCAACCTCTTGGGCCACGCCGCGCCGAAGAACGCCGATACGCCCGCCATGCTCGATGCCCGGGCCCGCTTTCTGGGCAGCGGCCTCTTCAGCCCCATCGCCGACGCCGTGGCCGACGCGGCAGCGGGCGCCACGCGGGTCCTGGAGGTGGGCGCGGGAACCGGGTACTACCTGGCCCACACCCTCAACGCATTGCCCGACGCGCAGGGCCTCGCCACCGACGTCTCCGTCGCGGCCGCTAAGCGGGCCGCGCGCGTCCATCCCCGCGCCGGGGCCGTCGTCGCGGACACCTGGGCGGGGCTACCGGTGTCCGACGGCGCCGTCGATGCCCTGCTGTGCGTTTTCGCCCCCCGCAACCCCGCGGAGTTCGGGCGGGTCCTCGAGCCCGGGGGCCGGCTGGTCGTGGTGGTGCCCCTCCCCACCCACCTCCGCGAGATCAGGGCACGCCACGGGCTACTGGACGTGCCGGAGGACAAGGCCGAAGCCGTCACCGCCGCCTTCCCTGGCTGGGACGCCGGCACGGCGACGGTCGAGCGCACCGCAGACCTCACCGCCGAGCAGACGCACGACCTCATCGCCATGGGCCCCAACGCCTTTCACGGTTCCCCGGCGGAGGTCGCCCCGGGCACGTGCAGTATCGCTGTGACGGTCCTCTGCCTGACCCGGCCCTGAGACACACCGGCCAGAGGCCGTGGGCGGACCCTGCTGGCCCCTTCAACGGTGGGAGTAGGCTCTCGATCTACTACGTTCGAGGTACTTGGGGGTTCCAATGGGTTGCAGCGTGGCCCTTTTCCGGGGTCTATGGCCCATCTGCGTCACTAGGGTGTGCAGCATGACGTTGGACCCCGACCAGGGCAGCTTCCGGGTTGACCACAATGACGCGTAACCGTTGGGGCTTCGGCCTGGGCACTCTGGGGCGCGACATGGTCGCAGCTCTGGTGTCGATGTACCTCCTGTTCTACCTCACCGACGTGCTCGACGTCAGCGGCGCGCAGCTCGCCGTCGTGACGGTCATCCTCGTGGTGATGCGCATCTTCGACGCCGTCAACGACCCCTTCATGGGCGTGATCGTGGACAACACCCACACCAGATGGGGCAAGTTCAAGCCGTGGATCTTCTGGGGCGGGCTGCTCTGGGGCATCGCCACTCTGATGATCTTCTTCGACACCGGCGTCGACGGCTGGAACTACGTGATCCTGTTCACCGTCCTGTACCTGGTGTGGGAGATCGCGTTCACCATCAACGACATCGCCTACTGGTCCATGCTGCCCTCGCTGACGCGTGATCAGAAGGAGCGCGAACGCATCGGGGTGGTGGCCAGGATCTGTGCCAACGTCGGCCTGTTCTCCATCGCCGTCGGCCTGGTACCGCTCACGCGCTGGTTGACCGACGTGTTCGGCTCGGAGCGCACCGCCTGGTTCGCACTGGCCGTGGCACTGGTCGTGATCATGTTGGCGTTCCAGTCGCTCAACCTCCTCCTCACGCGCGAGAGGGTCACCACCAGGCCTGAAGCCACCCCCCTGCGCGAGCTCTTCACCGTCATCTTCCGCAACGACCAGCTGATGTGGGTCACGTTGGCGATGGTGGCCTACATGGCCGGCTACATCACCACCACGTCGTTCGGCCTCTACTACTTCAAGTACATCTTCGACGACGAGGGCGCGTACCCCATTTTCGCGGCTGTGCTCGGCGTCACGCAGATCGCCGCCCTCGCCCTCTTCCCACTGGTCTCCAGGGTGCTGAAGCGCCGCCAGATCCACCTGCTCGCCACCGTGCTGTGCCTCGCCGGCTACGTCGTGTTCCTCTTCTCCGGCACCTCGCTGCCGCTGGTGGCGGCGGCCGGCGTGCTGCTGTTCAGCGGTCAGGGCGCGATCCAGCTGCTCATGGTGATGTTCATCGCTGATTCCGTTGAGTACGGCGAGTGGAAGCTCGGCCGCCGCAACGAATCCATCACGTTCTCGCTGCAGCCGTTCATCTATAAGCTCAGCAACGCCATCGCCAGCGGCGTGGTGGGCGCCACCGTGATCATCTCCGGCATCGACGAGGCCACCAGCGCCGCAGACGTGACCGTCAGCGGCGCCACCACTATCCGGCTGTCGATGCTCGTGCTCCCCATGATCCTGATGGCCGTCAGCTACCTCATCCTCCGGGCCAGGTACACACTGGACGAAGAGTTCTACGCCCGCGTGGTGCGAGAAGTGAAGGAGCGCCATGTCGTACAGGCTGCTGACTAAGCGCAGCACCATCCACGACCTCTACCGCCACCCCATGGGGCGCGACATCGTGGACAAGCTCTTCCTCCAGACCGGCCTCCCCAGACGCCTCATCTACCTCTTCGCGGGCCTGCCCATCGGCGTCGTGGAGAAACTGACGGAGCGCATCAGCGGTCCGGGCATGGTGGACATGATCCTCGGCCTGGTCAACAGCGAGACGGAGCGCCCCCGCAGGGGCCGCGCCCCGGACCCGACGCCGTGGTGGCGCGAAGCGGTCTTCTACCAGGTCTACCCGCGCTCCTTCGCCGACTCCAACGGCGACGGGGTCGGCGACATCCGCGGCATCATCGGCAAACTCGACTACCTTCAGCAGCTGGGAGTGGACTGCCTGTGGCTGTCTCCCGTGTTCGACTCCCCGAACGAGGACATGGGCTACGACGTGCGGGACTACCGGGCCGTCATGGAGGAGATGGGCACCCTTGAGGACCTCGACGAGCTGATCGCCGAGTGCCACGACCGCGGGCTGCGCATCATCCTCGACCTCGTGGTCAACCACACCTCCGCGCATCATGAGTGGTTCCAGAAGGCGCTCAAGGACCCCGACGGCAAGTACGGCGGCTACTACTTCCTCGAGAAGGGCTCCCCGGACCAACCGCCGAACAACTGGCGCTCCTTCTTCTCCGGCCCCGCCTGGCGTTGGTTCCCCGAGGCCGAACGCTGGGCGTTGCGGCTCTTCGCCGAGGGGCAGGTGGACCTCAACTGGGACAACGACGAGGTGCGCGCCGAGGTCGCTGACATCGTGACGTGGTGGATGAAGCGCGGCATCGACGGCTTCCGGCTGGACGTCATCAACTACATCTCCAAGAAGCCAGGGCTGCCGGACGGGCATCCGTTCATCGGCGAGCTGCTCGAGTTCATCGGCGTGGAGCACTACTTCTACGGCCCGCGGCTCCACGAGTTCCTGCGGGGGCTGCGCCGGGAGGGGTTCACGCGCCGCGAGGCGCCGGTCTCAACCCCCCGTCGGAAACTGCCCGACGGCGAGCTCGGCGACCCACTGCCCCCGGACATGATCGGCATCATGGTGGGCGAGACCCCCGGCATCGGTATGGAACTCGGGCGGCTGCTGAGCGGTTACGGGCGCGGCGAACTTGACCTCATCTTCAACTTCGACGTGCTCGACAACCCCGGCCGGACCAGGTGGCACACCTACGACTACAAGCTCTGGTACCTCAAGCGCTTCTACCGCGCCTACGACCGGCACCTGGCCCCCAACGACTGGATCGCAGTCTTCCTCGACAACCACGACAACCCGCGGATGCTGTCCAAGTTCGGGGGTGGCCGCGAGGCAGACCCGGCCGTGCGCACGGCGATCGGCAAGATGCTGGCCACCATCCAGCTCACGATGCGCGGCACGCCGTTCCTCTTCCAGGGGCAGGAACTGGGTGCCACCAACCACGCTTTCGAGGACGTCGAGCAACTCCGCGACGTCGAGTCGATCAACCGGCACGCGGATCTGCTGACCGCGGGCATGAGCAAGGTCGAGGCGTGGAAGCAGATCCTCGCGGGCACGCGCGACCACGCCAGGGTTCCCATGCGCTGGGATCCCGACGGCGGGTTCAGCGAGGCCCCCGCGTGGTTGGCAGGCACGGACACCACACCGGGATTCTCCGCGAAGGAGCAGATGGAGGACCCGGATTCGGTGTTCGCGTGGCACCGCGCGCTGATCGCGCTGCGACGGAAGTTCCGCGCGCTCACGCTGGGCGACCTGCGGTGGGTCCACCGGCAGAAGAAGTACTACTTCGCCTACCAGCGCACGCTGGGCGCTCAGCGGTTCCTGATCGAGTGCAACACCACGGGGCGCAAGATCAAGCGGCCGCACGTGCGGGGCACGATCGTGCCGGTGCTGGGCGGCCCCCGCAGCCCCGTGATGGAGCCGTGGGAGGCGACCGTCAGCCGGATCTACTGACCTCAGAGGCCCAGGAAGGCACGCATCTCTTCGCAGGCGGCTTCGGCACGCTCCTGCGAGGGGAGCTCGCAGAAGATGCGCAGCAGCGGCTCGGTGCCGGAGAAGCGAGCGATGATCCACCCGTCCTCGAAGTACACCTTCGCGCCGTCGCGGTAGGACACGTCGACGACCTTCTCGGTGAATTCGGGGAGCTTCTTCTCCACCATGAGGGTGTTGAGGATCTCGGGCTTGCGCTCCTGCGGGAACTTGAAGTCCGTCTCCGCCATGTAGTGCGGGTCGAACTGGCCGGTGATCTCTTCGTAGATCTGGCTCATGGGCTTGCCCACCACGGCGATCATCTCGACGAGCAGCGCTGCGGCGTAGATGCCGTCCTTGCCGGAGATGTGGCCGCGCACGGTCAGGCCGCCGGAGGATTCGCCGCCGATGATGGCGTCGGTCTCGAGCATCTTGCCGGAGATCCACTTGAAGCCGACCGGCACCTCGTAGGACTGCTCACCGAACTGCTCGGCCACATCGTCGAGCAGCGACGTGGTGGCCACGTTGCGCACGACGGCGCCCTTCCAGCCCTTGTACTTGAGCAGGTAGTAGTAGAGGATCACAAGCAACTGGTTGGGGTGGAGGAAGTTGCCCTTGTCGTCGATCACGCCGATGCGGTCGGCGTCGCCGTCCGTCGCGATGCCCAGGTCGCACTTGTTGTCGAGGACGTAGCGCTTGAGGGACTCCAGCGTCGCGCTGGTGGGCGACGGCATGCGGCCACCGAAGAGGGTGTCGTGCCTGTCGTGGATGACCTCGACGTCTGCGCGGGCCGTCATCAGGATGGTCTGCAGCGACGTCTTGGACACACCGAACATGGGGTCCAGGGCGATCTTCAGGTTCGCCCTCTTGATCGCCAGCATGTCGACCTGCTCGACGATGGAGTCGATGTAGCCGTTGAAGGGGTTGATCTCGGTGATCTTCCCGGCGTCGAGTGCCTTCTCATAGGCGATGTGGCCGATGGCGTCTTCGCCTTCGCCCTCGAGCAGCCCCATCCGGCGTTCGACGTCCTGGGTGATCTCCTCGTCGGCGTCCTTGCCGCCGGCGGTGAACACCTTGATGCCGTTGTAGAGCGCGGGGTTGTGGGAGGCGGTGATGGCCATCCCGTAGGGCAGGCCCTGGTCCTTGACGGTCCACATGATCATCGGGGTGGGCGCCTGCGCCACCTTGATCACCTGCGTGCGGATGCCCTCGCCCGCGAACACCTCTGCGGCCCAGTGGGCTGCGACATCCGAGAGGAACCGGCGGTCATAACCGATCACGATGCCGGTGTCCGCCGCCCCTTCTTCCCTGATGCGCTGTGCAAGTGCCCCACACAGCAGTCGAACGTTGCTACGGATGAATTCGTCGCCGATGATCGCACGCCATCCGCCGGTACCAAACTTGATTCTCGCCACGACTTCACCCTAGACCCGCGCATCAGATGAGCCAGGCACAGTGCCCGGATTGCGAGCGAATGAACAGAAAGTGTGAACGTTCTAGGCCAGATCGATCAATTCGGCATAGTCATCGGTCCACAGGTCCTCCACGCCGTCGGGCATGATCAGCACCCGGTCCGGTTCCAGCGCATGCACCGCCCCCGGGTCGTGCGTGACCAGGACGACCGCCCCGGCATAGGTCCTGATCGCGTTGAGCACCTCGGCCCTCGACGCGGGGTCGAGGTTGTTGGTCGGCTCGTCGAGCAGCAGCACGTTGGCCGCGGAGACCACCAGCATGGCCAGCGCCAGACGGGTCTTCTCGCCGCCGGAGAGCACCTTGGCGGGCTTGGCCACGTCGTCGCCGGTGAAGAGGAAGGAGCCCAGCACCTTGCGCACCTCGGTGTCGCCGAGGTTGGGCGAGGCCGAGACCATGTTGTCCAGCACGCTGCGGTTGACGTCGAGCGTCTCGTGCTCCTGCGCGTAGTAGCCCACCCTGGCGCCGTGGCCCAGTTCGACGCGGCCCGCCGTCGGCTCCTCCATGCCGCTGAGGAGCCGCAGCATGGTGGTCTTGCCCGCGCCGTTGAGGCCGAGGATGACCACCTTCGAGCCCTTGTCGATGGCAAGATCGACGGCGGTGAACACCTCGAGCGATCCGTAGGACTTGCTGAGGTTGAAGCCGCGCAGCGGCGTCTTGCCACACGGGGCGGGCTCCGGGAACCGGATCTTGGCCACCGCGTCCACCTGCCGCTCCCCCTCGACGGAGGCCAGGAGCTTCTCCGCGCGCTTCGCCATGTTCTGCGCGGCGACCGCCTTGGTGGCCTTGGCCCGCATCTTGTCGGCCTGCATCATCAGCTGGCCGGCTTTGCGTTCGGCGTTGGCGAGTTCGCGCTTGCGGCGACGCTCGTCGGTCTCGCGCTGCATGAGGTAGCGCTTCCAGTTCATCGAGTAGATGTCGAGTTCTGCCCGGTTGGCGTCGAGGTGGAAGACC
Source organism: Tessaracoccus sp. MC1865 (assembly GCF_017815535.1). Classification (NCBI taxonomy): domain Bacteria; kingdom Bacillati; phylum Actinomycetota; class Actinomycetes; order Propionibacteriales; family Propionibacteriaceae; genus Tessaracoccus; species Tessaracoccus sp. MC1865. The sequence goes on along the minus strand of NZ_CP072596.1, from coordinate 1,408,258 downwards.
TTGTTGACCACCGCGTCGAGCAGTTCGGTGTCGTGGGAGATGACGATGAGGCCGCCGGGGAAACCCTGGAGGTAGCTGCGCAGCCAGACGACGGAATCCGCGTCCAGGTGGTTCGTGGGCTCGTCGAGCAGCAGGGTGTCGGCGTCTGAGAAGAGGATGCGAGCCAGCTCGATGCGGCGACGCTGCCCGCCGGACAGGGTCTTGAGGGGCTGCGCCAGGATTCGATCGGGCAACCCGAGGTTGGCCGCGATGCGGGCCGCCTCGGATTCAGCGGCGTAGCCGCCGGCGGCGACGAACGCGGCCTCGGCGCGGCTGTAGGCCTCCATGGCGTCGTCGCGCACCCGACCCTCGGCGGTGGCCATGCTCTCCTCAGCCTTGCGCATCCGGCGCACCACCACGTCTAGACCGCGGGCGCCCAGCACCCGGTCGCGGGCCAGCTGCTCGGGGTCGCCTGAGCGCGGGTCCTGCGGTAGGTAGCCGAGTTGCCCGGCGCGGGTGACGGCGCCGCCGGCCGGCTGGCCCTCTCCGGCCAGGATCCTGGTGAGGGTGGTCTTCCCGGCACCGTTGCGGCCGACGAGGCCGATCCGGTCACCGTTGATCACCTGGAAACTCACCGGGGACAGTAATAAACGCGCTCCCGCGCGCACTTCGACGTCCTTTACCTGCAGCACCCGCCCAGTGTTCCCCGCCGGACCCGGATCAGCCAAACCGACCTCTCCGGCAGAGCCGAGCCCAGTGCCCTGCGTCGGTGCAGAGCCCCCATCGACCGCCCCGAAGCCCGCCGCGACCACCCCGCCGGTGAAGTAGCCGTTCGTGCGCACCGCCCGCACAGGCCGCGGCGCCTGCCGTTCCTCCACGCTGACGACGGTGTACGCGGCCACGCCCGGAGCAACCGGCGGTTACGCGTTCACGCAGAGCGGCGAGTGGGTGTTCGACAACATCCTCACGTTCAGCTGACCGGCTCGATCAGTTCGGGTCCCTCGGTCCCCACCTTGTTCACCGTCCGCGACACCTTCCGGTGCCCCAGGTCCAGCGGTGCGGTCAACATCGCCACGGCGGCCTGGGCATCCGTGAATGCGGGGTCCAGCCAGTCGTCCCAGCTGTCGCGCGGCACCACCATGGGCATCCGGTCGTGCACCCAGCCCAGCTCATCCGTCGCCTCGGTGGTGATGATGGTCGTTGTGGACAGCCAGCCGTCCGGTCCCTTCCAGAACTCGTAGAGCCCGGCCATCACCATGAGCCCCGACGGGGGGCTGAGGAAGTACGGCTGCTTGACTGGCTTCTTCTTCCCCGCCACGTCCTCGGAGCGCCATTCGTAGTACCCCAGGGCCGGGAGGAGGCAGCGGCGAGCGGAGGCGGCCTTCCGGAACGACGGCTTCTCCGCGACCGTCTCCACCCTGGCGTTGATCAGCCTCGCGCCACCGTCGGGCGACTTCGACCAACTCGGCACCAGCCCCCACTTCAGCGGCACCAACTTCCGGGTGACCCCGCCATCCTCCGCCCTGTCGACGACGGCGGGCACCACGTCGGTGGGCGCGATGTTGAAACGCGGGGTGGCCACCTCGGCCATCTCCTCGTCGATGAAGGAGATCTCGAACTCCTCCACCAGTTCACTGGGATGAGCCGTCGCCGCATACCGTCCACACATGACAGCAAGGCTAGTAGGGTTGCTCCATGAGTCTCTTGCGATTCGTAGCCCGAAGCCTGTTCGCCAGCTACTTCATCTCAGAAGGTGTCAAGGCGGTCACCAAGCCTGCCGACACCGCGCCAGATGCCGAAGCGTTCACCCACACCTTCACGCCGCTCGTGCAGCGCATCGTGCCGGCCGACCTTGCGTCCTACGTGCCCGAGAAGGCCGAGACGTGGGTGCGCATCTCCGGGGTGGCCCAAATCGTGGGCGGCGCCATGTTCGCCACCGGCATTGGCCGTCGCCTCGGCGCGGCCATGCTCGCCAAGGCCAGCGTCCTGAACCTCGCCATCTCCATGCCCGCCAAGCAGGCCACCAAGGAGGCCAAGGAGCATGCGCGTCCGGAGATGCTGCGCAATGCGGCCCTCCTCGGAGCCGCGGTGCTCGCCACGCAGGACCTGCAGGGCAGGCCCAGCCTCGGCTGGCGTTCCGCGCACGCCGCCAAGGTCACGGAGAAGAAGGTCTCCGCCCTGAGCAACGACGTGAGCCGGAAGGCCCGGAAGCAGGCGAAGAGGATCGGTAAGAAGCTCGAGGCTGTCACTCCTTGACCAGCCATTCGCTTCCCTCCGCCTCCTCCCCCGTCATTGGGGAACTGATCGTTCCCGGTTCCAAGTCGGAAACCAACCGCGCCCTGGTTCTTGCTGCCCTCGCAGACGGGCCCAGCACGCTTCGCGGCGTGCTCGACTCGCGTGACTCGCAGTTGATGATCGACGCGCTGCGCGCGCTGGGCGTCTCCCTCGAGGCTCGGGGCGACGCGTTGCGCGTCACCCCGCCGGTCCGTTTCCGCGGTGCAGCCAACATCGACTGCGGCCTGGCAGGCACCGTCATGCGCTTCGTGCCCCCCGTGGCGTTGCTGGCGGACGGGCCCAGCTCCTTCGTGGGCGACCCGCACGCTTCGGAACGCCCCATGGGGCCCCTGCTGGACGGCATGCGCCAGCTCGGCGCCCTCATCTCGGCAGATGCCGTCCCGTTCCGGATGGTGCCGCCCGCGTCGCCGGGGTCAGAGGCGGTCATCGACTCCTCTGGTTCGAGCCAGTTCGTCTCCGGCCTGATGTTGATCGGCGCGCTGCTGCCGCAGGGGCTGACCATCCGCCACACCGGGAACACGCTGCCGTCACGTCCGCACATCGCCATGACCGCGCAGATGCTGCGCGACCGGGGTGTCACCGTCAGCGAGCCTGACGAGAGCACCTGGGTGGTGGCACCGGGCAGCATCCAGGCCCGCGACACCACCATCGAGCCGGATCTCACCAACGCCTCGGTGTTCCTCGCGGCGGCCGCGGCCACCGGCGGGCAGGTCACAGTGCCCGGCTGGCCGCAGCAGTCGCTGCAACCGGGGGCGCTGTTCCTGGAGGTCGCCGAGCGCATGGGCGCCACCGTCGAGCATCGCGGGGACCAAGTCACCGTGACCGGCCCCTCACAGCTGCGTGGCGTCGACGTGGACCTCACCACCGCGTCGGAGCTGACACCGTCCATCGCCGCGCTGGGTGCTCTGGCACAGGGCACCACCCGCGTACGCGGCGTGGCGCACATCCGGGGCCACGAGACGGACCGCCTCGCTGCGCTGGTTTCTGAACTCCGCAAGCTCGGCATCCGGGCCGAGGAGACTGACGACGGCCTCACCATCGAGGGCGGCACCGGGCTCAACCGGGCCGAGATCGAGACCTACGCCGACCACCGGATGGTCCACTTCGCCGCCCTGGTCGCGCTGAAGCAGCCGGGCATCACCGTGACGGACCTGCAGTGCGTCTCCAAGACGATGCCGGCTTTCCCGCAGGACTGGGCGAGGCTGGTCGGTTGAGCAGCCGCTGGGACAAACACGACCGCGACGTCGAGGACTTCGACAGGCCTCGTCGCCGCACCCGTCCCCGCACCAAGGAACACCCGGACTACTCGGCGCTCCCCGTCGCGCGGGTGATCTCCGTGGACCGCGGGCGCTACCGCTGCCTGCTGGAGGGCCGTCCGGTCACCGCGGTGCGTGGCCGCCTCATCAACCGCAAGGGCGGCATCATCGTCGGCGACGACGTCCGCCTCGACGGCGATGTCACCGGCGACGAGGGCAGCCTCAGCCGTATCGTCGAGGTGATCGAGCGCTCTACGGTGTTGCGCCGCAGCGCGGACGACGTGGATTCCTTCGAGCGCCCCATCGTCGCCAACGCCGATCAACTGTTCATCGTGACCGCGCTGGCTGATCCGCCTCCGCGGACGGGCATGATCGACCGCATCCTGGTGGCGGCCTTCGACGCCAAGATCAGGCCGGTGCTCTGCCTGACGAAGTCAGACCTCGCCTCGCCGGACGAACTGAAGCGCGCCTACGAACCGCTCGGCGTGCCCATCGTCGTCACGGAGCCGGACGCGGACCTGACGCAGATCCGGGAAGCCATCCAGGACAGGGTGACGGTGTTCGTGGGTCACTCGGGCGTGGGAAAGTCGACACTGGTGAACCGCCTCATTCCGGATGCGAACCGCGCCACGGCAGAGGTGAGCGAACTCACGGGTAAGGGTCGCCACACGTCAACCTCCGCGGTGGCGATGGAGGTCCCCGGCGGCGGGTGGATCATCGACACCCCCGGGGTGCGCTCGTTCGGCATCATGCACGTCTCCCCGGAGTCGCTGGTGGGCGCCTTCCCGGATCTCAGGGAGTTCGCCGAGGACTGCGCGAGGGGCTGCAAGCACGAGACAGGGGCTGTGGACTGCGCATTCGACGATGCCGTGGCCGACGGGCGGCTCTCTCAGGAGCGGCTCGCGTCCTTCCGCCGGATGGAAGCGGCGTTCATCTAGCGGTTGCCGCTACGGTGGTGCCATGGCACAGACAAAGGACCTCACCGACGACGTGCGCCTCGCACATCTCATGGCCGACGACGCTGATTCGCTCTCTATGAGCAGGTTCAAGGCGCTGGACCTCCAGGTCCGGTCCAAGCCGGATGCGACCCCGGTCACCGAAGCCGACACCGCCGTCGAGGAGTCCATCCGCCGCACCCTGGCACGCACCCGCCCCCGCGACGCGGTGCACGGCGAAGAGTTCGCCGACAGCGGCGACTCCCCGCGGCGCTGGATCATCGACCCCATCGACGGCACCAAGAACTACCTGCGCGGCGTCCCGGTCTGGGCCACGCTCATCGCGCTCGAGGTCGAGGGTCACATCGTCGCATCCGTCGTGTCGGCGCCCGCCCTGGGGAGGCGCTGGTGGGCGACGTCGGGCGGCGGCGCCTACACCGGCCGCTCCATCCTCAACGCCACCGAGCTGCGGGTGAGCAAGGTGGAGAACATCGCGGACTCGTCGTTGTCCTACTCGGACATCGCGGAGTGGGTCGATTCAGGCAAGGGCCAGGGATTCATCGACCTCATGCGCGAGTCGTGGCGCACCCGCGCCTACGGCGACTTCTGGAGCTACATGCTGGTGGCCGAGGGGTGCGTCGACGTGGCGGCGGAGCCGGATCTGGAGCTGTACGACATGGCGGCCCTCGACATCATCGTGCGCGAGGCCGGCGGCCGCTTCACGAACCTGAGCGGCGAGGACGGCGTGAAGGGCCCTGGTGCACTCGCCACCAACGGGCTCCTCCACGACGCCGTCCTCGGCTACCTCAGCTGATCAGAGCACCCGGACGCGCAGCGTCTCGTCGAGGGCCTCGAGCTCGGTGAGCAGCCCGTTGACATCCGCCGCGGCGATGTCGGTGATGGCGTAGCCCAGCGCACCCTTCGTCGACAACGTCTGCGACAGGATGTTGATGTCGTGCTTGGCCAGCAGGGAGTTCAGGCGGGCCATCACGCCGGGCACGTTGTGGTGCAGGTGCACGATGCGACGCTCGCGCACCGGACCGGCCGCGACCTCCGGCAGGTTGACGCTCATCGACGTGGAGCCGGCGTTCTGGTAGTCGTTGATCTTGCCGGCCACGTAACGCCCGATGTCCTCCTGCGCCTCCTGCGTGGAACCCCCGACGTGCGGGGTCAGGATCACGTTGCTGAGGCCCTGCAGCTTCGACACGAAGGGCTCGTCCTTGCTCTTGGGCTCCGTCGGGTAGACGTCGACGGCAGCGCCGGCCAGGTGCCCGGAGACCAGCGAGTCGTGGAGCGCGTCGAGGTCGACGACGTGGCCGCGGCACAGGTTCAGGAACAGCGAGCGGGGGCGCATCTTGGCGAACTCCTGCGCGCCGAACAGGTCCTTGTTCTCCGAACGGCCGTCCACGTGCACCGAGATCGTCTCGGCCTGGGCCAGCAGGGCGTCGAGGCTCTCGACGCGACGGGCGTTGCCCAGCGCGAGCCTGTCGGCGACGTCGTAGAACAGGACCCGCATGCCCAGCGCCTCGGCGACGATCGACAACTGCGAGCCGATATTGCCGTAGCCCACGATGCCCAGGGTGCGGCCACGCACCTCGTGCGATCCGACGGCGGACTTGTCCCAGACACCGTTGTGCATGTCGCGGTTGCGGTCCGTCAGCCTCCGCGCCATCGCGATGATCTCGCTGATGGCGAGTTCGACGACCGAGCGGGTGTTGGAGTAAGGCGCGTTGAACACGGCGACACCGAGCTCCGTGGCTGCCTCGAGGTCGATCTGGTTGGTGCCGATGCAGAAGGCGCCGATCGACTTCAGCTGGGGCGCCGCTTCGAGCACCTTCCGGGTGACGTGGGTGCGAGACCGGATGCCGAGGTAGTCAACGCCGTCGAGCGCCGCGACAAGGTCGCGCTCTGCGAGGGCGCCGGGGCGGAGCTCCACCTCAAAGCCTTTGGCTTCGAGGGACTTCACGGCGTCTTCATGGATGTTCTCAAGGAGGAGTGCCTTCACGATGGGACACTTTACGCGCCCGCACCCGTGGAGTTCGCGCCCGTCCAATCAGCCATGAGCGAATCGCCCCGTCCTGAGCGGCGGAAACCCTTACAACGTCAGGGTGGCGTCCACCAGCGCCCGGGTGTACGGCTGCTGCGGGTGGTCCAGCACGTCGGCGACAGCGCCCTCCTCGACGATGTGGCCGCGCTCCACCACCAGAACCCGGTCACACATGTGGCGCACGATCGCCAGGTCGTGCGACACCAGCACTAACGCCAGCGAGCGTTCCCGCACTTCGTCGGTGAGCAGGTTGAGCACCTGGGCCCGCACCGAGACGTCCAGCGCCGACACCGGCTCATCCGCCACGAGGAACGCGGGGTCAGAGATCAGCGCGCGGGCGATCGCCACCCGCTGGCGCTGACCGCCGGAGAGCTGGTGCGGGAACCGGTCCAACGTGTCGGCGCTCAACCCGACGCCCTCCAGGGCCCGGGCCACCACCTCGACGGAGGGTTCAGGCACATCGCCCCTCCCCCGCAGCACCGGTGAACGCAACGGTTCGGCGACGATGTCGCGCAGCTTCATCCGCGGGTTGAGCGAGGAGTTCGGATCCTGGAACACCATGGAGGCGGAGGCCCGCAGCCAGCCGCGTTTCCGTTCGGGGAGGCCGACGATGGAGCGGCCGTCGAACAGCACGTCCCCCTCCGACGGCGGTACCAGGCCGAGCATCAGCCTGGCCATGGTCGTCTTGCCGGAACCGGACCCGCCCACGATCCCGACGCGCTCGCCCGGCGCCACCACGACGTTCGACGGGTGCAGCGCGACGAACGGCCGCCCGGCCCTGCGGTAGGTCACGGCTGCGCCACGGAGTTCGACGATGTTCATGCCTCCTCCACCCGGTAGAAATCCGCCACTGAGGGGAGCCGCTCGCCGGGCGGCACCGCATCGATGCGCGCAGAGGCGATGAGGCCCTGGGTGTAGGGATGCTGCGGCTGGGCGATCACGGAGCTGATGGGCCCCTCCTCGACGATGCGTCCGTCCAGCATGACGATCACGCGGGCGGCGATCTGGCGCACGACGGCGAGGTCATGGGAGACGAAGAGCGCGGAGCGGCCCTCGAGTTGCTCGGCGAGCAGGGCGAGGATCTGGCGCTGGACGAGCACGTCGAGCGCGGTGGTGGGCTCGTCGCAGAGCACCAGCCCGGGCCGGTTGGCCAGCGCCATGGCGATCAGCGCCCGCTGGCGCTGACCACCGCTGAGCTCGTGCGGGAACGAGTCGGCGATGCGTTCGGGATCCGTGATGCCCACCCGACCGAGCCAGGCGAGGACTTCGGGGCGGATCCGGCCACGGCGGTCGCCGTGGTGCAGTGCGACGACCTCACCGATCTGGCGGCCCACCCGCATCGTCGGGTCCAGCGCGGTCATGGGTTCCTGGAAGATCATCGCGATGTCGTCGCCGCGCAACGCCCGGTATTCCCGTTCGGGCAGGCCCACCAGTTCACGGTCGTCCAGCCGGATGGAGCCGGTGACCTGGGCATGGTCCGGCAGCAGTCCCATGATGGCCAGTGCGGTGACGGACTTGCCGGACCCGGACTGGCCGATGATGCCGAGGCTCTCGGCGGCGTCGACGGTGAACGACACACCGTCGACGGCCCTGCGCTGGTGTCGCCCGAACGTGACCGTCAGGTCCGTGACCTCGAGGTAACTCACCGGATCTCCGTCAGCCGTGGGTCGAGGAGGTCTCGCAGACCGTCCCCCAGGAGGTTGAAGCCCAGCGTGGCGACTGCGATCGCCAGGCCGGGCCACAACGCCTGGATGGGCTCGCTGAAGATGTAGTCCTGCGCCTCGCGCAGCATGCGGCCCCACGTCGGCTCGGAGGCCCGTGAACCGAGCCCCAGATACGAGAGCCCGGCCTCGGCAAGGATCGCCACGCCGAAGCTCACCGACGCCTGCACTCCCAGCACAGGGGCGATGTTCGGCAGCACGTGGCGCACCGCCACGGCCGTCCCGGGGGTCCCGCTGAGGCGGGCCGCCTCGACGTAGCCCTGCGACATCACCTGTAACGTCGCGGCCCGTGCGATGCGCAGGAAGGCGGGGACGGTGGCGATGGAGATCGCGAGCATCGCCGTCCAGGTCGACCCGCCCAGGGCGGCGGCGAACAGGATGGCCAGCAGCAGCGCCGGGAAGCCGTAGAGGATGTCGGCCAGGCGGGCGGGGATCTCCCCCATCCAGCCGCGCTTCATACCGGCGAAGATCCCGGCCGGCACGCCGACGACGGCGGCCCCGGCCACCGACACGATGCCCACGAGGAGCACGATCTTCGCGCCGTTGATGATGCGGGAGAAGATGTCGGCGCCGAATCCGTCCGTGCCCAACAGGTGGGGCCAGCCGGGCTCAGCCAGCCGCTCGCCCACCATCGCTGTGGGGTTGTACGGGGTCCAGAAGACGCCGGCCACGGCGAACATCACCACCGCGCCGATGAGGACGAGACCTGTGTAGAGCGTCGCGCGCTTCATGCCGCGTCCGCCGCACGTCGGAGACGGGGATCGATGAGTTGATAGGCGACGTCCACCAAGAAGTTGATCACCAGCACGCTCCACACCAACAGCAACACGATGGCCTGGACGACGGCGAGGTCTCGCTGTGACACAGCCAGCAGCAGCGCGGAACCCAGGCCCGGCAGCGCAAAGACCTGCTCGATGATGATGGCGCCCACCAGCAGGGTCGCCAACTGGAGGCCGATGACGGTCAGCAGCGAGATGGCGATGTTACGCAGCCCGTGCCGGAACAGGGCCCCGGCCCTGGACCAGCCGACGGCGCGGGCGGTGCGGAAGTAGTCCTCCTGCATGACCTCGATCACCGACGAGCGCACGTAGCGCGAGATGACGCTGCCCTGCACCAGTGCAAGCGAGACGACGGGCAGGACGAGCCGCGTGAGCCACTCGCCGATGGAGTCCCAGTACGACACGTAACCGCCGGCGGGTAGCCAGCGCAGCTGGATCGCGAAGATGATCACCAGCCAGATGCCGGCCCAGAAGGCGGGCACGGCCAGCCCCACCTGCGACAGGGCGGAAACGGCCGCTCCGTCGGCGTGCCGCCGTCGGACCGCCGCGTACGCCCCCGCCGGAACCGCCACCAGCACCGCGACGAGCATGCCCAGGATGGCCAGCGACAGCGTCACCTCCAGGCGCGCGGCGATCAGGGGCGCGACGGCGCGGCCACTGATGTAGGAGGCGCCGAAGTCGAACCGGAGCACACCCCAGAGCCACTCGAGGTACCGCAACCCGAACGGGCGGTTGAGGCCGAGCCGCTCCCGCAGCGCCTCCGCCTCACCCGGCGCCGCGTTGGAGCCGAGGATGATCTGGGCCATGTCGCCTGGGAGGGCGTTGGCCACCACGAAGATCAGGAACGAGGCCAGCAGCAGGCTGGCGAACAGCCACGCCGCCCGCACCAGCACCCGTCGCAGGGCCACGCGCGATCAGCCCCTGGCGAGCATCGTCAGGTCGAACGACAGAGAGATCTGGTTGACCTGGACGCCCGAGATGTCGGGGGTGGTGATGATGATGCTGGGCAGCAGGAACAGCCAGTCGGCGGCCGCATCGTCGGACAGGAGACGGGCGGCTTCCTTCAGCTTCTCGGTCTGCTCCTCCGGGGTGAGTGAGGCGTCGGCCTCCTTCAACAGCTCGTTGTACTCGGGGTTGTTGTAGGCCCAGTAGTTGCCCTCGAACGAGAACGCCGTCATATCGCGCGGTTCCACGTGGGCCACGATCGTCATGTCATAGTCGTGGTTGCCGTAGACCTGCTCGAGCCAGCGGCCCCATTCGAGTTCCTCCACCACGACATCGATGCCCACGGCCTTGAGTTGTTCGGCAATGAAACGGGCCGACGGCGGCGCGTAGGGCAGCACCGGGACGCGCAGGCGCAGCGTGAGGCCGGACTCGTGGCCCGCTTCCTTGAGCAGTTCGCGCGCCTTGGCCGGGTCGAACGGGTAGGCCCGCGAGAGGTCCTCGTACCAGGGGTCTGTCGGCGGCACGTGCGAGCCGATCAGCGGCCCCATGCCCGCCCAGACCGCGTCGACGAGAGCCTCGCGGTCGATGGCGTGGTTGATGGCCTGACGGACCTTGAGGTCCTTGAGGGGCTCGGATCCGTGGTTGAAGCCGAGCACCACTTCGCCCGTGGTGGTGCCCTCATGGATGGTGTAGCGCGACTCGTCGCGGAACTGCTCGATGGACTGCGGCACGGTGAGGTTCGAGATGATGTCGAGCTGTCCCGAGAGCATCGCCGCGTTCATGGCGTTGGGGTCCGAGTAGTAGCGGAAGTACACGTCGGAGAAGCGGCCCGGGGTGCCCCAGTAGTTCGTGTTGGGCTTGAGCTGGATGTAGGAGCCCTCTTCCCACGCGTCGAAGACATAGGGACCGGAGCCCACGGGCACGGTGTTGATGGTGCCGAAGCCTGCGGGATCGGCCACGATCCCCATCGGGCCGCTCAGGTCGTACAGCCAGGCATGCGACGGCTGCTTCAGCGTGATCTCGACGGTGGACTCGTCGATGGCCTCGATGGTGTCGACAGGTCCCCACTTGTCCCGGATCTGCGCCGTCGCGGTGTCGCCGCGGTTGCGCTCGAAGTTGGCCACGACCGCCTCCGCGTCCAGCGCAGCACCGGAGGCGAATTGGGCGCCGGACTCCAGCGTGAAGGTGTACACGAGCGAGTCTTCGGAGATCCGCCACTCGTTGGCCAGCAGCGGCTTGATGTTGCCGTCCGAGTCCACCTTCACCAGCGTCTCGTAGACGTTGTACAGCAGCACGAACGGCGTGCCCGCACCGGCCACGGTGATGGGGTCGAGGCCGTCAGGCCGGGTGGTGACGCCGATGTTGAGCGTCGACTCGGCTGTCTCCGGGGCAGGGTCAGGGCGGGCGCAGGCGCTCAGCACCACCGATGCCACGAGGGCCAGGATGACGGCCACCGACAGGCTGCTACGGCGCATGAGGGGTTCCCTTCGAGGGTCTGGCTAGAGCGTCATCAGTGTAACCAGTAGGTTTTTGGTGCGCGATCATCCAATCGCTCCTGAGCCGTCACGGGCGATCAGGACCGGGGGTATGGTGACGCCCGTCAGGTCCACCCCGGGGTTTGCGATCTGCGCCAGAACCATGTCCAACACCGTCGCCGCCACCTCCTCCACGGGTTGCGCCATGCTGGAGATGCCGAGCTCCCGCGCCACGGGGGTGTTGTCGAAACCGATGATCCACCGGCCGGATTCACTGCGTCGGCGCAGCACGGTGAACGCGCCCAGCGAGAGGGTGTCGGAGGCACAGACCACCGCCGTCGCCCCCATCGCCAGCAGTTGCGTCATGCCGGCTGCGCCGTCGTCGACGGTGTCCTCCACCTCGACCGCCAGTTCGTGCTCCGCTTCGGGCGTGAGCCCAAGGGCCTCAGCCCAGCCGGCGCGCCGGTCCTTGCCCACCGGGGAGCCGTCGGACCAGCCCAGGTACCCGATGCGCTCGTGCCCCTGGCTCCGCAGGTGGGCAGCCGCCTCGGCTGCGCCGGCGCGGCCGTCGACGTCAGCCCAGCGCCCGTGATCGGGCGCGCCCCACGGTCTGCCGAAGGCCGCGAAAGGTACGCCTGCGTCCTTCAGCTGCTCCGGACGACGGTCGTCGAGCCAGGTGTCGGTGAGGATGCAGGCGTCGATGGCCAGCGTGCGGCGCAGTTCGACGAGCTTGTCCACCTCCTCGTCGTTGGTGCGCGCCGGGAACAGCACGACGCGGTAGCCGCTCTGATCGGCCCGTTCGACGAGTGAGTGGGTGAAGGCGTCCATGATGGAGCCACTGATGCCGTTGCGGGGATTGCTCAACCTGAGGCCGAGCGACATGGCCCGCTGGTTGCGCAGCGCGCGGGCCGCCGCCGAGGGGCGGTAACCGGAGCGTTCGATGGCCTCCTGGACCCGCGCCCGGGTCTCCGGGCGCACCCTGTCGGGGAAGTTGAGGACATTGGAAACCGTCTGCCGTGACAGGTTCAACTCGGCGGCCAGGCTCGCAAGCGTCGGCTTGTTCATCTCACCCCCTGGATCGTTCAAGTTGCAGCAATGGTGCTCTGCAACGACGCCGGGGTCAAGCGACGCGGCCGAGCATCACATCCAACTGGTCGAGCGGGCCGCCCGTGGGCGATGCAGCACGGGCATGAGAAAAACTCCCGGCCAGATATCTGGCCGGGAGTCTTCCGGTAGTAGCGGGGACAGGATTTGAACCTGTGACCTCTGGGTCTGGGGTTTCTGACCTCTGGGAGTGGTTGACCTTTGGTGATGCCGAAGTCGACGGCTGGGTCGAGGCACCGGCACCGTTTCGTCTCGATGGCAAACAGATACAACACCAAATCAGTGTGAATCGCACTGGGCCTGATGGAGGCTCGGGCTATTGGATTCCGACCAGGTGTTGGTCGGTCCGTTTCGTAGCGTAGAGCGTTTCCTCGAACTCTGCTGGTGGGACGTCGGACAGATAGCTGTGCAAGCGCTGGTGGTTGTGCCAGTGGACCCAGCTCAGTGTGGCGAGTTCGACGTCTTCCACCGTCTTCCAGGGGCGTCCTTCACGGGCCGGGCCGCGGATCAACTCGGCCTTGTAGTAGCCGTTCACCGTCTCGGCGAGGGCATTGTCATACGAATCGCCGACGGTGCCGATCGAGGGCACCGCACCGATCTCAGCGAGGCGCTCGCCGTAGCGGATCGACGTGAACTGGGACCCGGCATCGGAGTGACACCGCAGCCCATCGAGCTGAGTGCCGCGTGACCAGCGGGCCATTTCGATGGCGTCGAGGACCATCGTGGTCCGCATGTGGGACGCGACCCGCCAACCGACGACCATTCTCGAGCAGGCGTCGATGATGAAGCAGACGTAGGCGATGCCGGCCCAGGTCGGCACGAACGTCAGGTCGGTGACCCACAGCTGGTTCGGTGCCGTGGCAGTGAAGTCGCGGCGGACCAGGTCGGGGTGCCGCGGCATGCCCGGGTCGGGCTTGGTGGTGCGGACCCGTTTGGTTCGCCGCACGCCTTCGATCCCGGCGGCGCGCATCAGTCGGGCGACCTGGTCGCGGCCCACGTCGTGACCTGCACGTCGGGCTGCCTTCCAGATCTTCCGCGCACCGTAGACGCGGTAGTTGTCCTCCCACAGCCGCCGCACGACTGGGCCCATCACCTCATCACGCTGAGCCCGTGCCGAGGGTTGCCGGCCCTTGATCGCGTAGTAGCTGCTTGGGGCCACCTGCAACACGCGGCAGATGAGCTCGACCCCCAAACGCCGTCCCGCGACGATGTCGTCGCGGTTGGCGTCGATGAACGCGGCTACTTCTTGTGCTGGCGGTCGAGCTCCGCCCCGAAGAAACTCGCTGCCCTCTTCAAGATTTCGTTGGCACGCCTGAGCTCACGGTTTTCCTGCTCAAGCGCCTTCAACCTCTCCGAATCGCCGGTGCTGACCCCGGCGACGTGGCCCTCATCGATGTCAGCTTGGCGAACCCAGGAACGCACCGATTCGGTGCCGTAACCGAGCTGGGCCGCGACGCGTTGCACCGTGCCGTGCCCGGTTCCCAACTCGGCACGCAGTGTCCTGACCATCCGCACCGCAGCGGCCTTCTCTTCAGGGCTGTAGCGACGCGTGGTCGGCTTCCCCGGGGTGGTGTCCTTCGGCATGAGACCATCCTCGTTTCAAAACGATGGAGACTCCAACCAACCCAGTGCGATTCAGCCAGCCGTACTGGAAGGACCTGGGGCGAGCAGTCGCGGTCGAGTGCCTCTCGACGCTCGCATCGACCGAGGGCCTCACCGTTGGTGCGGTGTTCCGACATGGGGCTCCCGAGGACGTGGCCCAAACTCGGCATACCGCCTACAGCGCTCTGGTCCGGCGTTCTAGGAAGAACTGGCTGTGAGCGACTCGTTGGCGCTGATCTTCATGGATGGCGACGGCAGTGATTCCATCTACCGCACTACCCATCGTGGTCTCAGCTTGGGGCAGCGCCGGGTGATCGAGGATGCAATCTATCTGGACTCGTCACACTCGCAGCTGGTCCAGATGGCAGATCTGGTTGCGTGGTGTGCACACGTCGTCGCAGATCCTCATCCCAAGAACGAGTTTGCCGCCAACTGGTATCACCAGTATCTAGCTGCCAGAGATCCCCGCCGGACACCGGAAAGGCTCTGACCCCCCGCGGGATGTACGGCGCCGGCCAGACGAGGCGCCGCACAAAACAGCTAGACCCCCTGATCCACGTGTGTGGGGGGGTCTGCACTGCAAACTGTACCACAATCGCTCCTCAACAGCTTCGCCCCGCCTGCTCTTGCTGCGAGAGTTGGACCTTGGATGGAGTTTGAGGTGGCCCCGTGGCACACCCTTGCAGACCGCCTCCATACAGAGTCGTATCCTTTGGGTGAGTTCCCGTGCCCGAAGGAGAGGCCCCATGCATTCTCACCATGATCATCGTCTTCGCGTCAGGGGCCCGCAGTGACTGTTCCTGCCAGCAAGGACGAACTCATCGCGGCGATCGAGAAGACCTACCAGCAGTTGGACAAGGACCTCGACCGAGTTCCGGCCGACGCCGCCCGCGAACCGGTGCTGGCTGGTCATGCCGCTGGAACCATGATGAGCCCGGCCGATCTGGTCGCCTACCTGATCGGCTGGAACCAGCAAGTCCTCACCTGGCACCGACGACGCGCCGAGGGACTCCCAGATGAATTCCCCGCCCCCGGCATCAAGTGGAACGAACTGGGCCTGCTCGCACAGCGCTACTACGCCGAACACGCCTCCGAACCATGGGACGGCCTGCGCGGCCAACTCCTCGACGCCAAGAACGAGATCCTCACCCTCACCGAGGGCTACTCCAACGAGGAACTCTACGGCGAGCCCTGGTACGGCAAGTGGACCATGGGGCGCATGATCTCGTTCAACACGTCATCGCCCTACACCAACGCCCGCGGCCGCATCAGAGCCTGGCTCCGCACCGGCCCAGCTCGCCAAGCCGAGTGAACTCGTTGCCGGCAGATGTCCAGGCCCAGTCGGGTCAGCTGTCGTTCTCTGGAGGTGCTGTGCGTTCGAGCAGGGCAAGGGTGGGCTTGTAGAGCAGGGCTGTCAGCAGCGATGAAACGAGCACACCCACGGTGTCGGTGAACACCACGGTGTACATCAACGCCAGCACGAGCCATGCCGCCACGTCCGCCAAGCGCTCGATCCAGAACCCTGGCGGGAGCCGGCCCGGGTTACGGCCAGGGTTGTGCGTCGCGGCGGTGACGTAGAACTTCTCGATGGGATCAGCGACCAACGAATAGAGCCACAGCACCGGGTACATCCACAACACGTGCAGCAGCACCGTCCAGACGGGGACCCGCAGCGTTCCAAACCACGGAACCGCAGCCGTCACAACGATCCCGGCGAGCATCGGCAGGGCCGCCACGAGGACGGCACCTGCCAGGAGCAGCGGTACCCACGCGGGGCCGTGTCGAGCCGGATCATCAGCGCTCATCAGATCAGGAAGAACACGATCCACTGGGCAGTTGCTCGGGCGACATCCACCGGCAACCCTTGGTTGACAAGGAAGATCGTGATCCCGTATTCGGTGGTGGCGCTCATCTGATCGATGACCTTCACGATCTTGTCGGCCCAGGGCCGGATCGTCTTCGGCAGATACGGACGGCCGTAAGTCAGGGCAGCTTTGATGGCCTTCTTCGCGATCGCAGTCCACGAACGTGATGCAATCCCATCAGCGCGGCCAGCTGCTTCTCCTGCTGCGTGGGCGGCTTGGAGATCGCCCGCGGCACGGGCTGTGTTGGCCACCTCGAGCCACTGTGGTGCTGTCAGACCGCCGAACGTGGTGGAGGCTTGGTGGGTGGCAGCAACAACGGCGGCTGGCTGGGGCGTCGCGTGGGAAATGGCGGGGGTCAAGCCCCATCCTGCCACCGCAGTGGCTGCGGTGAGCGCCGCAGCGACCAGTCTCGTACGCGGGTGTGATCGAGTCATGATTACCTCTTCATGTAGTAGCCGATGGTGTGACCATACGAGACAAGAAAGGCCTCACGAGCAGCACAGAACCAGCCCTGCCCAAATGGAGGTCAATGTCAGACCGATTGGATAGTAGAGGCCCGGTGTCGACGGTCCTCTCGGTGTAACTGAGCGGGGACCCGCATGCCCTCTGGAAATGAGCCAAGACGCTGCCCGCAAGTAGCCCAGGATCCCCATCCGCGCACGGCAGCCATCCGTCCATCACGGCGCCGAAACTCCATCCGACCAGACAACGCAGACTGGCCAGATGACCGTTGTTGGGAGAGCCAGGAGACGGCACGATGAGGAGTGCAAGCGCATCGAGATCCGATGACGCAGCCATGGAAGAAGGAGCTATCAAATGCAACCCCGTGTCAGGAACGCCTTGGCCTCGATGACGATCCTCGCAGTGGCGATCGGCGGAGCAGGGTTGTGCACCCCGGCGAATGCAGCGGAAACGACCCCGACCCCTTCCTATGCCTCTGCCCAGGTTGCCACGGCGGAACCCGCACTCAATCCCAGGCTCACGACCACCGCAGCCGACCTCATGAGCGCCCTGGAACTCATCGATCAGATTCCCACCTCCGTACTGGAAGCTGGGGACGTCGCCACGCACGACTGGGTGGCCAACAACTTGGTGGTGCCGCGCGCAAGCATCCTCGGCTGCACTGGAGCCATCGCAGCATTCCTCGCCTCCAACTTGTTCGCTGCTGCCAAGATTCTGAAGATCAAGAAGCTGATCAAGAGCCTCGGAGGCGTCACTGAGGCGGTCAAGGTCATGTGGGGCGCAAGTTTCTCCTATGAGAAGATGAAGGCCGCAGGAGGCGCCCTCGCAGGACTGGCAGGTGAGCTCTTCGGAATCACCGCGATCAAGACTCAGTGCTTCAGCTGACTCTCGGAAGGAGCCAATGACAATGATCAAATCCATCGAACTAGGTGCAGGTTTTCTCTTCTTAGTGAGTTCTGCACTCTTCGCCGGAGATGGGCAGTTCCTCGCAGCAAGCGGTCTGGCATTGGTGTCAATGATGATCTTCTTCTTCGGAGCGACACCCGCCAAGGAGTTTCAGTTGGGCCTCAATGGCGTCCCCTCCCCATCTGAGATCCGCCGGCACCGGGACAAACACCCCGGCGTGTCCATCACCCAAGCCATAGAGGACCTCAGCCGAGCCTGACACTCAACCAAGCCAATCAACCTCGTCGAGGCATTGTTCAACAGCAACGTCTCGACGAGGTTGATCATGTGCCGGCTGAAGGCCCAACTGCACCGAGGCTGAAGCTCGTCCCCATACCGTTGACTGATCACGCGCCGATACCGCTGCATCCTTCGGGCGGGCCCAGCTGATCCTCAATAGCTCGGCGATGACGCGTTGGAAGAGATCGTTGGCCCGATGCAAGAAGAGCCCTTGGGAGGCGACCACCTTACTGAGCAGCGCATCGAATTGCGGGTCCTCGCCGAGGATGTCATGTCGAAGCGGCCTTCGAGGCGGATCCAGACATCTGGATCGGTGAAGTAGAAGAACATACCGACGGTACCGCCCTGCATTGTGGCACGGATGTAGGCCTCCAGCTTCTCAGGAGGGAATCCACCCACATCCCGTTTGGGCCTGGCACCGCGAAACATCCTGTAGTCCTTCCTCCGGTCGGCCTCGACGTAGACCACACACCGAGGAAAGAAATGCATCATCGCCAGCAGCACGAAGGAAAACCTCCCCGCATAGTCATCATTGCGGGCGACTTCCATATGGTCGATGAAGTCAGCACTCAGATCACCGGGAGGGACCTGAGGCATAATCCCGATGACCCGCAGCTCCGGGGCTTGAGCCATCTCCTCAAAATGCTGCCAGTGCGCCTCGTTCTTCCTGGTCATCTCCCTTCGATCTCACCATTCTCTTTGATGGATACCTTCTGCCCGGGCAAGCTCAGTCAATGTCATCGGCGGGCAGCTCCGGATTCGTCGCCGGTGTGTGGATCCATTGACGCATCGCGATGCTGGCCACGGCCGCGACGAGAGCCATGCCCGTCATCTGCGGAAAGGCCGGGTGGCCGATCATCGAGGCGCTGATCGTGGCAAACACTGCAATCGATGTCGCGCAGTGATAGGCCAGCGTCGGCCGAGCCCCGGTGCGTTGGACCATGGAGACACCAACGATCACCACCGCCAGCAATGCCCCGGCAACACCCACCCGCCAAAGCGGCAGCACGTCGAAGAGAGCCACCGCGCAACCGACAATAGTCACAACGAAGAGCTTTACGATCACGTCCATTTCTGGCCTCTGGTCTCTCGAGTTTCGGTCGCTTGGTCGATGCGCGGCATCAGTCAGACCAAGCCCATCTGGATGCAGCGCACTGCGGTTGACACCCGGGAGTGGGTGTTGAGCTTCGCCGCGGCGCTTGCCAGGCGCGCCTTGACTGATGACTCCGACAAGTAGAGGTCGGCGGCGATCTCGGCATTGGACTTGCCCAGGACCAAGAGCCGCAGCGCATCAAGTTCCGCTTCAGTGAGATCCACTGACTCAGGAAGAGGGCTACCTTCGGGTGCCAAGGTCTCGAGGATCTCCGGCGACACCACACTGGATCCGGTCGCAGTTGCACGGATGGCATCGAGAATGGCGCGAGGACGCGCACTCTTGAGAAGGTAGCCGTGGGCGCCGCGGCTCAAGGCGGTGCGAATGGTCACGTTGTCATCGAACGAAGTCAGCATCAACACACGGGTCTCAGGGCTGAGAACGACGGCCCTGGCCAAGACCTGCAATCCGTCCAAGACAGGCATCTGGATGTCGACCAACGCCACCCGAGGCGGTGACGAGGCGATGAGCTCCAATGCTTCCTCGCCATCTGCAGCGGTACCTGCGAGATGAAATCCCTCCTGGGCAGCGATCAGGGACCCGAGGGTCTCCCGGACGAACAGGTCATCGTCGGCCAAGACCACGCTGACGGGCTCTTGTTTCACGAGCCTCATGCGGTCCTCACCTGTGCGGCGGGCAGAGACAAGCGAACCATCCACCACTGCGCATGAGCGGTGGCCGTCAGCAATCCACCAGCCGCCGTAGCCCGTTCGCTCATACCGAGGATCCCGAACCTGGGGCGGTCAGATGTGGCAGCATCGTTGGCCCGGTAGGGGTTGGTGATTGACACCTCCACCTGCGGCCCGGTCCACGACGCAATCAGTGAGCACTGCCCGGGTGCGGCATGGCGCTCGATGTTGTTGAACACCTCGACCAGGATCCTCGACAGCGTCTCATTGACAGGCCGAGGCAACTGGTCGAACTCGAAGTCCACGTGCTGGGCCCACTGGAAACCTGCCTCCTTCAGGGCCTCCGAGCGTTGTTTGATAAGCGCCTGAGTCGGCACCACGAGATTGCGGGGGTGATGGGGATCCTCGGCCCGCAGCAGCCGCACGATGCTGCGCATATCCGCGATCGCCCGCCGGCACTGCCCCGCGATGATCTCCAAGTCCTCACTGCTGGCCTGGCCCTGTTCCTGGCAGATATCCGCTCTCAGCGCCGCCACCGACAACTCGTAAGCGACCGTGTCATGCAACTCGCGGGAGATCTCCCTCCGGAGCGAGACGATTGCCTCCGAACTCTCCTGCTCCCGGCGTCGGCGTCCAGCCCGCAGTGCGTACCCGATGAGCACTGCACAGGCCACCAGAGCAAGCTCCAGCACGATCGATGGGATGAAGCCGGCCAGCGTCGGCGACGACACCGAGTTCCAGTAGTCGACACTGTGGAGAGACAGCACCCACAGCGCCAATGCTGCGCTGAACCACACATGCCCAGCGGTCATGCATGCCACCAAAGGCAATAACAAGCCGCTCAGCGCCCCTGTGTACTGGTCTGGCATCAGCACCACAGCCATACTGGCCAATACCACCGCAGCCACAGCCGATGCCCGCGGCCACCAAGGCGCGACCCCACCAGCCATCACCGCCGCTACCGAGACGGCCATCGCGCCAAGACGCAGCCCATCAATTGCGCCGTAATACAACACGGCCAAGGCTAGGAACACCGCCACCGCTGGGAAGACCCACATCTCCCATCTCGTCAGAGCAGGAGCACGCGATTCAGAAATCACCTCTTTGCTCACCAACTGCGTCATGCGCCCCGGTCACAGATGCCCAGCAGCCGCATCAGCCACGGGCAGGCCCCTGCTGCCACGGTCTGCACCGCAGCTTGCTCCACCGTCGGCATCCCGTGCGTCGGCGAGGCCGCCGCCGCGCTGCCAGGCCACGCAGCGAACGTAGTAATCAACAGGGCCGTCGCCAATCGAAAACGGAGTTGCATCAGGGTCCCCTCAAGCTTTACGGGCATGATCTGCCGCCAACCTACCGACACAAACTCACGTCCGAGACCCTGCCCCCAGCTACGGCAGCACATCACGGCCCACTCCGACGTGCGGATGAGACTCGCCCGCAAACGGCAGTTCCATCCGTGACGCCCAACGATCTGCTTGTGTCCCGCCTCACGCTACTGAACGCTCCGGGAGAGAGGACTGCCTACCGGGATAGCGTGTCCGACCGGACGGTCTTCGATCAGGAAACTGTCCGATCGGCCAGCAGCCACTCCCACCTGTCGCCCGCGCCACGACATCGCCGCCTAAGAACCGAGGCACCGTGCAGCTCGTGCCACACCGGGGGAAAGGTCGGCAGCACGCTCCGCGTGCCACAACGACACGCCTGACGGCGCGACCCCAGACACTACGTGTCAACCCAATTTTTCCCTTCTGGCGTTTCCATCGTGGCCGTCCGCGAGAACGCCGCCACCACCAGCGCTACGCGCTCCCTACCGGTCCTCACGAAATCACCGACGCGCTCGCAAGCTCGCTTATTCCGCCGACGATTTCGCTCCGGTCCCCGGGCTCCGGGGGGCGGACAGCAACCCCGCTCCCGTCCAGGATTCCCATCGCCCAGAAGGGCAAAAACAAAGGCGGGACCAGCCAAGCCCCCCACACGCCGCTAGGAGCACTCACCATGAACAAGAAGACCATGAGCATCAGCACCGTCGACGACCTGCTTGCCACCACCGTCACCATGTACGGGTTCTACCCGAGCGAGTCCGTGGTCGTCATGGCCATGCGCGGTAACAACCCGCTGTTCTGCGGACGTCTCGACCTGTCCGAGATGGATACAACCCCGAACCAGCTGGTCGACGCCATCCACACCAACGACGTCACCGAGATCATCGTGCTGGTCTACACCGAGCAGGACCCCCACGCCATCGCGAGGAAGGTCGCAGCGTTCGTCGCACACTTCGAGGTGGACATGCTTCACTTCCTCGTCACGGACGCGGCCACCGCATGGCACGCCGCCGACGACGGCAGCATCTACGACGCGCAGCCCGTCGATCTCCGGTCCAGCACCCCAGTGCTCAGCGCACTGTACGAGGATCACACGATCCACCAGAGCCGCGACGACGTCGTCGCCGCCATGCGCCCGGCAGCCGACCGCAGCGCACTAGCCGACGAGGAGCCCGACGCGCTCGCAGAGCTCCAGGAGCAGCACCCCACCAGCGAGGCGCGCTACGAGTTCACCCGCAATCTGCTGGCGAGGGTGTCGGCGCTGACGATGGCGGAGGCCCTTCAGGCCGTGGCTGGCGTGCACGAGCACATTGGCGCCCTCATCGACACGATGACCCGTGACGAGGCCAGCCAGTGGCTGCCGCGCCTCATCGAGATCCGCCGCAACGCCCTCGACGAGGCCGAGGGTGACGCCGTGGCCATCATGGCGTGGGCAGCGTGGCTCAGCGGAGGTGGCGCGGCCCTCACCGAGTCCCACGAGCAGCTGCGCAACGTCGACCCGGACCACGAGCTGGTGCCCATCCTTGACGCCATCCTGACCCGAGGGATCGACCCGAAGACGTGGCGACCGTAGCCACAGCCTCCCCGGGGCCGGCATCGAGCCGGCCCCCACGGGGCGAGGGGAACCAATCCCCTCGCACACCCCAGAACCCCGAAACGTCGACGCCTACGGCGCCGGCAGACCACTGGCCCACAGGGCCGGCAGCACGCTCCGCGTGCCACAACGACACGCCTACGGCGCGACCCCAGACACTACGTGTCAACCCATTTTCTCCCTTCTGGCGTCTCCATCGTGGCCGTCCGCGAGAACGCCGCCACCCCCAGCGCTCCGCGCTCCCTACCGGTCCTCACGAAATCACCGACGCGCTCGCAAGCTCGCTTATTCCGCCGACGATTTCGCTCCGGTCCCCGGGCTACCGGGGGGCGGACAGCAACCCCGCTCCCGCCCAAGATCCACGATCGCCCAGAAGGGCAAAAACAAAGGCGGGACCAGCCAAGCCCCACACACACCACTAGGAGCACTCACCATGAAGAACGCGACGTATTGGGCCATCGGTCGCCGCGAAACCGGCTCGGAGTGGGTGACGGTGTTCGGCGCCGCCCTCAACCAAGGCCACCCGAACATCGACCCGGGAACCCCCGGCCACGGGGCCAACCTCTACACCACCAAGGACAAGGCCGAGGCGGCTTTCAACGCCCTGCCGGCCGACTCCTACGGCCGCACCCAGGGCCAGGTGCACGCCGTCACCCCCGCAGGCCTCTCCTACTACCGCGCCGCTCACTGAAAGGACCCACCCGCATGCTCTCCACCTTTTGGGCCGCGATCGCCGCCCAGCTCGATCTGATCCGTACCCAGCGCCCCACCACCGTCGCGGAAGTCGGCCGCATCCTCGGCAGCGACCCTCAGCTCGCCGCAGGCGGCACCATCGCCTTCTTCGCCGGGTCCGGCGGCGACGATCAGCTCGTCGACGCGCTCATGGACGCCGGATGGAACATCGACTGGATCGACGGTGATTACCACTACACCGCGACCCACCCAGCCACCGGCCAGATGCTCAACTACGTCGAGGGCGACATCTTCGAGATCGCCCCCGTCCCGAAGTTCCCCACCCACTGACACTCACCACTCGAAGGCGACCCGATCATGGCCGAAATCGTCTGCGCAGCGCTCACCCCGAAGGGCGACGCCATCTGGAGCAGCCCCCACCTCACCGTCCACGAGAGCCTCACCAGCGACCACAGCGGCGAGCGGTTCGCCAAGTGGCTCGACATGCTGGCCGACGTCGTCGAGAACGACACGCCCAGCGACGCGGTCATCCACATCGAGGGCACCCGCGCCGCCTACGAGTGGATCCTCACTCTCGCAGCTGCGCTGCCGAAGGTCACCCACATCCGCATCCGAGACGACGAGAGCTAGGACCATGCTGGATCAAGACTGCCTGTTCGACCTCGACGAGCTGCGCCGCCAGGAGGTCGCTGAGACCCCCTGGCACGGCGCGCCGCTCGCCTACACCACCGACTACTACCCGGTGACGGAGCTGGAAGCCGCGTGGGACCGCTACATCGCGGAGCACGGCCACTTCGGTTGCATCCCGCGCAGCCACATGTGGCACACGTGGAACCCGCTCTTCACAGTGCGTGACGTCAATCTGGAGTCCGGCCACAGCCTCGTGGTCCTGTCCGCAGATACCCGCTGCGACGAGGATGACCACGACCACACCGCCGCACCGCTGCCCGGAAAGCTCATGTATCAGGCGATCTGCGAACAGTGCCAATGGCACCGCATCGGAGCCGAAAGCGAGGTGGTGATCGCGTGGCACGACCACGCGATGCCCGGATGGCGCGACCTGCCCGCCGTCCCCGCCAAGACGAAGAACGTCACCGCGTGGGCTCAGGAACACTACCCGGCCCAATGGCAGTTCGACGGCGCACCGATCGTCACCGCCCGCGAACATCCATCCGCGAGCCGCGCGGTGGCCGGACGCAGCCCATGGAAGGGCTACGACATCGCGGCCGAGACCATGTAGCCGAACGACACCCAACGCTCCGGGCCCCGACGGGGCCCGGGCGAGGGGAACCAATCCCCTCGCACACCCCAGAACCCCGAAACGTCGACGCCTACGGCGCCGGCAGACCACTGGCCCACAGGGCCGGCAGCACGCTCCGCGTGCCACAACGACACGCCTACGGCGCGACCCCAGACACTACGTGTCAACCCAATTTTTCCCTTCTGGCGTCTCCATCGTGGCCGTCCGCGAGAACGCCGCCACCCCCAGCGCTCCGCGCTCCCTACCGGTCCTCACGAAATCACCGACGCGCTCGCAAGCTCGCATACTCCGCCGACGATTTCGCTCCGGTCCCCGGGCTCCGGGGGCGGACAGCAACCCCGCTCCCGTCCAGGATTCCCATCGCCCAGAAGGGCAAAAACAAAGGCGGGACCAGCCAAGCCCACACGCACCACTAGGAGCACTCACCATGGCCCTCGATACCGTGACCGTCACCAGCTACACCAACGACCTGGGCAACTCCGGCGTCAACATCACCGGACCCAAGGGCACCATCCTCGTCACCAAGGACGGCGACCGCTTCAGCGACCGCTACCTGTCCTGGTGGTCCGACCAGATCACCACCCTGGCCTCCAGCCGCAACCAGCAGCGACTCATCGACGACGCCATCCGCCGCGTCACCGCCTAACCCACTCACACCACTCACCCCGCTAGGAGAACTCACCATGAGCAACACCGCCACCATCACCGGCCTTCTCATCCCTGATCAGGGCACTCCCACTCTCGTCGAGGTCGAGAACCACTGGCGCACCATCGCTGCGGCGATCGGCGCCGACTACATCGAGACCGTCTACAGCGACGTTGCCGAGGAGGCCGGTCTGGTCGTCGTGGTCGACGAGTGGGGACGGATCACCGGTCGCCGGGGGGTCAACATGCCGGCCACTCTCCTGTTCGGCCACCCCACCGGCCCGCTCGTCGGAGACGTCCTCATCCTTGGCGACGATGACGAGGAGTTCACCTCGATCCCCCAGGCAGCCGCCGATCTACTCCTCGGCCACACCCCGGCCGGCGCCTAAGCCGTAGACTCCCAAGCAAGGAACCCAGACCCATGACCCGCACGCTCGACGAGGCCCTCCTCGACACCATGCCCGCCCGTGAGATCGGCATCCTGACCGGCTCACCGCTGTGGGCCGAGCTCAAGACCGCCGTCGAGCAGCTGGTCACCGCTGAGGACACCGCGTCAGCGCTCCTCACCCGGATCGCCCCGGACGCCAGCCCGAACGAGACGCTGGAGATCCTCCGCGCCGCGATGACCGCCACGGTCACCACAGCACCGGCACTGTCCGCCGAGGATGCCCACCTTCAGCGCCTCGTCCAGGCGGCTGCCGATTTCTACACCGGGCAGTACACCGGCTCGGGAGCCCAGCGCTACATGCACGCACGCTTCGGCCCGGTTATCGACACCGCCGGCTACACCATCGGCTACGCCCCGGCAGGTTGGACCACCCTCGTCGACCACCTTCGCGCCACCCTCAACGCCGCCGACGCCGACCTCGTCGCCGCAGGGCTCGCCACCGTGAGCAAGCGCGGCACCCTTATCGACATCTTCCGCGACCGCGTGACCTTCGCCGTCACCAACAGCGCCGGTCTCATCGTCGGGTTCTCCGCCCGCTGCGCCCCCGGCGCCCCCGCCGGCACCCCCAAGTACATCAACAGCCCCACCACCACCATCTTCGACAAGGGCCAGCTCCTGTTCGGCCTCGACGAAGGACGCGCCGCACTGAACCGCGGAGCCACCCCGGTCCGAGTCGAGGGGCCCATGGACGCCGTCGCCATCACCCTGGCAGGGCAGGGCTCCGCCGTCGGACTTGCCCCGATGGGAACCGCCCTAACCGATGACCAGGCCGCGCTCATCACCGCCGCCGCCCCCGCCAGCCGAATCGTCCTGGCAGCCACTGACGCCGACGCAGCCGGACGGGCAGCCGCAGCACGCGACTTCGCCACCTACACCGCCCACGGGCTGGACCCGCGCGAGCTGATCCTCAGCTCGCACCTCGACCAGCAAACCCCGAAGGACCCCGCCGAAGCCTTCGAGCACGACCCAGGCAGCCTCACCATCGCCCTGCAACTGCCCAGCATCGCCCCGTCGCTGGCCTCCACCCTCATCCGCGACATGCTCACCGACCCCAACATCGACACCGACAACCTCCACAAGCGCTACGCGATCGCTGCCGCCGCTGGCCGACTCATCCACCAGCTCCCCGCATCCGCTCGCGATCAGGAGATCGCCTCCGCCGCCGCCGCGATCGCCCACCTCACTAACACCCTCGCCAGCGAACCCGACTACGCCCACATCATCGCCAACCCCCCAGAAATGTCAGACCTCGACGACACAATGGCCCCCTAAGCACAACCGCTCACCCCACCACCCTCACTCAGACCACTAGGAGTACTCACATGGAACCCATCGCGTGGCAGTTCACCTGCCGACGAGCCGCCTGCCGGGGATACGCCCCCCCGCACCTGGATCGCCAAGGGCGACAAGCAGACCGCAGCAGGCGCCGCGCAGGAGCGCGGCTGGCGACCCTGCACCGAGATCAGCGAGATGATCCGCAAGCTGCTCCGCCCCGACGACCCGAAGCGCCGCCCGAGCCTTGCCCACTGGTACTGCCCAGACTGCGCCCGCCTCCTCATCGTCGAGGCCCGCCGGGAGTTCGAGAAGAAGCGTCAGCCGAACGGCTGACACCACACCGCTGTCGACACTAGCCCCGCTACACTCACTAACACCACTAGTAAGGATGATCTTTCGATGACGACCTACGCCGTCGCCCTGTCCAAGGGTGGCTCCACGAAGACCACCACCGCCGCCGACCTCGTCGCGGCCCTAGCTGATCGCGGCCGCAGAGTCCTCGCGATCGACCTGGACCAGCAGGGCAACCTCACCACCCGCATGGGACTCACCGACTCCTCACCGGTCGAGGCAGTCGCGTCGGAGGTTCTGCTCGGCAGCGCCACCGCCGAGCAGGCTGCCGTGCCGGCCCCCAGCGTCGACGGCGCGTGGGTGCTGGCCGGCACCCACGATCTGGCCGACCTGGATCAGCGACCCGAGGTCATCACGGCGCTTCGTGACTACCTGCCCGACCTCCACGACTGGGACGACGTCGTCATCGACACCCCGCCAGCGCTCGGCCTGGTCACGCTCGCCGCGCTCGCTGCCGCTGACCAGGTGATCGCGGCCGTGGCGTGCGAGACCGAGGCCTATGACCAGCTCACCCGACTCCAAGACGTCATCGAGCACAGGATCGCCCCCAGGCTCCGTCGGGGGCAGAAGATCCACTGGATCATCCCCACCCGCTACGACGCCCGCCGGCTCCTCGACCGCGACGTCGTCGACCAGCTCACGCAGCAATGGCCCGGCCGAGTCACCACCCCCATCAGGGAAGCAGTCGCCGCCCGCGACGCCTACACCGCCGGCCTACCCGTCAGCCGCTACGCACCGGGTTCCGGGATCGCCACCGACTACGCCGCCGCCCTCGCCACCATCATCAACGCCCAGGAGCAGTGACATGACCAGCCAGCCCCGCCGCCGCACCCTGGCCGACCGCAACCGAGATGCCATCATCCGCGACCCGCACCCCGAGTCCACACAACGCCCCGAACGACGAGCTCGCACCACCACCACCGACACCACCACACTGAGCGTGTCGATGACCCAAGCCGAGTACAACGACGTCAAGGCCGCGTTCCTCGCAGACTGGCAGAACAACCGCCAGCATGACACCCTGCCCTCATGGGTCGGTGCCGCCCTCGAGCGGCACGCACACCTCACCCCAGCCCAGCGATCCGAGCTGAACGGCAGCGGCCCCAAGGGAAACTCACCGCGCAGCTTCACCATCGCCAACATCGTCGCTGACGCCATCAGCGACGCCATGGCCGCCGACGCGGCCGCCGGCATCTTCCTCACCCGCAGCGGCTGGTGCCACAACGCCCTCAGCGTCGCCGTGGCCACCGCCCGCGACACCAACGGCGGAACCCTACCCAGCGCACCCCCACGCCTCCCAATCCGCCTCGCTTGACCCGTCACGAAACCACCACGACGAGACAGCCCGCGTTACGGACCATGTCCACTCCCTAGACGCAGACAGTCGCCGGCTAACACCCTCAGTTCAGACACGACCATTCTTGAAACCCACAGATGTAACATTGATGGGTATATTATTGACGGTGAGGCGTTTGGAGGAGAATATGACAGGTGATGTAACTCTGGCGGAGGTGCTGGCGCAGCTGGGGCCAGTGACCGGAGTCCTGGATGAGGCAATAGCTTCCGCGATCGCGATCGCGGAGGAACGTTGCCGTGGGCTGGGCTCGCGGTTCAACAGTGCCCGATCGATGATGGTGCGAGCGTGGACCCGCGTGGAGCTGGAGTCCGCACCGCTCGCTGAAGGGTGGACCCTGGCCGGCGACACCAACCGAATGGGCCAGTTGATCATCCGCAAACCGGGAGTGATGGACCTGCGCTTCCTGAAGGGAAACCCGCTACAACCCGGTCGAGTTCCCCACGCCGGTCTGGGCGCCGCGCGTCGTGCCGCATGGCGCCAGGATCCGCTGCCCGAGCTGTGGCCAACCGCCGCCCAGCGTCACACCTTCCTTCTGCTCTGGGACTACCTCGATGCCGAGGCCCGGACAGAGGGGTTCACCCTTCGGGTGGCACACCCCATCAGCCCTGGACGGTTCGGCCACCGAGTGCCATGCGACCTCGACATCGAGATCCCACGAGGTGGCACCATGTTCGAGGATCTCCGCTTCGAGGCACACGACGACGAGGAGGATTTCTTCGCCGTGCACATCGACAGCGACGAGGACTTGGGCCAGTGAGCATCCCCAACGGACGCCGGCTGCTGGCGCTGCGAGAGCTCCACAGCATCACCCAAACCCAGATGGCCAGCACGCTGGGAATCAGTCAGCCCTCACTGTCTCAGATCGAGAAGGCGGAGCGCCCCCTCCCGGCCGAACTCATGGCGCACGCCGCCGACACGTACCGAGTTCCGCCAAGCTTCTTCCTCGTTCCGCCCACGGTGTTGGAGATCAGCGTCGCGACCTTCCGCAAGAGCAGCGCCGCGAAGGTCTCCGATGAACGCAGGATCGTGCGTCTCTACCGAGAGGCCGCACGAGCATTCTCTGCGGTCTCGCAAGCATCGGGATACCACGAGTTCCACGCACCGGCCGAGGTGACCGACTCGACCGCAATCGACGACGCGGCCAGCGCGCTGCGACGTCTCGGCGGGGTTGCCTCCGATGCGCCCATTCTCAACATGGTCCGCTTCCTGGAGCGGCTCGGCATCGGCGTCGTCACCGCACTCGACGCCCCCTCGACGGGGGAGGCACCGACCCACTCTGGGATCTCGATTCCCCACCCGGACGTGACTCGACCCCTCATCGCGCTACCCACCACCGGACGAGGTGACGCTGCCCGATTCACTCTGGCTCACGAGTTGGCGCACCTGCTCTGGGACCAAGGAACCACCGGCCCGTCAACCAGCACCAGGTCCCCACAAGAGAAACGAGCTCACGCTTTCGCCGGCGCCCTGCTGCTGCCGACCGAAGTCCTCCACCAACGCGTGACAGACACACTGAATCTCCACGGCTACCTACCGATCAAAGCCGAGTACGGAATCAGTGTCGGAGCCATCATCATGGCCGCGAAACGCGCCAACATCATCAGCGCCGATCGAGCACGAAGCCTGCACATCCAACTCTCCTCTCGAGGGTGGCGCAACAACGAGCCAGTGCATGTCGCTGAGGAACGGCCGTTGCTGTTCGGACAGGCCCTCACCCGAGCCACCACGAAACCGTCCCGCTCGGCCGAGGACCTCACAGGCTTGCCGACATCACTCCTGGAACGCTGGACCGACACCGAACTCCTGGCACCCCCGGTGCAGCTATCGGCATGGCGAAACCGGCCCACCACCTGACCCGCTAACACCCACAACAACACGCATCGTTGCCACCGCGTCACGCCTCCCACGCCGGCTCACCACAGCGTGATCTGATACCGATCAAGTTCGGTGAGCCCAGCGTCGACGGCCTCTGCGATGCTGCGCTTCGACTTTGCCGCGTCGCGTAGCTCGCGGGCACGTCCGCGGGCGCCGCGTTTGTCTCGCAGCGGGGACCGTGGTGTGCCGCGGCGTTGAAGGTACTCAATGCGGTTCGAGCTGAACGTCGAGGCATGGAGATGTCCCGGGTTCTGGCACAGAGGGTTGTCGCAGGAATGGCTGACGACTTCGGGCATCTCCTGGACGTCGCTGCCGGCGTTGATCAGCCACCCGAAACGATGCGCCACAACGACTACTCCGCCACCGATCCAGAAACGGCCATGGCCCTTGCCAGAGATCGCGCCAGTCCATAGCCAACACGACGCCGAACCTGCACGCGAGATCTTCGCGAAGTAGCGCTCGACGATCGCGTCGTCACTCGCCGCGTTCAGCAGCGTCGTCAGGCGTTCCGTTGACGTCATCGCTGCTCACTTCCGACGCATCGTCATCGACGGTCTCAACAAGTTCGTCGAGCTTGGGCACGCGACCCACTGTCTGACCAGTTCGCTGAGCAATCTCGCTGCGCGTGAGCCCCGCCTCATACATTGCCGCGTAGCTGTTGTGCAGCGCGTCCTGGGCGACTTCCCAATCTGCGACGAGACCGACGAGCCGATGCTCACGTTCCCGGAAGGCAGCGGAGCGCTCACGCGCACGCTTTCGAGCTTCAGTTCTGGTCAATGCCGTGCGTGCCATGGCGCTCCTCACGCTGGGGGGGGGTGCGGACAGTCTAGCCGCGCGGCCGGGCCACAGGCCCGGAGGGGCGTTCGGGTTGCCCACATGTGCACAGCTTCGCCAGAAAGTGAGACGCGCAACCTGCACACATGAATGGACAACCCTCAGCGGCCACAGCCCCGCCCACAGCGTGCACGGCTCTACGCCCCGCACACACCGATGGACAGCACCGCACCCGCGCGAAGGACACACCTAGACGGTGTGGCGATTCCCAGGTTTCGTCCACCCTGCCCTTCGGAGCATGGACGAAATGAGATCGACCGTTGGTCGAGACACTCATGGGCCACAAGTGGAAACCTCCGCAATCGGAGGCCCATCAGTGTCACACTACTTGCATTTCTAACCACTCGGTGAAATGTGCCCTCCAGTTCGGCCTATACTCAGCCCCGTGATGACGATCTCCAAGCTCAGCGCTGGAGACGGCTACGCCTACTACACCTCCGTCACAGTCAGCGCCGATCACCACATCGGCAAGAACCAGGAACTAGGCGACTACTACCTCGAAACGGGAACACCTGAAGGCCAGTGGTTGGGCGGCGGAGCAGCCAGCCTCGGGATCGATGGATCCGTCAGCGAAGCACAGATGAAGGCCCTCTTTGGCGAAGGCCTCCACCCCAACGCCGACGTCCTGGTCGCACACCACATGAGCACCGGAATGAGCGCCACACAGGCACTCAAAGCCGTGCTACTGGGCCGCAAGTTCTACGGCTACCAGACCCCCGATAGTGAACTCGCAACCGCCATCAAGAACGCCACCGTTGCGCGCGAAACCGAACTGGGTCGAGACCTCACCCCAGACGAACGGATCGCCGTCAGGATGCGCCAAGCAGGCATCATGTTCCGCGACCGAAATGGCCGCGCCGGCGCACCGCACGAGGTCGCAAGGTTCCTCGCAACCGAGCTGACCAAGGGACAAAACGCGGTCTCCGGATTCGACCTCACCTTCTCTGCTCCCAAGTCCGTGTCCGTCGCCTGGGCCATCGCACACGAGCCCCAAGCAACGGCGCTTGAGGCTGCCCACCAGCGCGCCATCGAGCGCACCGTCGAGTTCCTTGAGACCGAAGTCGTCCGGGCTAGAACCGGCACCAACGGCATGGCTTACCGCACCACCAGCGGTCTCCTGGCCACACGATTCAGGCACTGGGAATCCCGCGAAGGTGACCCCCAGCTCCACGACCACGTCGTCATCGCAAACCGCGTCCAGATCACTGAAGCCGACGGCTCCACCCGCTGGCTCACCATCGACGGGCAGAGCCTCTACCGGGCCACCATGAACGCCTCATCTGTGTACAACAAGCACCTCGCAGATGAACTGAAATCGCTCGGCTTCGATCTTCGCCAGCGCGTCTCGCCCTCGGGTTCCCATCGCGGAATGGAACTGCGGATGGTGACCGACAAGCACCTGGACATGTTCTCCTCGCGCAGCATCGCCATCGCCCAACGCACCGCAGAACTCGTCGCAGACTACGTCAACCAGCATGGCCGTCAACCCGGAACCAAGGAACTCCTGGCCCTCAAGCAACAGGCCACTTTGGACACCAGAACACCGAAGTCCCAGGCAGTCACCCGCGACGATCTTCGCCAGCGGTGGAACCAGATCATGGGCCGATCTGCCGACAGTTTGCGCACCCAGATCGAGTGGGCAATGAAGCACCCGGACGCCTATCAGCTGGTGACTCCACCGCCGATCAACATCACCGAGATCGCCGGACAACTGGTCGACGAAGTCTCCGCGAAACAGTCGACCTGGACCCGCAATCACATCGAAACCCGGCTCAACATCTGGGCCGCTGCACAGCCCGGGATCGTGGATGATCTGACCCTCCAGGCGATCACTCACGAGGCATTGACCCACGCCAGCTTCTCCATCACACCACGGCTGAATCTGCCCCACCATGATGACCTGATCAACGACGACGGCAGCTCGATCTACCAGCCTCCAGCCGCCGAGCTATACACCTCGACCGCAGTGCTGGAAGCCGAAGACCTGCTCCTCAACGCCGCTCAGGACGTGGCCCTTCCCGCCGTCTCCCAGGCGCATTTCGAGGCCGCGCTGGCCTATCACGATGGGCCGCTGAATCAGGGACAGATCGACTTGGCACACCAGGTCGCGTGCTCCGAGAGCATCGTGACCGTGGGCATTGGTCCGGCCGGCACCGGCAAGACCACCGCGATGAAGCTGGCGATCGCTGCCACCAGTAACGCGGGCGTTTCGGTCCACGGAATCACCGTGTCTGCCGCTGCCGCCGAGCAGCTCCAGCAGGCCACGTCGATGACGTCAACCACCATCGCCAAGTGGCTCCTCGATACCGGCAACGGCACCCGCGCCATCAACGCTGGCGACGTGATCCTCGTCGATGAAGCTGGCATGGCGTCGGCCCGAGATCTCGCCGCGATCACCGAACGAGCCACCCGCGCCGGCGCGTTCGTCCGCCTCATTGGAGACGACCGCCAGCTCCAAGCGATCGGCGCCGGCGGATCACTCAGGATGCTCGCCGCCGAGGTCGGCGCCGTTCGCCTGGACCAGGTCCACCGATTCGTCGACGAGAACGAAGCCGCCGCGTCGCTCCGGCTCCGAGAAGAGGGCGACGTCGACTGGCACCTGGCCAACAACCGTGTCCACGGCGGCACCAACGCCCACGTCTTGACTCGCGTCGTTGAAGCATGGGAAGCAGACCAAAACCACGGCCAAACGTCGCTGATGATGGCCGGCACGAACAACACCGTGGCCACGCTCAATCAGATGGCCCACGACCAGCGCGTGGTAGAAGGAAGCGTCACCATGGACCGCAGCATCGAGCTGGCTGACGGCAGCCTCGCTGGCATCGGAGACCGCATCATCACCCGCCGAAACGACCGCCGTCTCACCACCGGAACAGGCCACAACTTCGTGAAGAACGGCGACGTGTGGACCATCACCGACATCGGTGACGACGGCCACATCGACGCCGTCGACGACCTCGGCCGCAGCATCGAGCTACCCGCCGACTACGTCGCCGGCTCCACCGGGCTCGGCTACGCCACCACCGTGCACCGAGCCCAAGGCCAAACCGTCGACCACGCTCACCTCATCATCGACGACACCACCAGCCGCGAAGCCCTCTACGTCGGCCTCACTCGAGGTCGACACTCCAACCACGTCTACGCGATCACCGACGGCACCTCGGCCGCAGACATGCTCCGCAACGCCGCAGCCACCAGCAAGCAAGCCATCTCGGCCCGTGAACTCATCAACCAAGCGCACGCCGAAGCCCACCACCCCGCACGGATGGTGCGGATCCTGGGCGACATGCAGCAGCGCGCCGACCAACAGCGCTACACCAGCCTGCTGCGCGCCTGGGACCCGCAGCTCGCCGCGGCGATCACCACCAGCGACAAACGCCACCGGCTTTACACCGCGCTCGCTGCCGCAGAAGACGCCGGATTCACCGCCGAACGGATGCTCACCCTCGTCGCCGGCGTCGACTCCCTGTCCGCCGGCGACGACCCCACCGGGCTGATCGCATGGCGCATCAACAAGCATCTGGCCACCGCCACCACGGTCCGCTACTCCACCCAGCTCCGCCCTGCCCGCGCCATGGGCCACGGCCAGCTCGCCACCGCCCTGGACACCGCCACAGCGGCCCGTGAAGGGGCCTTGCAGGACCTCCGGGCAGCACGGCAAGCCGTCGGCCCCGAACTGCGCCCCGCAGCCCTGAAGGACGGGCGAGACGTTCCATCCTGGGTTGACCGCCGCCACGGGCAACTCACCGACGACGAGCTGCGCGAGCAACTCCACACCCACCGCACCATCGCGACGACCATCGGCGGCGCGATCCGAGAGACCATGACCGCCCGGCGTGAGCTCACACGAGAACTCCTCACCCACGACCCGGACAGCCCCTCCCGCCACGCACTCGGCCAGCGCATCGAACGGCTCACCGGCCGTATCGACCAGCTCCGCGACGACCGACGCGGCCGCACCCGCACCGAAGCTGAACTCCGCGAGGAAACCATCATCCGCGCCCGCATGGACGGACGCTCCTGGTTCGTGGAGAACGTCCAACGAGACGCCGCCCGCGACCTCACCCACGCCGACGTCAAGACCAACGCCGCGATCGCCGGCGCCACCCTCGACGAAGCACAGACCCGCTGGCGCAACGCCAGCGACCTGCAACGAGGGCTGTGGGTCGAGCAGAAGCTGCGCACCTACGAACCAGACACCGGCATCAACCAGCGGCCCGCCGGCACTCCCGGCTGGAGCATCCCCGGCCGTGGCCTCAACGATCCGCACCTGCCCCCCACCTGGCGCGAACCACTCACCGACATGGCCGACACCGTCGCGGCCGCGATCCGTGACCGGGGCGCAGCTATCGCCCTCAACCCAGCCCCCTGGGCCACCAACTACCTCGGAGCGGTCCCCGCACCCGACACCCCGCTACGTGCCCGGTGGGAAGCCCTCGCAGGGCAGATCGACACATGGCGTGGCCTCACCGGCCACGACGACCCCAGCAAGGCCCTGCCCCCGCCGTCGCGGAGCCACGACGCCAGCCGCATCCCACAACGCGACCTCCACGTCCTCCACACCGCAGCCGCCGACCTCCGCCGCGACATCGTCGCCGCCAACAGCATCGACGACACCCGCCCACCCATGCGGATCCCTCTGCCCGTCCGTACACCGGCACCGACCACACCAGCGCCCGACGACCTCGCCACCCGAGCCCGCCGGACACCCGTCACCATCCAGACTCCAGCGGTTTCACCTGCTCCCGCGCGGCGCCCCACACAGACCCGGCCGAAGAAGCCGAACCTGCTGCACCTCCAGACAGCGAAACTCAAGCCCGTGCAGGTCTCCCCCATCAGCGCCTGGGTCACCGCACGCAACCAGCAGGCCGACGTGCTCCGCGCTGCCCAGAGCCAGCTCCACCACCTCCGCAACGCCCCGCTTGCCCCCGGAGAATCCGGCCTCGCCCGCCTCGCGGCCGCAGACAAAGCCAAGGCCGACGTCGCCACAGCAACCGCCACCCTCAGAAGCATCGAACGCCAAGCCCCACGCAGCCCCCTGGCCGTCGTCGAGAACGTCTTGTCCCGAAGCCGCGAGGCGATCATCCAAGCGCTCACCCGGCCACCAGCTACACCAGACCGGGCGCCCATCGACACGATCCGCCGCCGCGTCAAGCAACAACAGCTCATCGACACCCTCCGACGCCCCATGCACAAAGCACCCGATCAGGAACGAACACGAGAGCGCAGCCAACACCATGGCCACGAACGCTAGTTGCGCTGCTTCTCAACCAGCCGCGATCGGCCTGCTACTAGGGTGGCAGCCGCAGTGGAGACACACACGACCACCGACACACGGGTGTTCCTGCGAAACAACAGGCCATGCTTCACCCACCATCTGGACTCCCTCAACGGGCCAGCCACCGGAGCCATCACCCCGCCCCACCACGTCTGGTGGGCCCCAGGAGCCAGTTCCTTTACTCTCGAAGCAGCGCGACTAGGTCGAGATGGCCTGTCCGTAGGGTTGAGCGAAGCTCCTGATTGGTCCGATGCTGGCTGCCCGGTGAGCGGCAATCCGCGATGAACGATCGCACCTCGAACGAACGGCGCTGGGCACGCTTCTCCTGGCACTTCCCAGCACGCGCTACTAACGCTGTAGGGCGCTGACGGGCTCGCTTACCAACGGGCTCGCTGATGCCCTGTACGCCCTTCACCCTCAACAGGTCTGGGCCCCGGAGCCAGAGCGGTAACAAACGATGAGTCTCGTCCAATACCCTACGTGAACCCCTACGCGGCTATTCGGAGCGGATCATGACAGACCCATCAGGCAGCCATCCTGGCGTCGGACAAGACCGGGATGTCTCGCGTCAAGCCGATCTGCCCAAGGGCGCGAAGCGCCCCTCTGACGAGGTATTCGCCGTCTTCTATCGCGACACCTACGCTGCGGCTGTCAAGTTCGTACTTGGCCGCACTACGGGTTGCGACGCTGAGGCGCTGGCCGCGGAGGCCTACATCCTCATGTGGCATCGCTTCCTGGAGAAGGGCGAACTGGACAAGGGATGGCTCTACGGCGTTCTCCGCAACAAGATCGGAGACCACTACCGCAGCCAGAGGGTTCGCGACACAGTGCACAAGGAACTCGCCTACCGAGCTTCACCCTCCACACTTGACCACGCTCTGGCGACAGAGCAACAGCTCGATATCGAACGCGCCCTTCAGCTACTCAAGCCCGAGCAGGCAGAGGTCCTCCTCCTTGCCTACTGGAGTGATCTCACCACTGCTGAAGGAGCCCGGGCGCTCAACCTCAACCCCGTCACCTACCGGGTGAGACTCACCAGGGCGAAGGCGGAATTCCGCCGAGCTCTCCAACTCTCCAGCCGCTACGGCCCTGAAAGGGGGCTACAACCGTGAAGAACACCGAACTCCTGATCAAGCTCGCTGCCCCCAACGTCGAGTATGGCCCGCGTGCCGAGGCAGACCTCGCCCGCATCCTGTCCACCCCCGCCCCCACGCCGCCGAAGATGCAGAAGACGCATCGGAATCACGCTCCACTTACGCTCGCGGCATGTGCAGTTCTCGTAGCGCTCATCGGCATGATCGTCTTTCGCCCTGTAGCCGCCAGCGCAACTCCACCCCTAATGGAAGCCACGCCAATCGCCGGGTCAGCCCAAAATCACCTCATGAAGCTCGCCGAACTACGCCGCAAAGGCGCGTGGCCACGCACCGCGATCGAACTGCACGCGTGGAGCCTCGTCAGCGAAATCGACGCGGCCAGGAAGGTAGTTGCTTCCAACACAAGCCCCACCGTCTCCTCGACCACCTTCTCACCAGACGGTAGCGTCACCATCGAAACCGTCGTGGGACGACCCTTCCCAGGCCAAGAGGTCAAGGATCTGCCAATTCCTGGGACGCCGCTGTCTTCTGAGCATTTGAGCGCCGAGAAATCCGTTGCGGCCTCCGCGAGCGGTGTCCTGCCTGAGGACGCCGATCAACTGGCCCAGTGGCTTGAGACCGCTTTCTCGGTCGATCCCGCCAACACCGAGGAATCGACACTCAGCCTGCTGAGCGTCCTCGTCAACACCACCGTGACACCAGCTCAAGAAGCCACAGTGCTCGAGTACCTCGCATCCCGGCCTGACGTCACCCTCATCGGTCAAGTGACCGATCGCCTGGGCCGATCAGCCCTCTCCTTCAGGATCGGCTCTGACGTCGACAACTACCAACAGAACCTCATCATCGCGACCGATACCGGTCAGATCATTGCAACCGAGACCATCTACACCGGCAATGACCGACACGACATCACCGCGCCAGCAGTCACTTCCTACGAAGCATGGGAAAGAAAGTAGAAACACAATGATCAAGAAACTCCGAGCAGCCATCCTCACCGTCCTACTCCTGACGTTCTCCACAGCCCTACCGTCGGCAGCCGATGCCGGAGGCCCACAAGCAGAGATCGACGCCCTGATTGCCCAGTACGGCGGCATCCAAACGTCAGCCGACACCATCAGCTGGGATGAAGGCGCCGTCACACTCGTCATCCGGGACAACGCGCAGCCCTACGCCATCGACTCCTGCCCGACCGGACGCTTCTGCGCCTTCCAACGCGCCTACTTTCAAGGCAGCATCATGAGCTTCAGCGCCTGCCCGGGAACCTACACGGACTTCAGCCCCTTGGGTGGGAAGCCCGGATCCATCGCACACAAGCGATCCACCGGCACCGTTCGCGCCTACGCAAACACCACCCTCAAAGCCACCCTGCTGCCTGGCCAGTCATCGGCCTCCCTCACCGGCATCACAAAGATCACGTGCGCATGAGGCGCACGCAGGGGCCCTGCTGACCACCGCCTCCGGGGCAACTGCGTCCACCCGATCTGAGTGGCCTGCTGAGTCGCTCGCGGACAAACGCGCCCCTTCCCACTGGAGGGGTTTGACGCCAGGTGGCAATGGCGTTGAAGCGTCATGCGGGTTGGTGTCAGCGGCTGAGGTTAGCAGCTGTGAGTTGAGCCACTCTGGGATAGCCCGCTCCTCAAGCTCGAAGCCCCCATGGGTAACAAATCGCGCAACTCAGACAACTCCAGAAGTACAAGTGCATCAACGCAGATGCAGATGGGGCTTAACCGCTCAGAGAGGAAGACGAGAGTGTCCCAAGACAAGAAGGCCCAAACCAACAGAAGAGGCTCATTCCTCACCCGCAGGTTGAGCCATGACAACAACTCAGCTGGATCAAGAGCCGACGACAAGCCGAAAGCTGTGGGCTCGCTCCTCGCAGCTGCACTCTTGGTCGGTTCCTTGTCCACCTTCCCCGTTACAGCCGCCCAGGCCGACAATAGCGAGCGCATTGACCGTCAAGTGCAAGCTCTGGCCGCCAGCGTGGAAGCTGTTTCCGATGCGCTGTTCGTCGAAGGTTCAAACCCCATCGTGACTTCTCGCGAGCTCGCCTCCACCTCCTCGCCGATGGCTGAGTACATCTCAGTGCTGGCGGCGGAAGCGGCATCCATCCAAGCAGTCGGTGGAGTGACTGTTCTCGACACAACAGCCCAGATCATCATTGACGACACCACCGCGGACCAAGATGTGAGCACTGGATTCCTCCACGTCACCCGAACCGTTGCGGAGCTTCCTGAGGGCGAACTCTGGGAGGAAATGATCCCCATCACGCTCACTTCCAGCGGTGGCGCACTGGCCTTGACGAGTGTTGAGCTCTTGCCGGTCGAGCGTCTGGATCCCACGGAGGTCGCAGCACGTGCTGCCACGATGCCAACTGAGGAAGGAGCCGCATCCATCGATCTTTCCGGGCCGACAACCCACGCGGTTCAGCGCATCAACGCCACCGCAGCTGTGAACTACGCCAAGAAATGGTGGAACGGAAGGAACCCGGCCTATCCAACGAAGTACTCAAACGACTGCACCAACTTCGCCTCACAGGCGATGCACCAGGGCGGTTGGCAACCTGTGAGCGGCTTCTATCAGTCGGACAAGGCTTGGTGGTACACCGGGCTCACGACCTCATACTCTTGGGGTGGGGCTGAGAACTTCTATCGGTTCGCAGTCAACGAGTCCAAAAGGGCGACAACCATGCGCTATGTGAAGGACCTGTGGCTGGGGGACATTCTGCAATACAAGGCCCGGGGAGCTACCAACATGAGCCACACCATGATCGTCACAAACTGGATCAACAATGTTCCATACCTGACATATCACACCTCAGACACTCTCAATAAGCCATTCACGGCAATCTCACACCTAGATGTAACGTGGTTCGCACTCAACGTCTTGTAGTCGCTTTGGCCACCATCCTCATCATTGCGCTCATCACGGTGATCGGCTGGTGGCTCTGGGTCTCTCCCAAAGGCGAGTTCTCGTGTGACAGTCGCAACGGCGGAGCTCCGACACCCGAATCAGCCGCTACCAGCTTCATAAAGAGCCTAGCGGCCAGGGATGCTGAAGCGGCGTGTCGGACAATTACGAACAAGATCGGGGTGGACGAGCTGCAAATGCAGTTGGATTGGATATGGCAGAGGCTGGGTCAACCAACAGACCCCTCAGAAATCGATGTCACAATTGGCCTCCAATCAGGAAACACATTTCCATTGACGCTGGAAGGTCCAAGTGGCACCGTCGACTTGAACATCATGTCCTTTCTTGATTGGTACCGCGTGACCCTGCAGTAATGACCTGACAGACTTCGAACAGAGCAACCGAATGGGGGTGAGGCCGAGGACTACTCGTCTCACCCCCAAAGCTGTGGAGCCACTCCAAGGAGAAGCCGGAGATCTAGGTTGTGCTGGACACCAGGGCATCCGCGATTGGCGGGAGGAACTCCATCCCCGTCAGTGCTCCCACAGGATCCGCGATGTGGCCGTTGCGGCAGCGGTCCCAGGCGGCGAGCCGTGCTCGTAGTGGGGTCCAGACGTAGCTGTACCAGCTCCACATCGCATCCGAAACCGTTTTCTGGTGTCGCGCGACTGCCACGTTCCACGCCGCTCGCGCCGCGTCGAGCTCCAACACCAGTTGCTCGTGCGCTGGCCAGCACACCGGCATCTCCGCGAGGCTGTGGGCGGCGCTCATCTCGTCGACCCATGCCACTAGGTCGAGCCAATCCTGGCGGGTGCGCGGCATCCTCGTCCACGGGCGAAGGGCCACCTCGACAGCGGCTGACTCTTCCTCATCGATGTCCTCAACCAGATGCTCGATGATCAAGCTCATTGCTGTCTGGTTACTGGCCAGGGCGTCGACGTCGCCAGCGATTTCCTCTACCCGCCGCCAGACTTCGGTGATCATGGTGTCTCGTTCGACCAGGCTCTCGCGGACTTCTTCAAGCCGGTCCTCATCGGTGGCCGGCGCATCGTGGGTGCTCATGGCTTCATATCCTCGCATTCTGCGTCTGGTGGCGGTACGGGGTGGTCTCAGGAAGTGGGGCCAGCTTCTTCGACTTGAACGGCGGGAGACCTCGGATCAGGACGATCGCCTCGTCGCCGGGGAGCCGGCCGACCTCGTCGGGGGTGAGGAGCTCACGGCCTTGCGACTTGCGGGATCGGGAGTCCGACCCGTGCCGGCCCTTGGTGCGAGACGAGTCCGTGACCATGATGGTCTGCTTGCCCAACGCTTTGGAGATGTACTCCTTGGTGTCAGCATCCGCTGAGCCGAGGAACAGCACCGTGTCGCAGTTACCGAGGATCGCTTTCCAGCCGTCACGGTAGAGCGCCTGGCCCTGACCGAGCGCCTGGATCACGGCTTGGAACGAGATCCCACGTGAGCGCAGCGTGGCGGCGAGGATGTCGAAATCGGGAATCTTGCCGATGTTGGCGAACTCGTCGAGGAAGCACATCACCGGCACGGGCAGCCGGCGGCTGTACTGCCGGTCGGCCAGCCACACCCCGCGTTGGAAGAACGTGGTCAGCATCAACGCCGACAGCCACGCGAACTGCTTGTTCGTGTCTGGCAGCACCATGAACAACGCGGTCGGTTCGAACCCGACCAGGTCCAGCTGCATCGTGTCAGCGGTGACCAGACGCCTCACCGACGGGATATGGAGGGGTGCCAGCCGCATACCCATGGTCACGATGATCGACGCGGCGGTTTTCTGCGCGGCCCGCTGATAAACCTTGTAGTTGGCGATCGCGAACGCCAGCAGCTCGTGGTGCAGCATCGACGGGTTATCGGCCAGCATCCGTGCGGCGCCCTCGAAGATCGCATCCACCTCACTGGTGTAGGCGACGTCATCACTGGCGCGCATCTGGAGCAGCAGATCCATCACCGACCCGAGGTGCTGATCCCCTGCCGGGTAGGTCGCGGCCACGAAGCCGATCAGGGCGTTGAGCAGCCCGGCTTCGGCCCTCTCCCAGAACGGGTCTCCCCCGCCGGCCATCTGTTGGCGGGGCACGTCGGTGTTGGCGATGATGTTGATCGCCATCAGGTTGACGTCTTCTGGTTCGTGCCCGGGCCTCAGATACGCAAGAGGGTTGAACCGGTCGGACTCTGCGAAGTTGACCAGATTCAGCACCCGAATCTGATAGCCGGCCTCCTTCAGGGCGGTGCCGGAGGCTGCGAGCAGTTCGCCCTTGGGGTCGGTGGCCAGATACGACGAGTGGGGGCGCGCCATGTTCGGCAGGATGAAGTTGCGCGACTTGCCGGTGCCGGCGGCGCCGATCACCATGACGTTGAGGTTGCGCTGATGCTGGATCTTGGCTGGCCGGTCGATGGTCAACCGTTCGGTGCGGGTCAGCAGCAGGTTCCGGCCGGCGTCGGGGTTGATGAACGGCCCAATATCGCGTGGTCTGCCCCAGCGGGCAGAGCCGTGTTCCTCGCCGCGGCGTTCCCTACCCCGCTCAGCGACGTAGTACAGCCACCCCAGCCCGGCGCACCCGACCAGGGCAAGACCTGCGAGGAGGTCATGGACGTGGGTGGAGATGGCCAGCCGAACGGTACGGAGGCCGTCGTCGGCGTGGTCGAACGCGCCTGCCCAGCCGCCGGTCTCGTAGCCGAGGCGGGCATCGTGCCAGACGGTGTTGCCGATCCAGAACAGGATCACGGCGATGATGAGCCCGAAGAACACTGCGGCGCGGCGCTTCACGACGTCCTCCGGTTCACCAGGTGAACGAGATACCGCCCGTGACCACTCCCCGCACTAGCGCCACTACCAACGCTAGGACGATGGTGCCCAGCGCGAGGGCAACGAACAGCCCCAGGGCGCGGAACACCCAGCGGATCAGGATGAGCCCCACCGGCCCGACGACACACATCGCGGCCACGACGGCGACAATCTTCAGGTTGATCTCCATGCCGGCTCCTTTCGTCACCAGGTGACGCTACCGGGCAGGTGTGACACTTTCTCATCCCAAACCTCTGGCTTGCAGGAACGCGACGGGATCGACGAACCCGCCGCCCACTTTCACTTCGAAGTGGAGGTGGCAGGCGGTGGAGTAGCCGGAGCTGCCCATGGCGGCGATGCGCTGCCCGGCCACGACGGTATCGCCGGCACGGACATAGATCTCGCTCTTGTAGGAGTGGGCGTAGCGGGTGACGATACCGGCGCCATGGTCGATGGTGATGAGGTTGCCGTAGGCGCGGTTGGGGGACACCGAGGAGACCGTCCCGGACGCGGCCGCGTTGATGGGCACCCCACAGCCGCCGCCGTAGTCGGCGCCGGTGTGGAGCTTGTACACCCCGGTGATCGGATGGGTCCGCATCCCGTACGGGGATGTGACCCTCGTCGACGGGGTCGGGTTGGCCCAGCCCCCGATCGATTCTGCTGCCGCCTTGTTGACCGCTGGCGCGCCGTCGGCGCCGGTGCCACACGCCTCCGCCATGAGGGTCTCCAAGCCGCCGGTGCCGGGGTCGGGGTTGAAGGAGATGTGAACGTGATCGAGGTGGTTGGCCGAATCGGAGCGACGGTCCTCCATCTGCCGCCACCCTTCACCGGCGCGTTCGACCGACCAGATCTTCTGCCACCAGATGATGTACTTGATTCCCAGCTCGGCCGCGTGCTCTTGAGCGTAGGCGGCCACCGCATCGCCCTTCGCGCGGTCGGTCATCAGGTCAACAGCCAACCCGGCCGGATGGCCTTCAACGTCGTAGGTGTTGCCTGGACGCCAGCCGCCGATCACCTCAACCCCGTGGAGGGTGCCCAACAGCACCGTAGCCTGCTCGACGTGCGGCTGGACCGGGCCCAGCTCGTAGGGAGACGAGATGCACACCGCCGAGAGGGTTTCTGAACGGTGCTGCTCATGGCCGGCGCCGGTGATGAACCCCGGCAGGATCGCCACCAGCAGAGCGACCACGGCGATGATGCCAACCACGACGGGCAGCACTGTGGAGCCGGAGACGGCGGCGACGATCGCGCTCGCGGCAGCCTTGACCATTACCGCAGCTGCGCGGGCTCCACTGACAGCCGCAGCTTTCGCCCGCTGGGCTGCGGCCGTGCCGCGCTTCCAGCCTGCCGCTCCCGCTTTGCGGAGAGTGTTGGTGCCCCGTGTGGCGGCGCGGCCAGTGAGGCGTGCTCCTCGAGTGGCGACCTGCCCGGTCAGCCGGCCAGCCGCTGCGGCGCCGGTGGCGCCGAGCCGTGCGGCGTGGATGGTGCCGATCGCGGAGTAGCGGACGGCGCCGACCGTGGCGTGCCCGACAAGCGAGGAGGTCTTGATCCCGGCTTTGCCGCCGAACACAAGCGTCTTGGCTCCGACCTTGACGGTCAGGGCGGTGCCGTGGCGGTTGGCCCACCTCGCCGCGGACACGGCGGCGTCGTCGATGTCGAGCCGCCCACCGTCACGAAGTGCGTTCTTCAGCTCCG
This sequence comes from Tessaracoccus sp. MC1865, assembly GCF_017815535.1. Lineage (NCBI taxonomy): Bacteria > Bacillati > Actinomycetota > Actinomycetes > Propionibacteriales > Propionibacteriaceae > Tessaracoccus > Tessaracoccus sp. MC1865. The sequence goes on along the minus strand of NZ_CP072596.1, from coordinate 1,363,403 downwards.
AGCCGGTGGCTTGGACTGCGCCGACCCCTGCCCGGTTCGCGGTCCGGCCGATCGACGTCTTGGGCGGGTTCCCGGCCAGCTTGTAGCTGACCTTCTGCAACGCGATCTCTTTGCTGCGAGACACCACAGCCGAGTTGGTTTGCTGGTCAGGGTCCAGATCACCAGCGGCAGCAACCTTGCGTTCAGTGGCGCGGGCGGTCGCGGCCAGGGAGTGGACCTCGCCTCGGGTACGGCTGATCACCCGCGCCGAGCGGGTCAGCGCGGTCCCCCGCTGATGGCCGGTGAGCCGGCCCGCACCCCTGGTCCTGTACATCCCAACCCTTTGGAGTGCGTCTAGCTGCGGTCGTCGAACGTCGTGTCGAGCAGGGTGAGCAGCGGCCCGCGCGGGGACTGTTCCTTACGCGCGTTGAACGGCAGCGTGGTCGCCCCGAAGCTGAGCAGGCCGTAGCCGGCTTCGACGGAGGTGAACGCCCTGATCTGGTCATCCGACAGCCCGAGCAGGACCGCCAGCTCGTCGGCGTCAGTCTTCTTCTGTCCAAGCAGGAACAGGCAATCACAGTTCGACAGCATCAACCGGGCCTCAGGCACCGCCAGGAGTTCCTCCACGTTCTGCGTGATGCCGGTGGGCAGCAGACCGTACTTGCGGGCCCGCTTGTAGATCGACAAGAACGTGGCCAGTGCGTGCGGGTTGGTGAACATCAGGTGGAACTCGTCGACGTAGAGCCAGGTGCGGATCCCTCGGCCGAAGTTGGACATGACCCGGTTCCACACCTGGTCGAGGACCACCATCATCCCGAAGGTCTTCATGTGGTCGCCCAGCTTGGCGATGTCGTAGTAGATGAACCGGTTGGACACATCCACGTTGGTCTGCTGCGCGAACCCGGAGAACGTGCCGGTGGCATACATCTCCAGCGCCGTGGCGATCGCCGCAGCTTCCGGTTCGGCCTGGAGCAGCAGCTCCCCATGCAGCGACCGCAGGGTGGGCACGGGCTGGTTCTGGTCGTCGAGGTAACGGTGATACAAAGTGGTGATCGACCGGTCGAGGATCGACTCCTGCGCGGCCGACAAACCCCTGCCGCCACCCAGCAGGACACGCAGCATCGACAGCAGCGATTCTGCCTTCAACCTGACGGGGTCACCCTCACGGGTGTTGAGCACGATGTCGAACGGGTTGATCACCTGCGACGAGCCGGCATGGACGTCGACGACGGTCGCATCGAACGCATCCGCCAGCGGACGGTACTCGTGTTCGGGGTCGATGATGATGACCTCATCGTTGGGGCGACCGATGAGCACTTCTGCGATCTCCCACTTCGAGAAGTGGGACTTGCCCGACCCGGAGGTTCCCAGCACGAACGCGTTGCCGTTACGTGTCCGTCGACGGTCAGCAATGATCGGGTTCCCCGTGGCCGCGTTGGTGCCATAGAACAGGCCCTGATCGTCGAGGATCTCCTGCGACGTGAACGGCACCATCACCGCCACCGCCGCCGACGTGAGCGTGCGATGCACCGGCAGGAACGACTCCCCCAGCGGCAGCGCGGTGTTGAATCCCTGCTCCTGGAAGAACTTCATCACCGCCAGATCACACGACTCGGTCTTCGCCGCTTGGCGCACCTTCGTCACCCGATCCTTCAGCTCCTCAGCCGACGACGCCTGGACCATCACCACCAACGTGGTGGTGTAGAGACGCTGATCGTTGTCGTCGAGGTCGTGCATGAGGTCCTTGACCTCAGCCAACGACCGCTTCAACGACTCCGGCAGATCCTCCTCCGGGTCCATGTTCGCCTTGACCAGCTTGCGGCGCCGGTCCGTGCGTTCCATGTCGAGCTCCGCCTTGCGGCGCATCACCAGATCACGCGACTCTGACCGATCGATCGGGGAAATGTGGAAGGAGATGACCAGATCGGTCTGCACCTCCGACAACCGCCGAAACAGCTGGTCGCTCATCCACGACGGGTAGTCGCGCAGCACCAACGTCTGGCACCAGATGTCTCCCTCGTCGCCGGCCAGAACCAGCTCGCTGCGGGTGGGGAACTCCACCGCCTGCGGGGCCAGCTCGTCGCGGGTGGTTGCTCCCGAGCGGGCCATGCCGGCGTAGTCGAACCCGGCCGCGTAGCAGCCACGGGTCAGCTCGCGCAGCAACTCGATCCGGCCCGGTCCATCGACGCGGTGGGCGCGGCACTCCAGCAGCGTCCACATCTGGTTGGTGACCTGCTCCACCAGAGGGTTGAGCACGGCCAGGGCCTCGTCGAGCGACTCGCCAGACACCGTCAACGTCAGGTACTTCTCTGCCACGATCGAGTAGCGCGACTCACCGATCATGGACCGCACTAGCTTGTTGTGGTCCGAGCGGTACACGCTGACCGCGTCACCGTGCAGCGGTTCGGGGAACAGCACCTTGCCCAACAGGGTGTCGCGCTCCAGCCGGCGGTTGACGATGGTGACCTGCAACTGCTGGCCCATCGAGAACAGGTTGAAGAACCTCGCGTAGCGCTCCAGCAGCTCGCGCTGCCGATCGTCAGTGGCCAACTGGTAGTTGATGTCAGACAGGCGCAGCATCACCGAGTATTTCCCACCGCCGAGCACGCACACACCTGATTCGGTGATCGCGTCGTACCACAGCACGCTCTGGGCCTTCTTCGCCTCCGCAGCCCGTGCCTTGGCCTTCTTCTTCGCCGCAGCCTTGGACGACTTCGGCGTCGCGGCAGGCGTGCCTGCCGGGTTAGTGGCCGGCTTCTTCGACTTGCTCTTGTTTCCGAGGAACACGAGGCCTCTTCCCTTCAAACGACTCTCTTTGGTGCGCCTGCCACAGCGCGTCATTGGCATACAGGCGCTTGGTGGGGCGGGCCAGGAACCGCCACACATGCCCGGCGTACTTCTCGAACCGCATCCCGAACGGTTTGACCCAGCCCCACGCGGCGAACGGCACCGCGATCGGGATCATGAATCGCACTGGGTTGGTTGGAGTCTCCATCGTTTTGAAACGAGGATGGTCTCATGCCGAAGGACACCACCCCGGGGAAGCCGACCACGCGTCGCTACAGCCCTGAAGAGAAGGCCGCTGCGGTGCGGATGGTCAGGACACTGCGTGCCGAGTTGGGAACCGGGCACGGCACGGTGCAACGCGTCGCGGCCCAGCTCGGTTACGGCACCGAATCGGTGCGTTCCTGGGTTCGCCAAGCTGACATCGATGAGGGCCACGTCGCCGGGGTCAGCACCGGCGATTCGGAGAGGTTGAAGGCGCTTGAGCAGGAAAACCGTGAGCTCAGGCGTGCCAACGAAATCTTGAAGAGGGCAGCGAGTTTCTTCGGGGCGGAGCTCGACCGCCAGCACAAGAAGTAGCCGCGTTCATCGACGCCAACCGCGACGACATCGTCGCGGGACGGCGTTTGGGGGTCGAGCTCATCTGCCGCGTGTTGCAGGTGGCCCCAAGCAGCTACTACGCGATCAAGGGCCGGCAACCCTCGGCACGGGCTCAGCGTGATGAGGTGATGGGCCCAGTCGTGCGGCGGCTGTGGGAGGACAACTACCGCGTCTACGGTGCGCGGAAGATCTGGAAGGCAGCCCGACGTGCAGGTCACGACGTGGGCCGCGACCAGGTCGCCCGACTGATGCGCGCCGCCGGGATCGAAGGCGTGCGGCGAACCAAACGGGTCCGCACCACCAAGCCCGACCCGGGCATGCCGCGGCACCCCGACCTGGTCCGCCGCGACTTCACTGCCACGGCACCGAACCAGCTGTGGGTCACCGACCTGACGTTCGTGCCGACCTGGGCCGGCATCGCCTACGTCTGCTTCATCATCGACGCCTGCTCGAGAATGGTCGTCGGTTGGCGGGTCGCGTCCCACATGCGGACCACGATGGTCCTCGACGCCATCGAAATGGCCCGCTGGTCACGCGGCACTCAGCTCGATGGGCTGCGGTGTCACTCCGATGCCGGGTCCCAGTTCACGTCGATCCGCTACGGCGAGCGCCTCGCTGAGATCGGTGCGGTGCCCTCGATCGGCACCGTCGGCGATTCGTATGACAATGCCCTCGCCGAGACGGTGAACGGCTACTACAAGGCCGAGTTGATCCGCGGCCCGGCCCGTGAAGGACGCCCCTGGAAGACGGTGGAAGACGTCGAACTCGCCACACTGAGCTGGGTCCACTGGCACAACCACCAGCGCTTGCACAGCTATCTGTCCGACGTCCCACCAGCAGAGTTCGAGGAAACGCTCTACGCTACGAAACGGACCGACCAACACCTGGTCGGAATCCAATAGCCCGAGCCTCCATCAGGCCCAGTGCGATTCATCACGATCCACGACACGATGCTGAAGTCCGTGGTCCCAGCCAGGAACAGAGCCACCACCAACCCGATCGTGACGGCACCGACGACCACGACCGCCAACAACTGGCGCCACGTGAACCCGGCCATCACCTTCGGCTCGATCGAGGTCAGCTCCTCGTAGACCCTCATCTCCAACGCCACAGCAATCCACCCGGCTCACTTGATGTCGAACGAGGAACCGAACACGTCGATCAGCAGTGCGCCGGACTCCTGGACCAGCAAGGTGGCCTCATGGTCAGTGGGGCCCTCCCCCGTGGTGGTGAGCGTCAACGTGAACGGCACGTGGCACCGATCGGGGCCATACACATAGACCATCTGACGTCCCTCGTGCAGTTCGATTCGCCGGTTGGCGATCGACTCATCCAACGTCGCTTCCCACCCGGTCACGGTGCCGGCGTGGTCGATCAGCCACTGATCGCCCTGCGAGATCTCCATCTGCCCGATCATTTCAGCGGTGCCGACCAAGTCCAGCGACGCTGACTGGTTACGCCCCAGCGTCAGCTCGAACTCGTTGAACTCCTTGACCCCGTCGGTCATCGCGCTCAGGGTGGCTCCGTCGAGCAGCCCGGTTCCGCGTTGCGCGCAGCCCCAGAACACGTCCTGGTTCTCGGCGTCGGTGTCGCGGGCGATCCGCAGCACGTTGTCGATCTCGTCGATGTTGACCGAGCGTTCGATCGTCTTCAGAGAGTCGTGGTAGTCCTCCGCGAACCGCAACTGCTCCATCTCAACGAGCGCGTCTTGGCGGACCTCGTTGAGGTCCCGTGCCGGAGCACCACACCCCGACACTAACCCCACTATGACCACTGCCCCCGCTAGCGTCGCTAGGGTGGTGTGGCGGGTTCTAGTTGCCCAGTAGCTCACTGGCGATCCTTCCTGATCCGAGGACGACCATGCCCAGCACGACGCCCATCATGATGAAGCTGCCGCTGATCGACAGTGCAGCGGTGACGGCGTTGCCGTCGAGGTTGGCAAACGCGCTACCGGCCCAGGTGCTGGTCACGGTTTGATAGATCGCGAACGCCAACACCAGCACCAGGGCTTGGAGGACGATCGCGGCATAGTTACGCAGGAACCCCACGCCGAAGGTGCGGGTCTCCTGGGTGGCGAACATCGCGATCGGTGCCGGTGCGAACGCGGCGAAGATGTACAGCTTGACGAACCGGACCACCACCAGCGCCAGGGCTGCGATCATCGCGCCCTTGTTCACCAGCCACGCCAGCAGCATGAAGATGATCAACACCGTCTGCCCGAGCCAGTCCATGTCGTCCACCGACGTGAGGAACCCGTTGAGCTGGTCGCTGCCCACACCGGTGGTCACCGCAGTGATCGTGTTGGCTTGGCTGGCCATCTCGGCAAACAGGGCGTAGATGCCCTGCATCACCACATGGGTGGACTCGAAGATCAGTTTGAGCATGACGAACTTCACCAGGGTGAAGAACGCCGTCTTGGCGAACGTTTCCCCGTCGCCGTCGGTGCGCATCCCGATCCGCACGAGCTCCAGCATGAACAGCACCACCAGGATCAGCGTCGCGGCCGGCATCACGATCGTGTCGGAGATCGTCACCATCAGCGCCGCCGTCGACGCGGAGTACTCCTCCGGTGACTGGAGCACGTCAGTCAGGTTGAGGCCGAACATCGACCCCAACCCTCCCGACATATCGCGCAGGATCGGCTCCAGCACGTCACGCGCGAACGACACCTCAGCCCCTCAGCTCAGCCGCCGAGCGTGCCCAGGTACACGCCGCCGGCCAGGACAAGCCCGCCGCCGACGATCTGGAGGATGCCGCCACGCATACCGGAGCCTTCCTGCTCCTTGATCGCGAAGCCGAGGCTGATCACACCCCACGCCAGCCACAAGCCGCCGGCCACCGACACGAAGGTCGACAGCAGCGTGATGATGCTCTTGAGTTGGTCCATTTCGGGTTCTCCTTTAGGTGAGAGGTTTCGTGTAGAGAGAAGCTTCAACAATGAGGTTGCGCGACCACACGCGCCGCCCGTCGCGGGTGATCCCTTCACCGGCGCAGGTCACCAGCACCAGACCCCGATCGCCGGTGGACGATCCCCACACCGACTCCGGCAGCGCATCGGAGGCCACCTCGTAACGGTCGGTGACCAGGAAGTGCTGGACGGTGTCGCCGTCGACGACCGTGATCAGGTTGCCGGGGGTGATGTGGCGAAGATCGATCAGCACACCAGGGCGCTGGCCGACCCACACATGCCCAGCCAGCATCGTCACCCCGACGGTGGCGGACAGGTCAGCCGACTCGCGCCATGCGCCGATCGCATGGTCCGGGGGAATCCAATCTCCACTGCTCCCGCGACGCAGATCAGCTCCGATCGGGGCATCCACCCCGAGAGCAGGGATCTGCACCCTACGAGACCCGCGTGCAGCCGCCGGCCCGCCGCTGGGTGAGGATGCTGTGGGGACGGCGGTGGGGCCGGTCAGGGCCGGTGTGGGGTTGTGGAGGGGTTCAGCGGCGGGGGCTTGCACCGTGCCGTCGACGACGGCTAGGCCCTCGGGTGCCACAGGTTCAGGGGTGGGGGCGGTGGTGAACGCCGCGACCGTGGCCGTGACGCTCACCACCAGCAGCAACCCGACCAGCCACCAGGCCAGCCGAGTCGCCCAGGGACGCCGGGCAGCACCGGCCTGGCTCGAGTCCAGGCTGGTGTTGGGGGGCACACGGTGCTGCCCGACGTGCTTCATTGGTTACGCACCCGTCTTTCGGGTGCGCAGGGTGCGGGCACCCACGCCCGCGGCGCCGAGCAGAGCCACCGCGCCGACCGCGATCAGCGGCCACGCGGGGCCACCGCCAGCAGTACCCAGCTCGGGCACGTCACCGGTGCTGATCCCACCGCCCGACGTGCGGGCGATGGTCACCGTCTGCTCGACGTCGTTGAGGTCCGCGTGCGCGGTGATCTCAACATCGCCGTGGAACAGGGTCTCGAACACGACCAGGGTCTTGTTCGCGTAGCCGCCCGGGACGGTGAACAGCACGTCGACCACGCCGTCGGCGGTCTCAGCGGTGAAGCTGGCCTCACCGAGGATGCCGGTGCCTTCGCCGGTGGCCTTGTCCATCAGCTCACCGCGCACCGTGTAGGTCTCCCCCGGCTGGAGACCGGTGTAGGTGACCTTGTCGACGATGGTGCCGCCAGCAGCCAGGAGCTGCTTGTCGCCGTCGGCCTGATCGGTCGCAGACGTGCGCAGATCGGGCCAGTACACAGTCTGGGCCACGTCGTTGATGTCGGCATGGACCGCCACCGTGTTACCCTCCAAGCTGACGGTTTCGAACGCCACCAGGACCTTGCCCTGATGATCGGCCACGACGGTGAACTCCAGCTCGACCTCCCCATCGGGGGTGGTCGGGGTGAACGTCGTCGACGCCTTCGACGCCAGCAGCAATGGCTCACCGCTGGCCTTGTCCATCAACTCACCCTCGATCAGATAGGTCTTGCCGGGGATGAGGCCCTGATAGGCCACCACGTCAACGACCTGCTTGTCGCCGGCATTGTTCAGGAACGAATCGCCGTCAGCCTTGTCGGTGGCGGTGGTGCCGATCTTCGTCCACCAGATCGTCTGCTGCTCATCGTCGATGTCGGCGTGGATCGCGATCTCACGACCCTCATGGAACAAGGTTTCGAACACCACGATCGTCTTGTACATGTGCGCCACGCTCACGACGAATTCCAGCTCGACCTGGCCCGACGGTTCGGTCGGCGTGAAGGTGGTCGTCGCCGTGATCTCCGGCGACAGGGGCTCACCGGTGGCCTTGTCCATGAGGATGCCCTCAACGGTGTATTCCTTGCCGGGGACGAGACCGACGTAGGGCACCACGTCGACGATGACCTGCTCGGTCGCGCCGTGGAGGTGCTGATCGCCGTCCGCCTTGTCGTGGGCCTTGGTCTCGATCTCCGGCTGCGTGACCAACGTGGTCTGGGTCACATGCCCAGGGGCATGGATGGCGGTGATGGCATCCTCACCGGCCTGAGCGGTCAGCTCGTAGCCGTAGGTGAGGCATCCCAGTTCCTTGACGGTGTGCTCGCCGAGCCCGGTCAGGGACCAGGTCCCGTCGGCCGGCACATCACCAGCAGCAAGCTGCTCAGTGAATGAATCAGCCACAGCAGCATCGGCCCAGTCGACAGCCTCACACGAGCCCTCGACCGCAGGGGCGGCGTAGAGGGTGCCGGTCAGGGTGTAGTCGATCGGGGTGTCACCGATCGAGGACTTCACACCAGTGACGGTGACGTCATCGGTGATGGTGTGACCCACCAGCGCCAGCTGCGCCGACACCTGCGAGGCCACCTCCATATCGAGCCACAGGCTGGTTTCCGAGGTGACGGCATCGGGCCACTGCGACTCCTCATTATTCACATCAGCAGCAATCTGCTCAGCCCACACGTAGTAGCCGGCCTCGGAGACCGTCTGCGCAGTGGAGACGACAGTGGCGTTGCCCTCATCGTCGAACGAGCCTTCGAAGGTCGAGATCCCGACGACGGGGTCGGTGTCCGGGTTCAGCGGCTGGCCCACCGGATCGACCTCGAACGGGCCGAACAGCGTCGAGGTGCCGCTGAATGCGGCGCCGGGCTTGCCGTTGGTGGCGTCGATCGTGTCGGTCAGCTCCCCGGGCCCGTCGATGAGGGTGTCGGAGGTTTGCGTGGTCGCCTCCGGCTGATAGCGCAGCACCTGGCCGGTTTCGGAGGTCACGCCGTAGTTGTGGACGAACGTCTCGTGTGAGGTGTCGCCGCGGAGCGTGCCGGTGTAGGAGTACCAGCCGGCAGCTGCCGGGATGTAGTCGGCGGTGGTGCCGGTGCCGTTGCCCTGCGCGTCGAGGGTGATCGAGATCTCACCCGACCATGCCACCGCAGCACCCTCAGGTGCGGTCGCGGCCTCGACGGGCTGCTCGGCCACTGGCCCGTACAAGGTGGCGTCGACGATCACGGTCGAGCCGGGACGGCCACCGGTAACGGTGATCTCGTCACGGATCGGGTCCCCGACCCGGATCCCTGCCACGGCCGAGGTGACCGTGGAGATCTCCGGGGTGCGCTTGCGCAGGTGCCCCGTCTCCGACGCGACGCCGTAATTGTGGCTGAACGCCTCATGCGACTCGTCGGCGCGCACCGTGCCGGTGTAGGAGTACCAGCCGGTCTCCTCGACCGTGTACGGCGTGGACGTGACGGTGGCATTGCCTTGGGCGTCCAGCTTCACCGACAGCGTCTCTCGGGTCGCTTCTGGGGTGCCGGCCGGTGCGGTCGCGGCCTCGACCGGCTCATCCGCGACCGGGCCGTAGAGCACCACATCGACCTGCACCGTCGCACCGGGACGTCCCCCAGTGATCTTCAGCTCATCGGTAACCTGGTCTCCGACCTTCAGCTCACCGTTGGCGGCCGATGACACGGTGGTCATGGTCGGCGTGAACACCGACATGAAGCCGGTCTCCGCCGGGACACCGAACTCGTGGTTGAACGCCGCATTGTTCGCGTCGCCAGCCCAGTTGACATCCCACGTGTACCAACCCGGCTTCGTCGGCGTGAACCCTGCCGACGTCGCCTGACCGTCGCCGCGCGCGTCGAGGCGGATCGTCACATCGGTGCGGAACGCGACCGGCGCGCCGGACGGGGCATCTTGCCGCTGTGTCGGCTTGGAGTCGAACGGGCCATACAGCACCGCCGGGACGACCATCGACGTGTTCGGCTTGCCCCGTGTGACGCGGATCAAGTCAGTAATCGGCTCGCCGATCTTGATGCCCGCTACAGCCGAGGACACCGTCTCGATCACCGGCGTCTCTTGGAAGGCTTCGATGGTTGCGGTGGCGCTCAGCGGGTCGTTGGTGGGGATGCCGCGTCCGATCATCCGCTGGAAGCCGGCCTCTGCGTAGAGCGTCATGGTGGTGCCGGGGAGTCCGGCGACCGAGGCGGTCGCGGTGACCGGCTTGGTCCGGTCTGTAGTGCGGTATGTGAAGGCGGTGTTAGCGTCGACGATCTTCGAGGTCTGCCCGTCGGTGAACGTTGCGTTGCCGAAGGTGAGGCGGACCTGCGGGTTGGTCTCGAACCAGGGCCCGTCGGCCGGGGTGAGGAACTTCAGCGGCTGCTTGCTGAGCGTTGAGCGGACCACTGGGGTGGCGCCGGTCTCGGTGAGGTTCATCACCAGCTCGTAGGGGCCGGCGTACTTGTTGGCCTGGGCATCCATCGCGGTGATGTAGTTCTGCATGGCAGCCCAGTCGGTCGGCTCGTTCGCGGCGACCTGGCGGGCGGCTTCTTCCCCGCCGCTGGAGGGGTACTGGCGCTTGACCCAGTAGGCCAGCGCTGCGGCCTGGTAGGGGTCCTTGGTGAGGCTGTAGGTGTGCATCATCCAGGCGACCTTGGGGTTGGAGACCTGGGTGGTGTTGGTGGAGATCACCGACGGCACGCGTTCCAGTGGGTCGATGCAGATCCAGCGGCCAGCGCCGCCGGGCATCAGGTAGGTGGAGAAGGTGGTCAGGCTCCTGGTGGACCAGGCGCCTTCCCCGACACCGGTCATCGACTGGTAGCCGCCGGCAGGGCCGGAGCCCTCCACCGCCGTCCAGGCGTTGGCTCGGGTCGCGGTCAGCGACACGAGCAGCACGAGCGCAGCAACCAGTGTTGCTACGACTTTACGAAGTCTCATTGTTCTCGACTTCCCCTTTCCATGGGTTTGGGTTGAGGTCGGCCCCCGAGACTTCGGAGACCGCGAACTAGTTGCCCGGATACAACGACCAGTCGTGCTCCGCCTTGATCACCGCGACACACCACTCGGCGTCACACGCGTACGCCCCGCCGAATCCGACGTTGAGAGCGCTTGTCATCAAGCTGTAGTGGCCCGGGGACTTCATCCAGCCGTCGACAAGCACACTGACCGGGCGACCGATGGTCGTGCCAGCGAGGTTCTCGCCGTACACTCCGTCGCCTGCCACGCAGCCCGGCAGGGAGTGGTCGAGCGAGCCGTGGGCGAGGTTCGACTGGGCGCACTTGAGGGCTTCGGCGTTGAGCGTGGGGTCGTAGGCGACTGCCTTACCGTCGTTGCCGTAGCCGACCTTCACTCCGTCCTCGATGCGGGCCTTGTTGGTCCACTCGACCAGTGACTTCGCGAAGGTGTCCTGGTCGTCGATGCCGACGCGGGCGTCGTACGGGCCGACCGGCGTCGGGGTAGGCGTCGGGGTGGGGGTGGGCTTCGGCGTCGGGGTGACTGCCGAGGTGGGGGTGGTGAACTGGACGATGTTGTTGAGGACCCACTGGCGCTGCTTGACGAAGCTGGTGCCACGCGTGCTGCGCACCGCTGCGACGACGTCGACCATGCTGTAGGAGCGGCAGCCGTTACGGCCGGTGGCGGGGGTGTTGCATTCGGTGCGCCACAGCCGACCATCGGAGGCGGTCCACTGCCCCGTCCGGGCGAGCGGGTTGCCTGCCCAGAGGCGGGCATCCGAGGGGAGGTAGGTGAGGTTGTTGAACACCCATCCGGTGGTCTGCACGTAGCGGGCACCGGTACGGATCACGGTCGAGGCCTTGATCTCGGTACGGCACCGCTTGGTCTGGGAGTAGGGCTCGCAGGTGGTGCGCCATTCGCGCCCGTTGACGACGTGATAGCCGGGCTCGGTGTACACATCGGCGGCAGCCGACGGTGCCGTGGCGACCAGCGCGCCGGCGGCGAGGGTGAGGGCCGCAGTGAACGCGGCGAGGATACGACGAGACATCTCAGGAACCTTTCGCTAGAGGAGAGTCCTGGTCATCGTCTCGCGCAGCACTGACACCGCTCCGGCCGGGTGCAGCAGGGTTGCGCAGTTCAGCGCGGAGGTACTCCCCCAACGCGACATCAGCCGGCACCGTCGAGGGGCCCGGGTAGGTGGCCATGAACCACTCACGGGGACGGCCAGCATCCTCCGAGCCGGTCAGCTCGGCGCGCTTCTTCTCGACCATCCACAACGGCCGGAACTGGGGCGGCTGCGGAGCGGCAGGGCGGGGCACAGCCGTCAGGCGGCGCGGAGCGCCGTCGACCGGGATCGCCCCGACCCGGTGCAGCACCAGACCGCCCAGCGACCGCACGTTCGGTGGCAGCGCGTTCCCGGCCAGCGTGTCGTGGATCCGGTCCGGGCTCCAGCCAGCCTCCAGCCGCTCGACCAGGAGCCCGACGACTCGCAGCGCGGTCGGCCCGTCGAGGGCCTGCATCGGCCTGGGGAGGCAGTCACGCAGCACGAGCCACTGCTCGGCCGTCGGCCCAGGCGGCAACGTCTCGTTCTCGTCGTTCGACACCCGACCCGACCCGACCGGCCCGTCGCCCAGCTCGTCGACCTCGGAGTCGTCGCTGGGGGGCAGGGGGGTTGGGTTGGTGGTTCTAAATGGTGGTTCTTCCTTATATGTGAGTCCCACTGGTGGGACACCCTCAGTCCCACTGGTGGGACTCACGGACTCGAACTCCCCGTGAGTCCCAAAAATGGGATTCACGGCCTCACTAGGCACTTCATCGAAGTCGGGTTCAGAGTCGATGGGCCCGTTCCCGTGAGTCTCATTTTTGGGACTCACCATCTGACTAGGCATGTTGGGCTGAGTGACCTCAGGGCGCGGACCCATCTTCCGGCGGGAACGATGCACCGAATCGGGCACGTTCAACCGGATCACGGACACGCTCATCACCGAGCCAGTACGCGAGTTCTCGCGGTACTCACGGGTGCCCATCCGGGTGATATAGCCCTGCGCTTCCAGGGATTGCAGAAGTCGGTGGACCGTGGACTTCGACTTGCACGTCATGTCCATCAACGTGTCGATCCGAGGCCAGGCCTCGTCATCATCGTTGGCGAAGTTCGCCAGCAGGAGAAGGACCAGCTTCTCCGACAACACCGGCAGCTTCACCTCCGCTGCCCAGTTCACGGCCCAGAAACTCACCCGGGTGTCCCTTCCCAGTCGAGGTTCAGCCGGACCAGCTGCCCGCGAGGATGCTCACCCAGGCGCTCCAGCGCGCCGGCGCTGGCAAGCACCGCCACCGTCGCCTGAACCTGCTCCGGGGACACGCAAGCGAACCCTGGGATCCAGCCGCTCACGTAGCCGGCCCCGTCCTCCCCCACGCATTCAGCAATCCCGAGCAGCACGAGGCGCTCAACAGGATCATCAACCTTCACCGACATCGCCCACGCAGTCGCATGCACAGCCATCAGTTGCCACCTTCCAAGAGTTGGAATCCAGGGAGCCCATCAACGAGCTCGAACCGAACCATCCCCGCGGTCTCCAGCCAGGCCAACGCCTCAGCCACCAGAACCACCGACAACCCGACGTGCGGGGCCACCTCGACCGCAGTCCCCTGCACCCAGCCATCCACGGCCAGCCCATACAGAACCGCCTGCACGCGCCTCGTGACGGCGGTAGGCACCCGATCGGTAGTCACATCGATACTCACAGCGCCACCTTCGGAACCTCGACAGGCAGCGCGTCCGCGATCCCCGTGAACATGTCCGGGATCAGCAGACGAAGCGCGAACCACTGAGACGATGCCGCCAGGAGCTGGACCAGACCGCAGTCCTCCAACTCACGCAACGCCTGCCCCACCCGGGCCGTGGAGCAGACAGCCACATCGCGCAGCACCTGAGCCGGGACGCGAACCTCATCACGATCAGAAGCGAGATGGCCAAGGGCCACCAACACCGAACGCGACACCGCATCAGGAACCTTCGCCCCCAACGCCCACGACACAGCCCACACCGACATTCCGACTACTCCCCCGGCGTCGTGGGAGAAGCTGGCTCCTGGACACCCGCGGAGCTGAGGAGATCTCCAACCCAGCCAGAGGGGACAGCCCAACGACCACTCGGGAGCTTCTTCGCTCCGGGAATCTTGCCGGTCTTGCACCAACGCGACACCGCGCGTGCGTTGCCGTCGGGCAGCAACTCCGCCACCTCGTCGGGCGACCAGAACGGCTTGGCATTTAATGCCGCTGGTGTCATCTCGTGATACTCCACGGATGCAGTATCACCTAATGCCAGTTCTGGTGTCAAAGCAACACACGTTGCACGTCTTGCACTTACAGGTACTGTTTGCCTATTCTGGCCCCATGGCACAGCATCACGAGATCGCACGCTCGAACGGCTTGACCGACGGCTACTCGATCTATGAGTCGATCGGCATCACGATTCAGAGCGCTCTGTTTCGCCGCAGACTCAGGAACAAGGATCTGGCCGAGGCGCTCGGGGTGACCCCGTCCGTAGCTGGAAAGAAGCTGCGGGGCGACGTTGCTTGGTCGCTTCAGGACGTCTTCGCGGCGGCACAATTGCTCGACGTCGACGTCGCCACCATCCTGCCTCGCAAGAAAGCAGAGAATCCCGACCAACTTCCGTTGGCCGGGATTCCCGATGTGGTAGCGGGGACAGGATTTGAACCTGTGACCTCTGGGTTATGAGCCCAGCGAGCTACCGAGCTGCTCCACCCCGCGTCGCTTCGACAACTATACGGAAGCCCTTCCCAGAACACAAATCGAGGTCGGTGTTCGAGTTGGGGCATGGGTTCCACGGTGGTTCACGTCACCCCCGACACCGGCAACGCCGCTGGGCGAGATGTGCTGGGCGGGCGCTGTGCGGGTATGAATGGACCCATGAAATGGTTGCGGAACGCGGGCTGGGTGGCAGCGGGCATCGGCCTGGCTGGGACCGCTCTCGGAGTTTTCGGTGCACGGTCCCTGAACGGGCCGAGGCGCGAGTGGCCGCCCTACGGCTTCACACCGTTCGAGGTGGGGCTGCAAGCCGACAACGTCACCTTCACCGCCGACGACGGGGTGCGCATCGCCGGCTGGTGGTTCGACGTGCCGGGGTCGCGCAGCGTCGTCGTCATCGCCCACGGGCACCGGGGCAACAAGTCGGACCTGCTCGGCATCGGGCCGGGCCTGGTGCGCCGGGGCCACAGCGTGCTGCTCTTCGATTTCAGGGGGTCGAGCGACTCCGGCGACGGTGCGCTTTCGCTGGCCTTCCACGAACAGCGCGACCTGTTGGCGGCCGTGGACTATGCAGCGGCACGCCGCCCCGACGCCCGGCTCGCCGTCGTGGGCTTCTCCGGGGGTGCTGCCACGGCCATCCTGGCAGCAGCCAAGGAGACCCGCGTCGGGGCCCTGGTGCTGGACTCCCCCTTCGCGACTCTGACGGACGTGGTGGCCCAGGCCTTCCGTGGCCACCGCCTCCCCGCGGCGCCGTTCGTTCCGCTCGTGGCGCTCGCCAACCGGGTGGTGCACGGCTACCGGCTCCACGACGTGCGCCCCATCGACGCCATCGCCGAGCTTGCGCCCCGGCCGATCCTGCTGCTGCACGGCACCCGTGACGAGGTCATCCCCTACCAGCACGCGCTGGACCTGAGGGACGCGGCAGGGCGCGACGCCGTCGAACTGGTGACCTTCGACGGGGCGTACCACTGCGGCGGCTACTTCTCCGACAGGCCCGGCTACATCGCGCTGGTCGACGACTTCCTGCAGCGTTGGCTCGACAGCTGAGCCGCTGACCACACCACAGTGAAGCCGTCCCGCCGAAGGAATTCAGCGGAACGGCTCCAGGAACTTTAGGGACCGGCCCCCAAGGTTACGGACGCTGCGGAGGCGGCTGGGTCTTGGCCGGATCCCGCTGGACGAAGCCGCCGAGGACCTCGTCGATCCGGGACATGACATCAGCGGGCAGTTCGACGCCGCTGGCCTTGACGTTCTCGGCCACCTGCTCCGGACGCGAGGCACCGATGATCGCCGCCGCCACGTTCTCGTTCTGCAGCACCCATGCGACGGCGAGCTGGGCCATGGTCAGGTCCACCTCCTCGGCGATGGGGCGGAGGTCCTGGACGGCGGTGAGCAGGTCGTCCTGCATCCACCGGCTGATCATCTGCTGGCCACCCTTGGCGTCGGTGGCCCGCGAACCCTCTGGCGCACCCTGGCCCGGCAGGTACTTGCCGGTCAGCACGCCCTGGGCGACCGGGGACCACACGATCTGCGACAGGCCCGCCTCCTGCGAGGCGGGGATCACCTCGTCCTCGATGACCCGCCACAGCATGCTGTACTGCGGCTGGTTCGACACCAGCGGAATGCGCAGCTCCCTGGCGTACCTGGCAGCCTCCAGGATCTGCTCGCCGCGCCATTCCGACACGCCGATGTAGAGCGCCTTGCCCTGGCGCACGATGTCGGCGAAAGCAACCATCGTCTCCTCGAGCGGCGTCTCCACATCGAAGCGGTGCGCCTGGTAGACGTCCACGTAGTCCATCTGGAGCCGCTTCAGCGACCCGTCGATGCCCTCCATGATGTGCTTGCGGGAGAGGCCTGCGTCGTTGGCGCCCTTGGGCCCGATCGGCCAGTAGACCTTCGTCAGGATCTCCAGAGACTCGCGGCGCTCACCCTTCAGCGCCTCGCCCAGCACCTGCTCAGCGACCGTGTTCGCGTAGGTGTCCGCGGTGTCGAACGTGGTGATGCCGTTGTCCAGGGCGGCGCGCACGCACGCGCTCGCCGCGTCGTTCTCCACCTGCGAGCCGTGGGTGAGCCAGTTGCCGTAGATGATCTCCGTGACCTTGAGACCCGAATTGCCGAGATAGCGGTATTTCATGGCCCACAACCTACTCTCCGGAGCACCTCGGCGGGCACGCTAGGCTCGCCGGTATGACCCAGGCGGACCTCCACTACGAACTGAGCCAACACGCACTCGACAACGGACTGCAGGTCGTGGTGGCGCCGGACGACGCGGCGCCCGGCGTCGCGGTCAACATCTGGGTGGAAGTGGGTTCCGCCGACGAAGTTGCGGGCCGCACCGGGTTCGCGCACCTCTTCGAGCACCTCATGTTCCAGGGTTCCGCCAACGTCACCAGCGGCGAGCACATGGCCACCGTCGAGGCCCTCGGCGGCACCGTCAACGCCACCACGTCGCCGGACCGCACCAACTACTTCGAGACAGTGCCTCGTGGCGCCCTCGACCTGGCCCTCTGGCTGGAGGCCGACCGGTTCGCGTCGCTCGCCATCACCCCGGAGAACTTCGAGGCCCAGCGCCAAGTGGTCAAGGAGGAGAAGCGCCAGCGCTACGACAACCAGCCCTACGGCGACCTCCTCGAGCTCCTCACCGCTCAGCACTTCGCGCCGGAGCACCCGTACGGGCACCTCACCATCGGGTCCATGGAGGATCTGGACGCCGCCTCGCTCAGCGACGTGGCGGCCTTCTTCAGCACCTGGTACCCGGCGAGCAACCTCCGCCTCGTGCTGTGCGGCCCCGTCGGCATCGACGAGGGGCTGAGCCTCGCGGAGCGCCACTTCGGTCACCTCCCGGCGCTGTCGAAGCCTGCCCGCGGGGCGATGCCGGTGGGCGGGCTCGTGGCGCCGCAGACCGACGTCGTCACCCGTCAGGTCCCCCACTCGCTCAGCTACCTGTCCTGGGCCACCCCGGACGCGGCGCACTCGGACGTACCGGCCCTCGACATCGCGCTGGCGGTGCTCGCCGACGGGAACACCAGCCGCCTGCACCGGGCCTTGGTCAAGCGCTCCGATGTCGCCTATGAGGTGCACAGCGGAATGTTCACCAACCGCTCCACAGCGTCGCTGACGACGCTGGTCGGACGCCCTGCAGACGACGTGTCGCTGGAGCAGCTCTCCGACGCGATCACCGGGGAACTGGCCACCTTCCTGGTGGAGGGGCCGACGGAGGCGGAACTGGCCCGCGCCGTGGCACAGTTCGAGCGCGACTGGCTGTGGGACCTGGCCACCACCAGCGGGCGGGCCGACGCCATCAACGAGGCGTGGCTCCTGCACGGCTCCCCGAAGTACGTGAACAAATATCTCGGCGACGTCCTCGCCCTCACCCCCGACGACGTCCGCGTGGCCGCCGCAAGATGGCTGCAACCCGACGCCTGCCACACACTCCTCTACCGTGCGGAGAACGCCCGATGAATAGACCAGCGGTCCAGCTCGCCACGCCCTGGCACTTCCCCACCCCCACCGTCGTGCGTCTGGATTCCGGGCTCAGCGTGTGGCACTTCCACCTCCCGGGCCAGCACGTGGCCACGTTCGAAGTGGTCCTCCCCACCCAGCTCACGTATGAGCCCCGCGACAAGGAGGGCGTGGCCAACGTGGCTCTGCACGCCATTGACGAGGGCACCCACCAGCACCCCGACGGCGGGATCGGCGAACTGCTGGAGGCGCAGGGTGCAACCCTCCACGGCGGCACGCACCACCGCTACACCACGTTCGGCGGGCAGTCTCCCTCGCGGCGACTGACCGCAGTGCTGCCGCTGTTCGCTGAGGTACTGACGCAGCCCGCCTACAGCGAACGCGACGTCGCGCACCACGTGGAGGCCCAGATCGCCTCCCACGAGTCGCGGCTCGCCTCGCCCGGCGCCGCGAACCGGCTCGCCCTGCGCGCAGCGCTGTACGACCCCACCCACCGCGATTCCCGGCCCACGAGCGGCCTCCCGGAGACGCTCCAGCGCATCACCGCGGCCGACGCGGCGCAATGGCACCGGAGCCACTTCTCCCAGGTCGGCGCCACCCTCGTCATCGCCGGTGCCGTCACCCTGGACGAGGTGCTTGAGGGCATCGGCGGCTGGCACTCCGGGCAGCCCGCGGCGCAGGGGCTGCGGCCCACGTCGCCGCTGCAGGGGCCCAGCGTGGTGGTCGTCGACCACCCGGACGCCGTGCAGGCCACCGTCACACTGGCCTCCCGCACCGTGACGCGCAACGACCCCCGGTGGCCCTCCCTCAGGGTGGCCGGCCATGCCGTGGCAGGAGCGTTCGCCAGCCGCCTCAACCTCGAACTGCGCGAGCGGCTCGGCTACACCTACGGGATCAGGGGAGGCTTCTCCCCCGGCGTCGACGAGGGACAGTTCAGCGTCGGCGGGAGCGTGCGCACCGAGGTCGCGGGCGACGCCGTGGCCAGGATGCTCGACGGCCTGGCGCTGGCTGAGCCCCTGTCGGCCGCGGAGACGGACGATGCCCGGGACTTCCTGGTCGGGATCGCGCCGCTGGCCAATGAAACCTCTGCGGACATCGTCGCCCAGGGCTCCGCGTTGGCAGGCTCAGGCATCTGGCCGGACTACCTCAATGAGCACTTCGCGGCGCTCAAGCTCGTGACGGCCGAGGGCGCGACGGCCGCGTTCCGCGAGGTCGTCGACCCCACGCACCTGACGATCGCCGTCACCGGCGCCGCGGCCGAGTTGGTCCCCGCTCTGGAACAACTCGGCCTGCGGCCGCAGGTGGTTTAGCCCCCGTCGAGCGCCTTGATCGCCTCGGCGACCTTCTCCTCGGCGCTCTTGGTCTTGGCCTGGAATTCGCCCAGGTTGCCTTCCTTCAGTGCGACGTCGGCGCCCTCGTAGAGCGCCTGCGCCTCAGTCAGCAACTGCCTCGCCCGCGCCTCGGCACCCGTGGCGGGCGTGACGCTCGGCGCCGGCGTCGGCTCTTCTCCCTCGACCTCGCCTCCGGGCTCGACGACGGGCGGCACGCCCTCCGCGCCACCCTCGCCCGTTTCAGCGCCGGCGTCGCCCTGGAACACCTGGTCCAGCGCGGCCTGCAGGGTGTCGCCGATGCCGATGTGTTCGCCGAAGCGCACGACGATGAAGCGCAGCGCCGGGTAGGAACCTGACGTGACGGCCTGGGTGTAGATGGGCTGCACGTAGAGCAGTCCGCCGCCCAACGGCAGCGTCAGCAGGTTGCCATGAATGGCGGTGGCCGAGGCCCCCTGCCGGTTGAACGGGAGAAGACGCTCCGCCACCACCGGGTTGGTCGAGATGAAGTTGAACGTCTGCCCCGGACCGGCGATCTGCTCTGCATCCGAGAGCTTGAGCACCCGCATCCGGCCAAAGTCATCGGAGGTGGCATCCGAGTTGACCGCCAGGTACACCGACAGGTTCTCCCTGTCCTTCGGCACGAACACCGTGGTGTTCGAGTAGACCGGCTCGTCGTCGCCGGGCCAGCGGATCGTCAGGAAGTAGGGTGGCTGCTTCTGCCGCGACTCCGAGCCGCGGACAGGGTCGTTGGGCACTTGCCAGACGTCGGACTGCTGGTACCAGGTACCCGGGTTGGTGGTGTGGTAGCGACCCAGGATCTCCCGCTGCGCCTTGAAGAGGTCCTGCGGGTAACGCAGGTGAGCCAGCAACTCCGGTGAGATCTCGTCCTTCGGCGTGATGGCGCCGGGGAAGGCCTTGGACCAGGTCTGCAGCAGCGGGTCCTCCTCGTCCCATTCGTAGAGCGTCACGGAGCCGTCGTAGGCGTCCACGACGGCCTTGACGGAGTTGCGGGCGTAGTTGACCTGCTGCCCGAGCAGCAGGCGGTCCGCCGACGTGTGCGAGTCGGAGATGGCCTGGGTCCAGTCCAGCCGGGTCGCGTTGGGGTAGGAATCGGTGGTGGTGTAGCCGTCGATGATCCAGACCATGCGGCCGTCGACCATGCTGGGGAACGGGTCCGAGTCGATGGTCAGCCAGGGGGCCGCCTCGTGCACGCGCTGCACCGGGATGCGGTCGTGCAACACCCGGGACTGTTCGTTGACCCGGTCCGACAGCATCAGGTTGATGTCGCCGAAGCGGATCGCGAACGCGGCCTTGGTGAACCAGTTGCCGATGGGCACGCCACCGGAGCCGGTGTAGGTGTACAACGACTCCGAGCGGCCCTCACCACCGGAGGGGGTGTCCAGCTCCACGGGGTCGCTGCCCTCAGGGGCTCCCACGACGACGTAGTAGTCCGTGCGCTCACCGAAGTAGATGCGCGGTTCATGGGCGTCGAGCTTGCCCATCGTCGGGATGCCGCCGGAGAAGAACACCGGCTCGCCGTTGGCTTCGCGCTGGTTGCCATAGGCAGCCACCATGCCGTAGCCGTGGGTGTAGACCGTGCGACGGTTGTTCCACGTGTCGCCGCCCTCGATGGATTCGAGGTTCAGTTCGCGGACCGCCACGACGGAATCCGTGGGCTTGCCATCGATCACGTAGCGGTCAACGTCGAGCGTGCGCGGGAAGGCGTAGTAGCCACGCACCTGCTGCAACTGCTCGAACGTGGGCGGTACCACCGTGGGGTCGATCAGGCGGATGGCCGGCAGCGCCGCGGCATCCTGACGCAACTGGCCGGCGCTGGCGCTGGTGGTCGCCTCGTAATCCTCGATCTCGACGTCCTCGATGCCGAAGGCGTAGCGCGTCGCCTTGATGTTGTTGGCGATGTAGGGACGTTCCTTGTCCTGCGGGCTGGGATCCACCTCGAAGGTCTGGATCATCCACGGGTAGGCCATGGACAGCAGGAGCCCCGAGACGATCAGCAGGGCGATGGAGGCGCCGGGCACGCTCCAACGCACCCGCCACGCGTTGAAGAAGCTGGCCAGCGCCGTGATGACTGCGATCGCCGCCATGATGATGGCGACGGGCATGCGGGTGTTGGCGTCGGTGTAGCCGATGCCGGTGAAGAGCGTCGACGGCGTCACGCTCAGCGAGTAGCGCTCCAGCAGCGTGTTCACCGCGATGACGAGCAGTACGAGGCCGAGCATGATCGACAGGTGCCGCTGGGCACCCACCATGGCGGGGCTGTTGCCA
Source organism: Tessaracoccus sp. MC1865 (assembly GCF_017815535.1). Lineage (NCBI taxonomy): Bacteria > Bacillati > Actinomycetota > Actinomycetes > Propionibacteriales > Propionibacteriaceae > Tessaracoccus > Tessaracoccus sp. MC1865. The sequence continues at coordinate 1,341,568 of NZ_CP072596.1, read as the reverse complement.
CGCCCGCGGAACGCCGCTGTGTTCAGCGCTCCGGTCATGAAGTGGACGGACGCTGCTGCGATGCCGCCCACGATGAGGGAGAAGAGCACAAAACCGGTGATGAACTGCAGCCACGGCAGGGTGAACACGAAGAAGCTGGCGTCCATGCCGAAGTACGGGTCGTCCTTGCCGAACGGCGTGCGGTGCCACCAGGCGAGGAACGTCGGCGTGACGCCCGCGGCGGTGAGTCCGCCGAGGATTCCGAGGACGCCGGCCGGGACGGCCATCAGCGCCTTGGAACGCCGGTCCAGGGCGTCGCGCAGTTGCACGAGGAACTCGGAGTCGAGGTTGGCCCGACGGACCTTGGGCCGCAGCTTGTAGGCGATCAGCTGGCTGAAGAACACCACGGCGAACAGGAACAGCCCGAAGACCAACAACAGGCCGATGCGGGCGGCGAGCTGCGTGGTGAACACCGTCTGGAAGTCGATGCTTCGGAACCACAGGTAGTCGGTGCCCACGCGGGCGGCGATGACCGTGAGGAAGATCAGGCCGCCGACGATGAGTACCGTCCAGAGAAGGGGTCCGCGCCGTGGCTCGGCGTGGGCGTCGGTCAGGGTCTCGGTGCTCACGAGTCCTCACTCCTGAAGGTATCGAGCAGTGCGTCGGCGAGTCCGGGCACAAGGTCTTCGGCGCCCAGCAGGTCGTCCGGGTTGTCCTGGAGCCGGGCGAGCCCGTGCCTGGCTCCGTCGCGGAGCACCCCCACCACGACGCGCACGTCGGTCTTGGCAGGGTGCTTCATCACGAACATGGCCGCCTCATCCGGGTCATCCGGGATGTCCTTCTCATACTCCGGGGGGAGGAAGGCCCGCTCGAGTGCCAGGGCGCAGCCCTCGACGGTGTCGGGCCAGTAGATGCCCGCCAACCTGGCGAAGAGATCGTCCGTCGCATGGAACTCGTCCTGCTCGATGGCGGTGAGCGCGTCGGGGGCCGTGTCCGGCACCCTTCCCCGCAGATGTGGCTCCACATCCAGCAGCGTGCCGGTGGTCACCAGCGCGAACAGCCGCGCCGGCTGGTCCCATCCGGCGCCGGAGACGTGTCTTTCAACGTCCATGAGGCAGGCGATAAGTCGGTCAGCCACAGGTAGGCACCTCCGCAGTGTTTCCTTCGTTGATGAGTTGCAGGGCGGCCACCGCGTCCTTGAACGTGGCCACCTTGATCAGGGTCAGGTCAGTCCTGAGGTCCCCGATGTCCTGACAGTTGCGCTCCGGGACCAGGAATATCTCGGCACCGCCACGCTGGGCGCCGGTGATCTTCTCGCGGATGCCGCCGATGGGCCCCACCCGGCCGTTCGCGTCGATGGACCCCGTGGCGGCGACCACGCGACCGCCGAGCAGGTCGCCTTCGGTGATGCGGTCGTAGATGCCCAGCGCGAAGACGAGCCCGGCGCTGGGGCCCGTCACGGCGGCATCGATCCCGAACGTGATCGTCGGGGAGTACTGGTAGCCGATGGCCCAGCGCACGCCCAGATCCGGCAGGCGCGGGTTGGTGGCGTTCGGCTTGGTGGTGACGGTCTCAGTGCGCTGCTGGCCGTCACGCAGGATGGTGAATGTGAGGGTGTCCCCGACCGAGCGGCCCGCGATCACGTTCTCCAACTCGTCGATGTTCTCGACCGGCTGGTTGTCCACCTGCCGGATGATGTCGCCAGGCAGCAGCTTCTCTGCGGCGGGGCCGGTGAGCGACACCGCGCCGACGCTGGGTACCTCCGCCACGGGTACTCCCTCAGCGCGGAGCGCAGCGACGATGGCCAACGTGCGTGAGTTGTCCATCTGGAGGGTGGCCTCGGCGCGCACCTGCTCGATGGTCTTGCCCGGGGGGTAGTAGATCTCGCGCGGGATCGCGTCGGAGCCGGTGGCCATGTGCACATACAGGGCTTCAGGGAGACTGATCGTGGACTCCACCCGGGTCGCCGACACCGTCGTCATCAGGAGGCGGCCCTCGGACGGGTGGGTGGGAAGGCCCCCGGAGATTTCAATGACGGGCCCGGAATCCGTGTTGCCCAGCACGTCCACTGTCTGGCCGGGCCGCCAGGCCACGTACGGCACCGGAGTGAGGACCAACAGGGCTGCCAACGCGGCGAAGAGCAGGGAACTGACAATGGCGACGGCATTGCGTGACATGGCGGCTCCCTTCTGCGCGACTGCCGTCACACTACCAACCGTCGACAAGCGGTCGCGCGGCGCTTGCCCCATGCGGAACAATGGCCTGTATCGGTGCACAGGAGGAAACTGATGTCCAACCCCTCGTTCGGTCCTTTCGACTTCGAGCAGCTGCGCAAGATGCTGGAGCAACTCGGGCTGGGTGATGCCGACAACCTGAATCTTGAGGATCTGGTGGCGCACGTTCAGAAGATGCAGGCCTCGGGAGGTGGCTTCATGTTCGGCATGACCGCCGCGGACCGCGATCCGGACGCGGCGTGGCGCACCACCCTCACCGCGGCCAAGCACCTCGCCGCGGAGGCGGGCGGGGACCCGGAGCTGCGGTCGGAGGAGCGCTCCGCCATCGTCGACGCGGAGCGGCTCGCCCAGAACTGGCTCTCCCCCGTCACCACCTTCTTCGAGACGGGCCGCCCCGCCCGGGCGCTGACCAAGGGCGCGTGGCTGGACGAGACCGGTGACGGCTGGCGTGCGGTGATAGATCCCATCATTGACGGTCTGGCAGACGCCCTGCGCCGCGGGAGTGGTGCGGAGCAGGACGAGGAGCTCCAGCCGCTCGCCCAGATGATGGGCCCCATGATGAAGCAGTCGGCCTCCTTGATCTACCGCGACCGCCTGAAGCGGGAACTGGCCCGGGTGGCCGGCGACATCCTCACCGGCACCGAGATCGGCTTCAACCTGCTGGGCTCCAACGACGTGGTCATGGTGCCCGTCAACGTCGCCCAGTTCACCCAGGACCTCGACGCCAGCGACACCGACGTGACGCTGTACCTGCTGCTCCGTGAGGCGGCAAGGCAGCGGCTCTTCCACGCCGTCGGCTGGCTGTCGCCCCAGCTCAGCGCGCTGCTCGCGCACTACGCGCGGGAGATCACGATCGACTTCGACGCCATCGCGGAATCCCTGCGGCCGGAAAGCCTGGAGCAGCTGACCATGGAGGACATGGTGGCGGTGGGCGAACAGGTCCGCGGTTCCTTCTTCCAGCCGGCCAGCACGTCCACCCAGGTGGAGATCCTGGAGCGGCTCGAGGTCCTGCTCGCGCTGGTCGAGGGGTGGGTGGACCACGTGGCCGGACGCGCCGCCGCGCCCTGGATGCCGAACGCGCCGCAATTGGAAGAGGTGTTGCACCGACGTCGCGGTTCCGCCACGCCCGTCACCGGTGTCTTCACCGAACTGCTGGGCCTGGATCTCCGCCCCCGGCTCGTCCGGGACGCGAAGAACCTGTGGGCCGCCGTCGAACATGCACGGGGCGTCGACGGGCGCGACGCGGTCTGGGGCCACCCCGATCTGCTGCCCACGCGGGCGCATCTGGAGGACCCGCTGTCCTTCACGGCCGGCACCGCTCACGCAGAGCCGGAGGAGGACGAGATGGACGCGGAATTGCGCAAGTTGCTGGGCGGGGACTCCCCGCGCTGACAAATGCTCCTTGACGGGGCTCACCGGGGCACGGTTAACTCAGCACAGGAGTCCCGGGGTCGAATTCGCAGGGGAAGGCGGATCACGAACCCGGGATTCCGCTTCTACAGGCGCGGTGTGTCATACCAACAGAGCTTGTCGCCCCGCTAGAGTGATCAGGGTTGCTGAACCCATCAGCGCCCCAAACAAGGAGGAAATTCATGGCTGCAGAGACCTGGGAAGGCTCTTTCTACTGCGTCAAGTGCAAGGACAAGCGCGACGCGAAGGGCGAGGTCGTCGTCAACGCCAAGGGCACCAAGATGGCCAAGGGCAAGTGCCCGGTGTGTGGCACCAACCTGAACCGCATCCTCGGCAAGGCCTGAGCCCGAACACAGCTTGACGGGGCGGCAGCGTGACGCTGCCGCCCCGTAGCTTTTCCCCAGGGTGTTCTCCGCCGGCGCCCAGGTGTTGTCCGACCGGGTCCAGGTGTTGTCCGTTCCCTCCCCGGTGTTGTCCGTCGGCAGCGACGCCACGGTAATGGCCGCTGCCGGCCACCAGAGTGTCCCCCATGACCTTCAGCACCCCCGTCCTCACCGTCCTCGGGTCGCCCACCCGTACAGCTCCGATCGCCGCCGGGCTCCAGCGCGCGGGCCTGTTCACCAGGACCGTCACCCCTAAGGCGGCCCACCGGTCGCCCGGTACCACGTCCGCGTCCGCGCTGGCGATCCTCACCTGGCCGCCGGGCCGCCATCCGGTTCTCGAGTCAGAGATCTACGGCGCCGAGACAGGGGCCCTGCATGTGTGGTGGCACGCGAGGGGCGCCGCCGTGGGGCCATACGTCGCACCTGGCTTCGGCCCCTGCCCCGCCTGCCTGTCCTCTGCGGAGCGCACACCATCCGAACGGGGAGCGCTGACGGAATTGACAGCCTGGGCTTCTGCATGGACCGCCCTGCAGGCTCTGGCACTGCTGCGGCACGGCACGACAGACCTGATGGGCTCCACGTGGATGTGGAACATCGACGAGCCGGGTCTCAGCCTCTTCACCTGGCCCTGGCGCGCCGACTGCCGCACCCGAGGCTGTCACGATTCCTGATGCTGGCGCACGATGGTCAGGGCACCCTCGCCGTACTTGCTGAGCTTGGACTGGCCGATTCCCGGCAGCTTCAACAATTGGGCAGGGCTGGTGGGTGCCGCTTCGGCGATGGCCTGCAGCGTCGCGTCGGTGAAGATCACGAATGCCGGCATCCGCGTCTCCTCCGCCACCTGCTTGCGCCAGGTGCGCAACGCCTCGAACAGGCCCTCGTCGTAGGACACCTCGCAGTCGGTGTGACGGTTCAGTTTCCGCTCCGCCGCCGTGTGGAGCGGGTTGCCGCACACCCGGCAGGTGCGGGAGCGCGCGGAGGTGGTCTTGCGCGCGGGGATCGTTTCCACCGGGCCGCTCACCTGGTCTGCGATGAAGCGGGAGCGGGTGGCCTTGCCCCTCGACGCCGCCCAACTGATGCGCAGGTCGCGCCGCGCGCGGGTGAACCCCACGTAGAGCAGGCGACGTTCCTCTGACAGCGCAGGTTCCTCCTGGGCCAACACGAACGGGATCATCCCCTCGCGGACTCCGACGATGGCCACGGCGTCCCACTCGAGCCCCTTCGCTGCGTGCAGTGTGGAGAGTGTGACGGCATCCGCCACCGGTGCGGCCTGCCAACTGGCCCTTTCCTGCAACCAGGTGGCGGCATCCGCCCCGGACCAGTCCTCCCGCTTGCCCGTCTCCTCCGCCACCATCGCGCGCAGCGCCGTCAACGACTCCCACCGCTCGCGCTGCTTGCCCTGGCCGGACGGGGCCTCGGGCTTCCATCCCAGCCCGCGCAGAACGGCGTCAATGATCACGCCGGGCTGGGCTTCCTCGTCGCGCTGGGAGGAGCGACCGAACTCCACGATGGCCTGGCGAACCTCCGCGCGGTCGTAGAACCGCTCGGTGCCGCGCACCGTGTAGGGGATGCCACGTTCGGTGAGTGCCGCTTCCAGTGAGGGCGACTGGGCGTTGATGCGGTACAGCACCGCCATCTCGGACCACCTCGTGCCGGCGCCATGGCGGACCTTCAGCCAATCGGCGACATCGGCCGCCTCAGTCGCCTCATCCGGTGCCGCCTGGAACGACGGCGCCGGCCCGGTGTCCCTGGTGGCCTTGAGCGCCCCGGGCGCGCCGCCGCTCACCCGGAGGATCTTGTTGGCCGACGCCACCACCTCCGGGCTGGACCGGTAGTTGCGCACGAGCCGCACCGTCCGGGCGGAGGGGTACTCATCGGCGAACCGGAGCAGGTAGCCGGCATCGGCACCCGCGAAGGAGTGGATGGCCTGGTTGGCGTCGCCCACCACGCACACGTCCGGCCTGCCGTCCACCCACAACTGGATGAGGCGGTGCTGCAGCGCGGAGACGTCCTGGTACTCGTCCACGACGAAGTGGCGGTAAGTGGCGCGGATGGTCTCTGCGATCTCCGCATGCTCGCTGAGGAGCACGGCGTTGCACAGCAGGATGTCGTTGAAATCGACGGTGCCCTCGGTGAGCTTGGCCTTCTCGTACAGCGTCATCACGTTGGCCACCTGGGACGGGGCGGCGCCGTTGACGGAACGCCCCTCTGCCATGTCCACGTACTGCGCCGGGGCGACATTGCTGGTCTTGGCCCAGCTGATCTCCGCGTCGAGGTCTCGCACCAGCGCCGTGTCCGAGCTGCCCAACACCTGGTGGGCGGCGCGCGCCACCAGACCGAACGTGTTCTGTGCGACGGAGGGGAAGGCGACACCGTAGGCCTGCGGCCAGAAGAACTGGCACTGCCGCAGCGCGGCCGAGTGGATGGTGCGCGCCTGCGCACCCCTGACCCCCAGCCCCGCCAGACGGGAGCGCATCTCGCCGGCAGCCCGGGTGGTGAACGTGACTGCGAGCGTGGCCGTGGGCGAATAGCGGCCCTCGCTCACCGCGTGCGCGATGCGATGCGTGATGGCGCGGGTCTTGCCGGTGCCAGCGCCGGCGAGCACCACCACCGGTGAATCCAGCAGGGTCGCGACGGTGCGCTGCTCGGGATCAAGGGCGTCGAGGATGTGGTTGCTCACGGCGTCATTCATACCGTCCCGGGCGGACAAAACGGAATTGTCGGGAGCCACCAGTAGGGTGAACGCCATGACGGTGAGACTGCTGAGAGGAGCCCGGTGGGCAACCCTGGTGGACCATCTCGCACGGGAAATCTCGGCGGCGGCAACAGATCCTTTCCTCACCCTGCGCGTCGTGGTTTCCACCCGGGCCACGGGTCGCGTCCTCGGCCAGGAGGTGGCGGCCCGCCTGGGCATCTCGGCAGGCATCAGCTACCTCTCCCCCGCAGACCTCATGCGGCAACTGGCCCAGCAGGCCGGCGAAGAACGCAACCGTTCCCGCTGGCTGGGCACCCCGCTGGATCTGGCGGTGGCAGACGCCCTCGCCCAGGTGCAGCACCCGCTGGTGGCACGTGCCCTCGCCCCAGATGACACGCGCCCCGGGCGGCGTCGGGCCACCGCCATCCGCATCGCGCGCCTGCTGCGCGGCTATCTGGACCACACGCCCCAGCTCCTGGCCAGCTGGACTGCCGGGTCGGACACGGGCCTCGGCGGGGCCGCCATCCCGGACGCGTTGTCCTGGCAGCCCGCGCTGTTCCGCGCCGTGACCGACGCGCTGGAGTTGGACCCGCTCGTCACGCTCCAGAAGATCATCGAGGCGGCCCGTGCCGACACAGTGCCCACCTTCGTGATCGCGGTGGACGACCTGACCAGGCCGCAACTGCAGGCCATGAGCGCCCTGGGCGACGGCCCCGGGCTCACCATCCTGCAACCCACGGGTTCACCCGGCGACGGCTGGGCCACTGAGCTCGCAGACGCTCTGGAATCGCTCCCGGGCGGAGCCGCTGCCCCACCCATGGTCTCCGTCCACGATTCCCACGGTGAGGCCAGGCAGGTGGAGGTGCTGCGCGACGAGCTCACGCGCGCCTTCGCGGAGGACCCCTCTCTCGAACCCAGGGAGGTGGCCATCCTCTGCCCACGGCCGGAGCGCTACTCCGCGCTGCTGGATTCGGCCTTCGCCGCCGTCGACGACAAGGCCCATCCCGGCCGCACGCTCCGGGTGCAGCCCATCGGCTCGCTGGACGCCAACCCCGTCCTCACCCTCCTCGTCTCCTTGCTGCGCCTGGGCAGGTCCAGGGCCACCGCCACGCAGATCGTGACGCTGCTCCTCAGCCCTCCCATCGCGCACCGCTGGCGTCTGACGGAGCGCCGCGCCGTGGTCGAACTGATCGCCGGGGCTGGCATCCGCTGGGGTCTGGACGCCGAACACCGTGCCGTGTTCGACCTGTCCGGCGTCGAACAGAACACGTGGGTGCGGGGTATCGACAGGCTCCTCATCGGTCTCGCCGTCGCTCCCGGCTCCGACGTTGGACTCGGCCTGTCCGGGTCCGACGCGGTCACCGCCTCAGATCTGTCTGTCGTGGGCGCCCTCGTGGAGGTGTTGGCGCGCCTCCGGCGGATCGTCGCTGCCACTGCGTCGCCGGCCACGGTCCCGGAGTGGGTGGCGCGATCCAGGGACGCTCTCGGCTCGCTGGTCGGGCTCCCCCGCACGGATGAATGGCAACTGCTCCACGCGCTGGCGGTGCTCGCCCGCTTCGAGTCGGACCATCAGGGCAACCCCACCGAGCTGACGCCGCACGAGTTCGCCCACCTCCTCGAAGACGCTGCCCGACCGCCCCGCGCCCGCGTAGCAGCGGGCAACGGCACGCTCCAGGTGATCCCCCTGGGTGAACTGCAACACGTCGAATTCCGGGTGCTCGCCATGCTGGGCGTCACAGACGACGTGGTGCCCGGCCGCGGCGGTGTCCTGCCGGATTCCGTCGACCTCGGGGGTCACGCGCCGGACGTGCGCACCAGGCGTCTGCGTCAACTGCTCACCCATGCCCGCTCCGCGGAGAAGCTCCTGATCGTCAGGCAGGCCTCCTCGCAGCGCACCAACCGCAGCACGGCCAAGCCGGTGGCGGTCAGCTGGCTGCTGGAACAGCTCGGCGGGTCCACCGCAACGCTCACGCACCCACCCACAGCCACGTCGGAGGCCAATTTCCTCAGCCGGCCCAGCTTCGATCTCCCGGCCCTCGGAGGGGCCGAGGCCCGGCGCGCCAGTGGCGCACGGTCGCTGACCATCACCGCCCGCCGCCGAACAGAGGCCCGCTCCCGGCAGATGGGCCCTGCCCCGGCCCAGCTCACCCTCTCGCAGCTGGAGCGGTTCCTTCTGGACCCGGCGAAGAGCTTCCTTCGCTCCGCCGGTGGCATCACTCTCTACGCGGAGCCACAGGTGACGGACGAGATGCCGCTGGAGTCCGGGGGTCTCGAGAAGTGGCAGGTCGTCAACGCGCTGGTGGATTCCTGGAAGAGCGGCACGACGCTCGAATCGGTCGAGAGCTACTTCCGCCAACGCGAAGAGCTTCCGCCCCAGCGCATCGGCGACGCGCTGTTCCAGGCCGCGAAGGCGGAGGCCGTGCTCCTGTGGAAGAGCGCATGGGGCGAATGGTCCGGTCCCGTCGCCCGGCACGCGGTCAACCTCGAACTGGATCTCGGTGGCGCCGGCACGGTCAGGGTGGTCGACGAGGTGTGCACCCGCAGCGGCTTCGCGCTCGTCGCCACGCCCAGCAGGGGCGACCACAACATCCTGCGGCCGTGGCTGAACAGCCTTGCCCTGGCCGCCCAGGGGATCGCAGCCCCCGCCAGATTCCACCGGTTCGTCAAGACTCAGGCCACCCGGTACGCCATAGCGGCGGAGGCCACCCAGGTTGATCCGCCCACCGCCGAGGATGCGCTCACCCACCTCACCACCCTGGTCGGCGCCTACGCGCAGGGCCAGCACCGCCTCATCGTTGTCCCCTGCGGGCCCGCCCTCACCTACGCCCGGGAGGTCGCCGCCGGCAAGTTCCGGGCTGCAGACTGGGGTGGTCCCGTCGGCCACTGGAAGTCCAAGTGGGCGAAGCCCGGCGAGGCCTGGCCGCTGTTCCACGCGGACGACGTGCGCGAACTCCTCACAGACGAGTTGCTCCCGGGAGACCCGGTCAACGGGCAGACCAGCCCGTTCCAGGCCTGGGCCTGGGAGCTGTACGCCCCGCTCGCGAAAGGCTGGTCGTGACCACCTTCGACATCACCGCACCCCTGCCCACCGGCACCGTTCTGCTGGAGGCCAGCGCGGGTACCGGGAAGACGTACACCATCGCCGCGCTCACGGCCCGCTACCTGGCGGAGGAGGGGCTGGACGTCGCTGATCTGCTCCTGATCACCTTCGGCAACCACGCGGCCGGCGAGATGCGTAGCAGGGTGTTCGCCCGCCTGCAGCAGGTCATCGCCGACATGGACCGCATCGCCGCCGGGCTGCCGCTCTCCGGAGAGCCCGCCGAAGATCCGGTCGCCCGCCTCCTGAGCACGGAGGATGCGGCGCTCCACCGCTCACGTCTGGCGGCCGCCGTCGCCCGCTTCAACGAAGCCACCATCCTGACCACCCACTCCTTCTGTCAGTCCATGCTCCTCGAGCTCGGCATCCTCGGAGACTGGGACCCGGCTGAGACGGTGGGCGCAGACCCGGTGGACCTCGCCCGCGAATGCGCCACGGACATCTACCTGCAGCTCTACCGCGACGAGGAGACACCGCCCATCACAGCGCAGCAGGCGCTCCTCATCGGAGAGGCCGTCTGCACCAAGAGCCTGCCGCTGCTGCCCACGTCCGGGCCGTACTTCGACTACGCAAAGGCTGTGCGTGAGCTGTATGCCGGCCGCAAGGCCGTCCTCGGCCTCTGCTCCTTCGACGACGTCACCACCCGGCTGCGTTGTCTCCTCTCAGACGCCGTGACCGGGGCCGCCGTCGCCTCGGAACTGCGGCGCCGTTTCCGGGTGGTCCTCGTGGACGAGTTCCAGGACACAGACCCGGACCAGTGGGCCATCCTGAAGTCCGCTTTCGTGGGCCCGGACCGGCCCACCATTCTGATCGGTGACCCCAAGCAGTCCATCTACGGGTTCCGGGGCGCAGACCTGGGCAGCTACCTCGCCGCCCGCGGCCACGCTGAGTTGGCCAGCCTCGGCACCAACTACCGCACGGACCGGCCGTTGGTGGAGGGGGTGGTCGAGCTGTTCGGCACCACCACGCTCGGCGAGGAGACCGTGACGGTGACCCCGGTGGGCGCGCACCACGGCCCCCGGCATGATCAACTGCCGGCCCACGCCCGCCTCTGGCTCCGAACCGCAGTCTCGGACCAGCTCGGCGACATCGCGGTGGACAGCGCCATCGAGCACGACGTCATCCGGCAGGTGCGCCAGATCCTGACCCGGGGCTTCGAACCGGCGGACATCGCCATCCTGGTGCGCACCACGGCCCGCGGCAGGGCCATCCGCACCGCGCTCGGGGACGCGGGCCACCCCGCAGTGCTCACCGGCACCCAGTCGGTATGGTCCCAGCCCGCCAACAGGCACTGGATCACCCTCTTCCGGGCGATGGATGACCCCACCCAGGCCCACATCAGGCTCGCCGCCATGACGCCGCTGATCGGCTCGCCGCTGACGGAGCTCCTCTCGGACCGTCCTGAAGAGGCCGCCCGCGTGAGCACCCTGGTGCGGGAACTCGCGCAGCGCTGGCGCGACGGTGGGGTGGCCGCCGTCCGCACCCACCTGCGCACGCACACCGCCCTCGACAGCCGGCTGCTGGGAGAACCGGACGGCGACAGGCTGTTGGCAGACGTGGCCCATCTGGCCGAACTGTTCGACGCGGCCGGAGAAACCACGTTGAGTGCGTTGATCGCCCTCGGCGAGGCGCGCGGCATCCCGGACGACGAGTCGGATTCGTTGAGGGTGGCCACCGACGAGCCGGCCATCCGGGTGATGACGATGCATGCCGCGAAGGGTCTCGAGTTCCCCATCGTGCTGCTGCCGGAGACCGGAGGCGCCCAGGCCCAGCGGCACCGGCCCTTCAGCATCGTCGAACAGGGTCGCCGCCACCTGTACATCGGCCCCAAGCCGCAGTGGAACGACGAGATCACCAGGGATCTCCAGGCGCAGCACCGCGACGAAGAGTTGCGTCTCCTGTACGTCGGGTTCACGCGCGCCGAGCATCTCGCCATCGCGTGGCACATCGCCAAGCCCAAGGGCGCCCGTTCCGACAGCCCGTTGGACGCGCTCCTCACCCGGCTGCCCGCCATCGGCACCGGACGCATCCTGACCACCCCGCTGGATCCGGCGCATCCCGGCCGCGTGGCGACCCCTGCCCCGCCGAACGCCACGCTGACGGCGGCGAGGTTGCGCCGCAGCATCGACCAGACGTGGCGCCGCACGTCGTACTCGGGTCTCACCCAGGGTCTGCACGAGACGGCGGTGCGCGTCATCACGGATGAAGCCGTTGAGCTCGACGTGGCCCCGCCAGCGGCGTCGGACCCGGCGCTCAGCACGCCGTCGCCCATGTCTGGGCTTCCGGCGGGTGCGGCCTTCGGCACGTTGGTGCATGAAGTGCTCGAACTCCTGGACTGGACCCCCGGTCGGCTGGAGCCCCACGCTGCGGAACTCCTCCGCGTCATGGGCCCTGCGCACAACCTCGATCAGCAGCAGTCCGCGCAACTGGCGGCGTCGCTCGTGCAGTTGTGCCGCACCCCGCTGCTGCCCCTGTCGCCAGCCGCACTGACGGACGTTCCGCTGGCCAAGCGGCTCCCAGAGCTCGACTTCGACCTTCCTCTGGCAGATGGGGGCACCCCCGCGACGCTGCGTGAACTGGCCACGTTGATGGCCGGGCACCTGGCTCCTGAAGACCCGCTGGCGGCCTACCCGGAGAGGCTGGCCACTTCGGAAGCCGCGGGCGCCGTGCTCAACGGGTTCCTCACCGGATCCATCGACGGTGTCCTCCAACTCGAAGACAGGTTCGTCGTCGTGGACTACAAGACCAACCGGCTCGCACCCACGGCTGGCGACGAGTTGACCCTGGGCCACTACACGCGGCCCGCCATGGCGGAGGCCATGATGCAGGCCCACTACCCGCTCCAGGCCATCCTGTACTGCGCCGCCCTCCACCGCTACCTCGGTCAACGCCTCCCCGGCTATTCCCCCCACACCCACCTGGGCGGCGTGGGCTACCTGTTCGTCCGCGGCATGGCAGGGCCGGACACTCCGGTGGTCGACGGCGCCTCCTGCGGGGTCTTCGGCTGGTTCCCACCTGCAGACCTGGTCATCGCCGTGTCTGATCTGCTCGGAGGTGCCCATGCGTGAGGTTCCCGTCGCCGCCACCGGCCTGCTGCGCACCTTCTGCGAGGCCGGTTGGCTGGGGTTGATCGACTTCCACCTGGCCAAGCGGCTGGGGGCACTCAGCGGCGAAGCCGAACCGCAGGTGCTCCTGGCGTTCGCACTGGCCGCCCGCGAGCTGCGCCTCGGTTCGGTGTGCCTCGACCTGGCGACGGCGGCCACGGACCTGCGTCCCGAGTCGGACGACGACTCCGACGGCGACACCGAGGAGGCAGTCGCCCTCCCCTGGCCTGACCACGAGCACTGGCTCGAGTCGGTGGCCTGCTCCGCAGCGGTCGCCGACGCCGAGGGCGAAGAGAACCGGCCCTTCCGGTTGGACGGCACGTTGCTCTACCTGGACCGATACTGGCGGCAGGAACGCAAGTTGGAACAGATCCTGCAACGCCGGAGCTCCCAGCCTGCCCTCGCATCGCACTCGGAGGCTCCCATCCCGTTGCCCCGTCCCGACGGCACGGAGCAGGAGGCCGACGTGCACCAGAATGCGGCGGTTCTCGCGGCCCTCAACCACGGCACCACAGTGATCACCGGCGGCCCCGGCACGGGCAAGACCACCATCGTTTCGCGCATCCTGCACGCCCTGGCGCCGCAATCCCCCCGGATCGCGCTCGTGGCGCCCACAGGCAAGGCCGCCGCCCGGCTCCAGCAGGCGGTCCGCGAGCAGGGGCAGGGGCACGGCAGGCTGTGGGGTGGCACCATCCACAAGCTGCTCGGCGCCCGGCCCCGTACTTCCCAGATGGAGTTCAACGCCCAGAATCCGGTTCCTTATGATCTGGTGGTCGTCGACGAGACCTCCATGGTGTCCCTCGAGCTCATGACGTCGCTCCTGGAGGCAGTGGCGCCCACCACCCGGCTGGTGATGCTGGGAGACCCGCACCAGTTGCGCTCCGTGGAAGCCGGCGCCGTGCTGGCAGACATCGAGCGTGCCCCAGATCTGGTCACCGCACCGGGCGGCGCCATCGTCCGGCTGGTGCACAACTACCGCTCAAGGGCGGACATCAACGAGCTTGCGGAGGCCATCCTCACCGGCGACTCTGCCCGGGCGCGCCACCTCGTTGAGGAGTCTGAGTCCCTGCGTTTCGTCGAGTTCAGCGGTTCGGCAGACCCGGCGACGCTGACGGAGGTCCGGCACGACGCGCTGGCCACGGCGACGCTGGTGCAGGCGGCAGCCAGGAAGGGCGAGGGCACCGTCGCGAACCGTGCGCTGGAGCGCCACCGGATCCTCTGCGGCCACCGTGAGGGCCCGTTCGGGGTGTCCCACTGGGCCCGTTCCGTGCGCACCTGGCTGGCCACCCAGTTGGAGGAGTACGGCTTCGACTCGCGTCCCTATGTGGGTCAGCCGCTCCTCATCCAGCGCAACACAGACCTGTTCAGCAACGGCGACACCGCTGTGGTCGTGCAGGACGACGGCGGGCTCGTGGCGGTGGTGGACCTGCCGGAGGCGGCGCTGAGGGTGGCGCCGTCGCTCCTCGACGACGCGGCGGATCTGCACGCGATGACCATCCACAAGTCGCAGGGCAGCCAGTTCGCTGAGGTGTCGGTGGTGCTGCCCCCGCCGGGCTCTCCCCTGCTGACGAGGGAGCTGCTCTACACGGCTGTCACCAGGGCGCAGGAACGGGTCACGCTGTACGGCTCGTGGGAGGCGCTGGCCACGGCGGTGGAAACACCCGCCCGCCGGGCCAGCGGCCTCGCCCGCACTACGGGGTGACGGGGCTCAGCGCACCGCGGCGATCGCGTCAGCAACCTTGCCGAGGTTGCCCTCGTTCAACGCCGCCACGCACATCCGGCCGGAATCGGTGCCGTAGACGCCGTGATCTTCGCGCATCGCGACCATTTGCTGCTTGGTGAGACCCGAGTAGCTGAACATGCCGATCTGCTCGGCGATGAACCCCATGTCCGTGATGCCGCGTGCTTCGAGTTGCTGAACCAGGTCCTGACGCAGGCGCTTGATCCGTTCACGCATCTCGCCGAGTTCCTCGTCCCACTTGGCGCGGAGCGCGGGATCCGACAACACCGCCGCGACGATGGCGGCGCCGTGGGTGGCGGGGTTCGAGTAGTTGGTGCGGATGCAGATCTTGACCTGCGACAGCGTCCGCTTGGCTGCGTCGGCGTCAGCGGTCACGATCGACAGCGAGCCGACGCGCTCGCCGTACAGGCTGAGCGACTTGGAGAACGAGGTGGACAAGAAGAACTCCAACCCCGCGTCGACGAAGCGGCCGACGACGGCGCCGTCGCGCTCCAGGCCGAACCCGAAGCCCTGGTACGCCATGTCCAGGAACGGCACGAGGTTGCGCTCACGCAGCACCTCGATGACCTGATCCCACTGTTCCTCGACGAGGTCGTATCCGGTCGGGTTGTGGCAGCAGGCGTGCAGCACCACGATGGTGCCGGCGTCGGCCAACCGGAGGTCTGCGAGCATCCCGTCGAAGTTGAGGCCTTTGGCCTCGGCGTCGTAGTAGCGATACGTGTCGACGCGGAACCCGGCGCGGGTGAACAGTGCGCGGTGGTTCTCCCAGCTGGGGTCCGACAGCAGCACGGTGGCCGAGGGGCTCATCTGCTTCAGCAGGTCCGCGCCCACCTTCAGCGCTCCGGTGCCGCCCAGCGACTCCACGGTCACGACGCGCTCCTCCGCCAGCGCGGCGGAATCGGTGCCGAAGACGAGTTCCCGTACGGCGTCGCGGTAGGCGGGCATGCCGTCGATGGGGAGGTAGGCCTTGGGCTTGCCCTCCTCCGCGAGGCGCTGTTCGGCGATGCGCACACACTCCAGGAGCGGCAGCTTGCCGTGCTCGTTGAGGTAGACGCCCACGCCCAGGTTCACCTTGTCAGGCTTGCTGTCGGCGTTGTAGGCCTCGGTCAGTCCGAGGATGGGATCTGCGGGGGCGAGTTCAACGGCATCGAACAACGACATGGGAGACCTCTCTTTCTTGGCGCGCCCCCAAGCCTAACGCTGATGCGCGAAACGACCCGAGCCAATCCACCGCCGTAGACTAATCTGCGCATAACCGTCCGGGGAGGCCCGATGAAGATCAAATTCGGCCAGTCGAAGCAGTCCACCATCGGCATCGAGTGGGAACTCGCCATTGTCGACAGCACCACCTACGAGCAGGTGCCCGGCGCTCCGCTGCTGCTGGAGAAGGTCGACGACCCCGTCGACGGCCCCATCCGAGGTGAGTATCTGCAATCCATGGTGGAGTTCGTCACCGGCGTCCACCCGACGGTGGCCTCTGCCGTGGCGGAGATGGAGCATCTGCGTGATTGGGCACTCTCCGTCCTCGAACCCCGCGGCATGACACTGCTGGGGGCCGGTGCCCACCCGTTCGGCAACCCTGCCGACCAAAGGCCCTATGAGAAGCCGCAGTACCGCCGCGTGACAGACCGAAACGGCTGGTGGGGTCAGCAGATGGCCATCAACGGCCTCCACATCCACGTCGGCATCGACAAGAAGGACAAGGCGCTCCCCATCGTCTACGGCCTGTCGCGCTTCACCCCCTACTTCATCGCGCTGTCTGCTTCCTCGCCGTTCTGGCAGGGGGAGGATACGAAGTTCGCCTCGCAGCGCACCATGGTCTTCCAGCAGTTGCCCACCAACGGTCTGCCCTACCACATGGCCGACTGGAAGGAACTCGAAACCTTCGCGTCCCAACTCGAGGGGGCGGGCATGATCCAGAATCCCTCCGAGATCCGGTGGGATGTGCGTCCCTCGCAGTGGGGCACCGTCGAGAACCGCATCATGGATTCGGTACCCACGCTGATGGAGATCGGGGCGTTGGCGGCTCTCAGCCAGACGCTCGTCGAACGGATGTCACGCATCCTGGCCAGCGGCGAGGTCCTCGACAGGCTCCCCCACTGGTTCATGCGTGAGAACAAGTGGCGGGCTGCCCGTTACGGGCTCTCGGCAGACATCATCAGCGTCCGCAAGGACGAGCACATCATCCACGCCAGCGACGGGATCCTCTACTGGCTCGACAAGTTGGGGCCCGTCGCGGAGGATCTGGGCTGTCACGCCCAGTTCGAGCATGTCCGGGAACTCGTCGAGAAGGGACCCGGCTACCTCCGGCAGCGCCGGGTGGCCGCGGCGACCGATGGCGACATGCGTGCCGTCACCAGATGCATCGTCGACGAACTGCGCGCGGGGAAGCCGCACTTCAAGGAGGCCACGTGAAACCGTTTCTGCTGCTCAGCACCCGGCCGGAGGACGACGCGGCGGAGGGTGAGCGCGAGGCGGTGGTGCGGCTCTCCGCGCTGGCCGACGCAGACCTCGTCCAGCTGCGGGTGGAGAATGAGCCCCTCCCCCAGCTGGATCTCGAGGATTACGCAGGGATCTTCCTCGGCGGAGGGCCCTTCAACGCGAGCGACACCGAGAAGTCGCCGCTGCAGCGGCGCGTCGAGGCCGACCTCAACGGGATCATCGACGAAGTGGTCGAGCGCGACTTCCCGTTCGTCGGGCTGTGTTACGGCGTCGGCACCCTCACGGACCGGTTGGGGGGAGTGGTGGACCGCACGTTCGGCGAGCCGGTGGGCACCACGATCGCCACGGTCACGTCGGAGGGGCGCAAGGACCCGATCTTCGACGGGGTCCCTGGTCAGTTCGAAGCCTTCGTGGGTCACAAGGAAGCCTGCAGAAGGCTCCCACCCAGCGCCACCCTGCTCGCCACCGGCACCGCGTGCCCCGTGCAGGCGTTCCGGGTGGGGCGCAATGTCTACGCCACGCAATTCCATCCCGAGCTCGATTCCCGGGGCCTCGCAGACCGGATCAGGATCTACCGTGACGCCGGCTACTTCGAGCCCGCCGAAACCGAGACGCTGGTCCGCTACGCGCTCGCCACACAACCGACACCCGCGGTGCACCGGATGCTGACCAACTTCGTCGCGATTGCGAGGATGAGAGATCTCTCATCCTGAACCCATCCGCGCTTCAGTGACGCCCGGTTGAGTGGTTCCCACGGCGATCAACGCCGACCGACGAAAGGAACCCCGATGAAGCGACTCCTGAGCGTGGCAGCATCAGCCGCTCTCGCCCTCACCGGCTTGGCGGCCACCGCCCAGACGGCCGCCGCCGACGTCACCTGCACCGGCACCCTCTCCGCCCGGAATGTGGGCGACAACAACATCATCGTCCCCGGTGGCTCCTCCTGCACCCTCACGAACGTGACCACCCAGGGCAATGTCATCCTGGGCGCCGGCAGCTCCGTCACCATCAACGGTGGCTACGTCGATGGGAGCGTGCAGGCCGAGAGCAAGTCGCCGGTCTCCGTCGTGGTGCGTTCCGGTGCGCGCGTGAACGGCAACATCCAGGTCAAGTACGCCACCGGCGCCGTCACGATCAACGGCGCCCGGGTGGGTGGGGACGTGCAACTCTTCGAGAACCGCGCTGCCATCAGCGTGAATAGCAACGCCATTGACGGCAACCTGCAATGCAAGGAGAACCTCTCCGCCCCCACCGGCGCAGGCAATGTCGTGAAGGGGTCGGCAGAAGACCAGTGCCGCGGTCTCACCGGGGCCGCTCCCGCTCCGAGCCCCGCCCCGAGCGGGCCCGCCGTCGACATCTACATCACGCCCGGTGAGCACCTGGTCAACGGCCGCCGCTGGCGCACGGTCTGCGAGCCGTACTCCGCCACTGAGCGGTGCCGCACCGAGATCCACGCCACCATCGTCAAGTGGGATGACGGCGATGACGACGACCGCGGCCGCTTCGTGCAGGTGAACGGCTGGGCCTTCAACAACCTGACGTACAAGGCCACCGCCCGCTCTATCTGGAAGAATAACCCGCTCGCCGCCAACGGCGTGGTGGGCGGCAGGTACACGTGGACCGACGGCGGCCGCACCTGGCGCACCGAGTGCGACACCGCACTCACCGGCCGCAACGGCTGCCGCACCTACGCCAGCGCAGACGTCGTCGAGAACCGGGGCGGCCGCTACGTCTGGGTGGAGAAGGAGATCCTCAACAACATGGTCCGCTTCAACTGACCCCGCTCACGCAAGAAGGCCACCCCCTCCGGGTGGCCTTCTTGTTTTTGCCTGCGGTCAGTCTAGGTAGTCGCGCAGCACCTGCGAGCGCGACGGGTGGCGCAGCTTCGACATGGTCTTGGACTCGATCTGGCGGATGCGCTCACGCGTCACGCCATAGACCTTGCCGATCTCGTCGAGGGTCTTGGGCTGCCCGTCGGTGAGGCCGAAGCGCATCTGGACGACGCCCGCCTCGCGCTCGCTGAGCGTGTCGAGGACGTCGTTGAGCTGCTCCTGCAGCAGCGTGAAATTGACCGCGTCCGCCGGGACGATGGCTTCGGAGTCCTCGATGAGGTCGCCGAACTCGGAGTCGCCGTCCTCGCCGAGCGGGGTGTGCAGTGAGATGGGCTCACGCCCGTACTTCTGGACCTCGACAACCTTCTCCGGCGTCATGTCCAGTTCGACGGCGAGCTCTTCGGGGGTTGGTTCGCGGCCCAGGTCCTGCAGCATCTGACGCTGGACACGGGCGAGCTTGTTGATGACCTCCACCATGTGCACCGGGATACGGATGGTGCGGGCCTGGTCTGCCATGGCGCGCGTGATGGCCTGCTTGATCCACCACGTGGCGTAGGTGGAGAACTTGTAGCCCTTGGTGTAATCGAACTTCTCCACCGCGCGGATCAGGCCGAGGTTGCCCTCCTGGATCAGGTCGAGGAAGAGCATTCCGCGGCCGGTGTAACGCTTGGCCAGCGACACCACCAGGCGGAGGTTGGCCTCCAGGAGGTGGTTCTTGGCGCGGCGGCCGTCCTCGGCGATCCACTGGAAGTCTTCGACGTCCTGGCTCGTGGGGGGCGGGGTGTCCGACGAGAGCTGCTCCTCGGCGAAGAGGCCGGCCTCGATCCGCTTGGCGAGTTCAACTTCCTGGACGGCGTTGAGCAGCGCCACCTTGCCGATCTGCTTGAGGTAGTCCTTGACGGGATCCGCGGTGGCTCCG
The DNA here is from genome assembly GCF_017815535.1 of Tessaracoccus sp. MC1865. Lineage (NCBI taxonomy): Bacteria > Bacillati > Actinomycetota > Actinomycetes > Propionibacteriales > Propionibacteriaceae > Tessaracoccus > Tessaracoccus sp. MC1865. The sequence continues at coordinate 1,321,732 of NZ_CP072596.1, read as the reverse complement.
GCGGAGACGACCTGCTGTTCGGGTTCGTCCGCGTCGTCGGAATCCGAGAGGGCGAAGCCCTGCTCCTCCTCGACGAGTTCCTTCTCGTCCTTGGCCACTTCGACCTCGTTGAAGGTCGCTTCGTCCACGTCGTCGAGCGTGCGCTTCTTTCCGCCCACGGTGAGCACCACGTCGTCTCCATCTCGCTGGAACTGAACCTCGACCTCGCCGGTGGAGGCCTCCGCAATGGTGGGCTCCTTCTTGGAGGACTTCGCCGCGGAGGCGCGGCGGGTGGCCGTCGTCTTGGTGGCAGCAGGCTTGGCTGCGGCAGGCTTACGTGTGGTCGTCCGCTTCACGGCGGGCGTTTCCTCAGCGGCGGCGCTCTTCGTGCTCCGGCGGGTACGGGGTGTCTTGCCGGTGCCTTCAGCGTTCTCGGTCACTGTGGTCCTCTCGAGGCCGTCGACTGCAATTTGCGCATGCGCCGCCCCGCCTCAGTCAAGGGTGACGCACCGTCCATTCTTGCACGGTGGATGTTCCCCTTCAAACCAATCGGGGGAACCGACCCGTAGCGGCCTCAGGGATCCACTGGTACTTGAGGATGATTTCTGTTCCCCACGCAAAACCGATGGAACCAACTCCGCGCCGCTTTCGTTGATATGGGTGACGACTGGCGAAAGGTCTGAAGAATATGAATCGTATTGCGCGCATGCGAAGCACCGAAGGTATCGAGGGCAAGGACTCCGTTGGCCTGTACCTCGACGCAATTGCCAAGACTCCCCTGCTCTCCGCTGTGGAAGAGGTTGAACTTGCCCGCGCCATCGAGGCCGGGCTCTACGCGCAGAAAATCCTGGACGGTGAGATCGACACCACGGTCGAGGCCACCGAGGACGAACTGATCGAACTCGCCGCGGAGGGTGAACGCACCGTCCAGCGTTTCGTGAAGGCCAACCTGAGGCTCGTGGTCTCCGTGGCACGCCGCTACGGCCGCGCCCAGATGCCGTTGCTCGACCTCGTGCAGGAGGGCAACACCGGCTTGATCCGGGCCGTCGAGAAATTCGACTACGCCAAGGGCTTCAAGTTCTCGACGTACGCCACCTGGTGGGTACGCCAGGCCATCTCTCGCGGCATCGCCCAGCAGAGCCGCATCGTCCGCCTCCCTGTGCACGTCGCCGAACAGGTCAACCAGGTCTCGGCCACGCGTCGCAACCTTGAGCGGGAACTCGGCCGGGATCCTGAGATCACTGAGATCGCCGCAGAACTGGGCCTCGAGGAGAGCCGCATCGTGGACCTCCTGCGCTACTCCCGCGACCACGTCTCGCTCGACGCCCCCGTCGAGGCTGACGGCGACACCGCACTGGGCGATCTGATCGCCCGCGAGACGGCCCCCGGCCCCGACGAGATGGTGCTCGACGCTGAAGAGCGCGCGCGCCTCGAAGGGATGCTCTCAGACCTCGACGAGCGTTCGCAGGACGTGGTCCGCCGCCGCTACGGGCTGCTGGACGGCCGCCAGGCCAAGCTGGCAGACATCGGCAGCCACTGGGGCATCACCGCCGAGCGCGTGCGCCAGATCGAGCGTGCCGCGTTGGCGACGATGCGTGAATCGCACGGTATCGCCGCCTGACCGAGCAGGTCACCTCTGAACCGGACACGGTCTGTGCCTTTCCCCCAGGGCACGGGCCGTGTCCTATTTCACGACCCGGATGAGACCCTCCTGGGCGCAACTGGCCACCGCCTGACCGTCCTGGAACAGCCTGCCGGTGGCGAACCCGCGAGCGTGTGAGGCCGAAGGCGAGAGCATGTCGTACAGCAGCCATTCATCCACCCGCACGGGGCGGTGGAACCACATCACGTGGTCGATGGAGGCCGCCTGCATCTGCGGCGACAGGAACTCCACCTCGTGGGGGACGGTGGTGACGCTGAGCAGCGTGATGTCACTCAGGTAGGCCAGCACCGCCGCATGCAGCACCGGGTCGTCGGGCATGGGCTGGCGGGTGCGTACCCATGCCTTCATGGAGCCACCGGAATCCGTGCGGTCCGGCCGCGCGGCCAGCCGCACGTCCAGGGCGTCCCATTCGGCCAGGAGCATGAACGGCGCCCCGAAGCGGCGCTCGAGCACCTCGCGCAGCGGCGGGCTGGCGTCAGGCACGGCGACATCGTGAGGTGGGGAGGCCGAATGGTCCAGGCCGTCCTCAGGCTCCTGGAACGAGGCCGTCATCATGAAGATCTCCCGATCGCCCTGCCGGGTCACGACACGGCGGTTGCTGAACGTGTTCCCGTCGCGCACCAGTTCGACGTCGAAGTCGAGTGGGGCGTCGTTGGCCCCCGGGCGCAGGAAGTAGGCGTTCAAGGAGTGGATCCGCCGGCTGGGTGGGACGGTGCGGGCGGCCGCCACCAGGGTCTGGCCGAGCACCTGCCCCCCGAAGAGCCGCTGAAGATAGGTCTGGGGGTGCGGCCCGCGGAAACTCGACTGCCCGGTCTCTGTGAGATCGAACAGGGCTATGAGTTCAGCGACGTCTTTAGGCACGGGTTCCATCGTGCCACAACGGGTTCAGGCAGCCTGCCGGATGGCCTGACGGATGCGCTTGGCCGAGACGGGAACGGCGGTGCGCAACTGCTGGGCGAACAGACTGACCCGGAACTCCTCGATGAGGAACGCGATCTCCTCCACGTCACGGTTGAGTGGGCCGGGCGGCTGCCGTTCGGTGAGCTCCGCGTAGGCGTCCTCGACGTCATACAGCTCCACGGCGACCTTGTCGTCGCGGGCGCGATTGGCCGCCGCCGCCTGCAGCCGAACGACGGCTGCCTGGGCATAGCGCGGAAGGTGCGCGAACCAGGGATCCGGCGTGGCCGAGATGAAGCGGTTGAAGAACAGATTGTCCAGCTGCGCGCTCACGTCGGAACGTAAAGCATCGCCGGCAGGCATGGCACCCAAAAGGATCCGTGCCTGCGTCACCGCCGTCAGCGCATGCGCGGCGGTGTTGACCACCTGCAGCGTCCGGCCGGGGCATTCCTGCCGCACCTCCAGCGCCACCCGACGGTAGCCGGCCTCCGTGCGCACGCCGTCGAGCGGACCCTGATGGAGGGCCAGTTGTTCGCCGGCCTTGAGCCACGCGTCGGCCAGCAGCTCCGGCACCTTCGGGTAGGCGGAGTCCGCCAACGCCAACTTCTCGACGCGCCCCAGGTGGGACACGACCCACTTGGTGGGATCCGGGTTGGTGAGGGTCAGCAGGCGCCGGACGCCCAGGGCGTGCGAAACCTCTGCCCGCGCCGCCGAGTCGAAGACCTGCAGTCCGACAGCGGTGGCCTCGTCCACGAGCGCCGGGTACCCCACGACGCCCTTGCCGACGGTCGTCTCGCGCGGCACGTCGCCGAACGTCCACGACTTCTGTCCGGTGGCGGCCTTGTCTCCCGCGGAGGCGGTCAGCTTCGCGGCCACCTTGGGCGACAGTTTCCGCCGCAGCCCCTCGAGATCGACATCCCGGGCCACCTCACGGTCCTCGTCGAGGACCACGTAGGTGGGACGCAGGTGCCTGCCCACGGCCTCCGGCGCGAACTGAAGGCCCTCGACGACGACTCCAGTGAGCGCGGTGAGCGCCCGGGCCAGCGCGTCGGTGAAGGCGCCCTCCCCCACCTGGCCTCGCTCGTCGAGCCAGGCCAGCGCCCTGGCAGCGAAATCCGGCGCGGGCACGAAGTTGGTGCGCACCGACTTGGGCAGTGACCTGATCAGTTCGGTGGCCAACTCCCGCCGCAGGCCCGGCACCTGCCAGGAGAACTCGTCGGCGTCGAGTTGGCCGAGGAGCTCGAGGCGCAGCTTGAGCGTCACTCCGTCGCTGCCGGCCCCCGGATCGAACGTGTAGTCGATGGGCAGCTTGTGCTCGCCGAACGTCCACCTGTCGGGGAAGTCGTTGGGCCGCAACTGGGTGGCGTCGACGATGGCGTCGTCGATCATCAGCAACGGCCAGTCACTCTTCGGCGTCGAGCGCAACCACTTGTCGAAGGTCGCCCCGGAGACCACGTCGCTGGGCACCCGTGCGTCGTAGAAGGCGTAGAGCGCCTCGTCGGAGATGAGGAGGTCCGGCCGGCGCATCCGGTCGGTCATCTTCTCCGCCTCCTGGATCACCGCCCGGTTGTCCCGGACGACGGGGTTGCGGGTGTCCCACTCCCCTTCGACGAGCGCGGTGCGCAGGAATATCTCGCGCGCCTCCTCGGGGTGGTCCTTGGCGTAGTCGGTGCGGCGGCCCGCCACGATCGGTACGCCGAAGAGCGTCAGCCGTTCGTTGGCCACCACGCTGGCCGAGCGCTGCGACCACACCGGTTCAGACACAGTGCGGGTCAGCAGGGGGCCCGCCACCTCCTCCACCCATTCCGGCTTGATCCCGGCCACGGTGCGGGCCCACAGGCGGGAGGTCTCCACCAGCTCGAAGGCCATCACGAGCGGCGGGGTGGACTTGGCCAGCGCGGACCCCGGCTGGATCGCGAACCTCGCACCGCGGGTGCCCTGGTACTCCTGAAGCGGCCGACGCTTGCCCGGCTCGCGTTTGCCCCGTTGCTCCTCGGCCACGCCCACGTTGGAGAGCAGCCCGCTCAACAGGCTGCTGAGCACCTGGTCGGTCGGCCCGTGGCCGCGGGTGTCGAGGTCCAGTTCCTTGGCCGCCTCCCGGAGCTGGGAGACGAGGTCCTCCCACTCGCGGAACCGCACGAAGTTGAGGTATTCGGCGCGGCACATACGGCGGAACTGGTTGCCCGAGAGCTCGCGTCGACGCTCGTGCAGGTAGTTCCAGATGTTGAGGAGGGCCTCGAAATCGCCGCCCTCCAGCGACGGCCTGGGCGCGGCTTCCTTGCGTGTTCCGGTATGGGCCGTGTGGCGCTTGGGCGCCTCGCCCTCGGCGTCGGGCTTCGCCTCGATGCCCCAGAAGCGGCGGTGCAGCTGGTCCGCCTGGGTCTGGAACTCCGCCGGGCGTTCCCGGATGTCGGGCACCGTGAGGCCTGCCACGAGCACCAGCACGGTGGCCAGCGTCCTACGGCGGGCGCCCTCGATGATCATGCGCCCAAGCCGGGGGTCCACCGGCATCCGGGCCAGCATGCGGCCCGTGCGCGTGAGCCGCACCTGGGCGTGCCGGGGGCGGGGGTGGATCGCGCCGAGTTCGCTGAGCACGCGGACGCCGTCGTTGATTTGGCCCAGCACGGGGGCCTCCACGAACGGGAAGCTCTCCACGTCACCGAGGCCAGCCTGGGCCATCAGCAGGATCACGGTGGCGAGGTTGGTGCGCAGGATCTCCGGATCTGAGTATGTGGGCCGCGACTCGAAGTCCTCCTCCGAGTAGAGCCGGATCGCGATGCCGGGGCCGAGACGACCACAGCGGCCGGCGCGCTGGTTCGCCGACGCCTGCGACACCGGTTCGATGGGGAGCCGCTGCACCTTGGTGCGCGTCGAGTAGCGCGAGATGCGGGCCAGGCCCGCGTCGATGACGTAGCGGATGCGCGGCACGGTGATGGAGGTCTCGGCCACGTTGGTGGCCAGCACGACCCTTCGTCGGCTGTGTCCTGAGAACACCTTCTGCTGGTCTGCCGCCGACAGCCGCGCGAACAGCGGCAGCACCTCCAGCCCGGACCCAAGGCCCTCGATGGCTTCCGCCGCGTCACGGATCTCGCGCTCCCCGCTGAGGAACACGAGGATGTCGCCGCCGCCAGGCTCGGTGAGGATCTCCTCGACGGCCCCCACGATTCCGTCGATCTCGTCCTGGCCCTCGTCCAGCGGCCGGTACCTGGTGTCGACGGGGTAGGTGCGGCCGGAGACCTCGACGACCGGGGCGTCGCCGAAGTGTTCCGAGAAGCGGGCCGTGTCGATGGTGGCCGACGTCACAATCACCCGCAGCTCCGGGCGCTTCGGCAGCAACTGCTTCAGGTAGCCCAGGAGGAAATCGATGTTGAGGCTGCGCTCGTGCGCCTCGTCGATGATGATCGTGTCGTACCGGCTGAGCAGCCTGTCGTGGGTGAGTTCCGACAGCAGGATGCCGTCGGTCATCACCTTGATGCGGGTGGCCGCCGTCACCTTGCGGGTGAAGCGGACCTGGTACCCGACGAAGTCGCCCAGCTCGACGCCGCACTCATCTGCGATGCGCTGCGCCACGGTGCGTGCCGCGATCCGCCGGGGCTGCGTGTGCGCGATGCGCGTGCGCCCAGCCATCAGGCAGATCTTGGGCAGCTGGGTGGTCTTGCCGGAGCCAGTTTCGCCCGCGACGACGACCACCTGGTTCCGGCGGATCAGTTCAGCGATGTGCTCGGCCTCCGCAGCGATGGGTAGCTGCGGATCGACCTCGACGGTGGGCTCGGTGGGGGCCTCAGTCATCCGCGCGCGACGAACAGCGGACACTCCGCGTGGGCCAACAGGCCACGCATGAGGCCGCCCAGGGAGAGGCCCGGGATGTGTGAATCGCCCACGCCGACCACCAGCAGGTCGTAGCCCGCACTGCGGCTGACCAACTCGTTGATGGGGCTGTCTGCCGCCACCTCGACGCGGTACTGGACGTCGGGGTAGGACTGGGCGACCTCGTTGGCGATCGCCTCGATGCCACCCTTCGCGAAGCGCACCTGCTCGTCGAGTTCGTTCGGCGAAAGCTTGCGGGCGAACAGGCCCACCGGGGGCTGGATGGCGTGCACGACCTCGAGGCGCGCACCGAGACGCTGGGCCTGCTGGAAGCCGGCCTCCAGTGTCTTCTCGGATCCCGGGCTCGTCTGCAGCCCGACACCGACGATGCCACGGCCACCGATGGGGTCAGGGTGAGCCGCGGCGGAGATGACGACCACGGGGCACGAGGCGTTGGCCACCACGGCCACGGAGGTGGAGCCGACGAACATGCGCTCGAGGCCGGACGCCGCGCGGCGCCCGACGACGACCAGCTCGGCGACCTCGCTCAGCCTGGCCATCACGCCGCCCGGCGAGCCCATCACGACCTCAGTCTTGATGCGGTGCTCCGGCAGCCCCATGCTCAGTGCCACGTCCCGGGCCTGTTCGTTGGCGGTGATTCCGGCGGACTGGAGCACCTCGGGGTCGTAGACGACACCCCAGGCGCCGGCCATGAGCGTGTCGTCGACGGCGTTGACCAGCAGCAGTTCGCCGCTGATCCGGAGGGCGGCACCGGTGCCGAAGCGCACGGCCCGCAGACCGTCATCACTCCCGTCGACGCCGACGACAACCAGCGGAGCTGTCTTTTCGTTCATGACTCAGCCCTTCTTCGTTCCGGAGACAACACGCCCGTCGATCGACGAGGCGGTCACGGCAATACCGACGGCGAGGTCACCGTCGAGCCAGCTCTTGTTCGTCACGGCCGGGTCCGCCGCCCCGGCGGTGCCCTGCACCAGGACGGACCAACCGATGGCCGAATCCGGGTCGATCTCGTCCACCTGGAACGAGACCTTCCTGCCGTCGGCGAGCTTCGCGAGGCTGGAATCGGTGTCGGTGTGGAAGATGATGGTGCGATCCACGACCTGGTAGTTCACGGGGACCACGATGATTCCGTCGTCGCCCTGCCAAGCGATGCGACCGATCACGGTCTCACTCAGCAACGCCCAACATTCGTCGCCATCGAGCCGGGAGAAGTAGGTCACCTGTTGCGGATCGGTCATATCTCAAACTGTATCGCTTGTCAGCCGTTGAACGTGGTGCGGCCGCCCAGCTTGGTGGCCAGCGCGTCGTCGATGCCGTCGGCGATCTGGCTGAGGTGGAGTAACGCCTGGTGCAGGTGGGCCGCGACGAAGGGTTTCGCGGCCACGGAGATCTGCACGAAGACGCGGTCCCGGTGCAGCGCGAAACGTCCGTAGCGGGCCTCGACGTTGAGGTCGTTGAGCACCTCACACGCCCGCGAACGGCCGCCGACCTCGTGCACGAGCGCCGAGAACAGCACGAGCTCAGCCGCGTCCGGGGTGGAGCGGAGGAAGACCATCGTGGACCCGACGCGGATGGCGACGTCGCCCTGGTCGTTGCGCAGCGGGGGATGGCCGTAGGCCTTGGCCAACTCGTGGTCCACGAGGTGGTCCAGGTCCGTCCGGTTGGCCGGCATGACCGCCATCTGGTCCTTGCTGAGCGGTTTGGGCGTGAGGGGAACCCAGTCGGTCTGCCCCTTCAGGATCTCGGCCAACTGGTCCGGCTCCAGGAAGATGGGGTGCAGCACGCCGAACACCTCCGCCAGGGTCTCGGTGGCGAGTTGCGCCAGGGCCGCCGAGTTCTCCTGGTCCACGACGGTGTGGAACGTGTTCCACTCGTCGTTGGGCTGGTCCCATGCCAGGCGGTGCAGGCCTTCGGCCTGCGCCCCGGTGGGCGCCCCGCCGTCGGGCCCCTTGACGTAGGCGGCGATCATCCCCGGCGCGGTCACGGAGAACCGGATGCCGGGGGGCTCGTCGGCCTCACCGTCACCGGGCTTCCTGGCCGAAGCCACGGAGATCGTCAGATCCGCAGTGGAATCCATCACCGACAACACCTCGTCGAGGCGTGTGGTGAACTCCTCCCAGGCGCCCTGTTGGGTCGCGTCGAAGTCGAAGTCGAAGTCCTCGTACCCGGCCATGGGCCACCTCCTTGACCTTCAACCTAGCGCACCCGTCTGTTGGCCTGGCCAGGTCACATGCCCACGAGGTCGAGCAGTTCTCCCAGTTCCTCCCTGGTCAGTTCGCGGATCTCGCCGACCGGCAGGTTGCCGAGCCGGACGGGACCGATCGCGGTCCTGGCCAGGCGGTCGACGGGGTGCCCGACCGTGTCGAACATCCTGCGCACGATGCGGTTGCGGCCCTCGTGCAGCGAGACCTCGATCAGCGTCCGGTTAGCAGCGCGGGAGACGAGCTTCACCTTGTCCGGCTTGACGGGGCCGTCCTCAAGCGTGACGCCCTTCTCCAGGCGCTTGATGGTGCGGTTGTCCATCACGCCCGCGGCCTGCACGGTGTAGGTCTTGGTGACTTTGTAGCTGGGGTGCGCCATGCGGTGGGCGAACTCGCCGTCGTTGGTGAGCAGGATCAGGCCTTCGGTCTCGGTGTCGAGGCGGCCGACGTGGAAGATCCGCTCCCGCAGCCTGGGCAGGTAGTCGAGCAGCGTCTTGCGCCCCTCCGGGTCCTCCATCGTGGAGACCACGCCCCGAGGCTTGTTCATCACGAGGTACAGGTTGTGGCGCGGCGGCGGGATGCGCGAGCCGTCCACCCGGATGTGGTCCGTCTCGGGATTGACGCGCTTGCCCTGCTCAGTGACGATCTTGCCGTTGACCTCCACCCGTCCCTCCTCGATGAGGAGTTCACTGGCACGCCGCGATGCGAGGCCGGCCGAGGCCAGCACCTTCTGCAAGCGGATGCCCTCGGTCTTTTCGTTGTCAGGCTGGTCGTTCATCTTCGCGTTCCTCCTCGGGCCGGGCCTCAGGCGCCATCGCGGCGGCGAGTTGTCCCAGCTCAGCTTCCAAGGCTACGGCGTCAGGCAGCATGGGCGCCAAGTCCGGCAATTCCTTCAATGAATTCAGCCCGAGTTTCTGCAGGAACAGCGGCGTGGTCGCGAACGTCATGGCTCCGGTGACCGGGTCCTCCCCCGCCTCCGTGATCAGCCCGCGCACGAGCAACGTCTTGACCACGCCGTCGACGCCCACGCCGCGCACTCCCGAGATCCGGCCGCGGGTCACCGGCTGCAGATAGGCGATGACTGACAGGGTTTCGAGGGCCGCCTGGGTCAGGCGGGAGCGCTGGTCCGAAACCAGCCAGGCCTCCAGGACGTCGGCCAGCGCCGGGTCCGTGGCGAAGCGCCAGCCGCCGGCGATACGTCGCAGCCGGATGCCGCGTCCGTTCTCCTCATAAAAGGCGGCGATCTCGTCCAGCAGGCGGTCGGCCTCATCGACGGTCAGGTCGAGCGCTGCGGCCAACTCCTGCGTGGTGGTCGGCTCAGTGGCCATCAGCAGGATGGCCTCGAGGGCGCCGTGGGTGCTCATGCATCCTCCAGTTCGGGTTGTGGTCCGTAATCGTCGGTGACCTCGATGGCGGCCTCATCACCGGCGGTCCACCGCACCGTCAGCTCGGCGAGCGGTTCGAGTTGTTCGAGTGCCACCTGTTGTGCCCGGAACAGCTCCAGGATGGCCAGGAAACGCACCACAACGGTGAGCCGGTCTGCCCCGGAGATGAGCGACCTGAATGTGGCTGCGCCCTCGCGGCGCAATCTGTCGGCGATGAGCGTGACCTGCTCCGGGACGCTGACAGTGTTGCCGTGCAGGTGGCCCAGCTCGACGACCGGGGCGGGCTTCGGCACCATCGCGGCCGCCGCGAGCCGGGCGACATCGTCGGGGGTCAGCGTCAGTTCCACCTCCGGGAGGAGGCCGCGGAACTGCTCCTCGATCCCGCCGGGCCTCCAGTGCGTGGACTCGGCGCCGTTCATCGACTCCGCCACCCACTCGGCGAGCTTCTTGAACGCGCGGTACTGCAGGAGGCGGGCGAACAGGAGGTCGCGGGCCTCCAGCGCCGCGATGTCCTCGGGATCGCTCACCTCACCTCCGGGCAGGAGGCGGGCGGCCTTGAGGTCGAGCAGGGTGGCGGCCACCACGAGGAAGGAGCTGGTCCTGTCGAGGTCCCAGACCTCCCCGCCCAACTTCACGTAGGCGATGAACTCATCCGTCACGGCGCTGAGCGCCACCTCGGTGATGTCCAGTTCGCGCCGGGAGATGAGGTCGAGCAGGAGGTCGAAGGGGCCCTCGAAGTTGCTCAGCCGCAACTCGAAGCCCGGCAGCTCGTCGCGCTGCTCCGACTGTGCCCGTCCCCTGCTCACTGCTGTCTGAGTTCGGCCACGAGGTCGCTGTCGCCGCCGCGCGCCACGAGGTCTGCGAGGGCGTGGGCGACGGCCACGCGCACGATGCGCCCCCGGTCGACGCGGATGCCGTGCGTGCGCCGCAGGTCGAGGTTGGCGTCCTCGAGGGCGAGCAGTTCGTCCTCGCTGAAGTAGACGGTGATCTTGTGGTCGTGGCGGACCCGGCCGGTGGGCGCGGGTGCGGCCGCGTCAGCGGCGAGCTCTGCCACCGGCTGCACGGCGGGCGCAGCCTGGGCCTCCGCAGGCGGTGCCTCCGGCGTCGCCTCGCGCGGCTGCCGCGTCGGCCGGAACAGCTCCGAGGCCCCGGGGAGTTCGGCGCGCTTGGGCTTGCTCACACCTCACTCCTCAACAACACCTCTCGCGCGAGCTGCCGGTAGGCGTCAGCGCCGGGGGAAGCCGAGGCGTAGGTGGTGATGGGCTCGCCGGCCACCGTCGTCTCCGGGAACTTGATGGTGCGACGGATGACAGTGTGGAACACGTCGTCGCCGAAGGCCTGGACCACGCGCTCCAGCACCTCGCGGCTGTGCAGCGTGCGGGCGTCATACATGGTGCCGAGAATGCCCATGACCTCGAGTTCCGGGTTCAGCCGGTCCTGCACTTTGGCGATCGTGTCGGTCAGCAGCGCCACGCCGCGCAACGCGAAGAACTCGCACTCCAGCGGCACGACGACATAGTCGCTGGCGGTGAGCGCGTTGATCGTGAGCAGGCCCAGGCTCGGCGCGCAGTCGATGAGGATGTAGTCGTAGCTGGAGCGAATCTTGGTCAGGACGCGCTGGAGGGTCTGCTCCCGGGCCACTTCGCTGACGAGCTGCACTTCGGCCGCGGAGAGGTCGATGTTGCTGGGCAGGATGTCGAGGCCGGCCACGGTGGTCTCCATGATGACCTCGCGCGGTTCGTATTCGCGGCTCAGCAGCAGGTTGTAGATGGAGCGGTCCAGTGTGTGGGGATTCACGCCGAGGCCCACCGAGAGGGACCCCTGAGGGTCGAAGTCGACAAGGAGGATCTTGCGGCCTGTTTCCGCCAACGCGGCACCCAGGTTGATGGCGGTGGTGGTCTTCCCGACGCCGCCCTTCTGGTTGGTCATCGCCATGATGATGGCGTTCTTCGGGGCGCCGGGGGCGGGTCTCTCAGGCTCAGGGAACGTTGGGAGGGGTCGGCCCGTGGGACCGATCACACCGGTATCGATGAGGGTCGATTCCCCCGGTGCATCCGGTACCTGGAACTCGGGCTTTTCAAACAGGCCGCTATCCGCCACCGCATTGCCTCCTACTTCTCTGCAAGTGGGGACCAGCCTAGTGGACGCACCCTGGTCTATTTCTTCCGAGCGGCCCCGAACAGGGCGGTGGCCTGACCAAGTATGAGTTGGTCAGGCCACCTGGGTGTGGCGGGTGGTGGCGGCCCACCTGCCTGGAAGGGCATCCGGGTTTTCTCACCCACCTCGCCGGGTGGGGTGCTACTGGATCAAACCTGCAGCAATCGAAAGTAGGACTTTCCCTTCCTGCCCTTCCCCGAAAGGAAGTGCGTAGGGATATGTCTACACCGCTCTTCACCCCATGTCAGCAGAATGAGGGAAATTCACTGGAAGTTTGCCGTTTCGTCGGCGTGTCTTGGGTCGATAGTCACTTCGGACCGATACAAGTGATGCGAGCCCGGACCACGTATGAGGTGGTCCGGGCATATCTGTCCCCCGGATACCGGGCACTAGAGTCGAAGGCGTGCAAGGACCCTACGAATACGATCTGATGCCGCTCGACACCCCGGACGACAGCCCCGCCTGGGCCGAGTATCTCGACGTGTTCCGCTTCAGTTTCCTGGAGCAGCGCGCCTCCGACGAAGGGCTGGCCACCTACCGGAAGCACCGCCGCGAAGACAGGGCGTGGTTGGGCAGGGTGACGACGGAGGGGCCAGGCCTCACGGGCCGGGAGGCGGTCGCGGCCTTCGCGGCGGCACCCACCACGATCAACTGCGGACGCGGCCTCATCGACGGCCTGGTGATCAACACCGTCGCGGTCCGGCCCAGCCACCGCCGCCGCGGTCTGCTGAAGCACATGATGCGTCAGCAACTCGACGCGGCGCGTGGGCACGGCATGCCGCTTGCCACCCTGACGGCGTCAGAAGCGACCATCTACGGCCGTTTCGGTTTCGGCATCAGCACCCACACCCACCCCATCGAGGTCGACACCAGACGCTTCTCGCTCCGGGCCGACGTGCCGGCCGCGCCAGGCACCGTCGAGTTCGTCCCGCCGTCGTTCCTGCGCGACCACTGGGCGCGCCTGGTCACCGCACACCAGGCGCGTTTCCGGGGCGCCGTCGGGCACCTGCACGGCCACTTCCTGGTGGACACCGGCCTCTGGGATTCCGGGGAGAACGGGCCCGCCCGCTCGCTGCGGTGCGCGGTGCACTTCTCCGCCACCGGCGAGGTGGACGGATTCGCGTTGTTCACGCCCAAAGGCTGGGACGAGACCCCCATCACCACGGCCGTTCGCAAGGTGTGCGCTGCGGACCAGGCAGTCAACCGGGCGCTGTGGCGCACGTTGGCGGAGATGGACCTGGTCGAGCGGCTGACCTATCCCCTGTCCCCTCCGGGCGATCCGCTGGCGGCGTCCCTCGTCGACCCATGGGCGGTCACCGCCAAGGAGGGCGACGACCCCGTGTGGTTGCGCATCCTCGACCTCCCATCGGCCACCGCACAGCGCGGCTTCGACGGTGAGGGCGACGTGGTCGTCGAGATCTCCGACGCCATGGGCTACTGCCAGGGCACCTGGCGGGTCAGTGCGCGGGACGGGCACGGCGTCGCGGCACCCTCGGAGCAGGCAGCGGAGGTGCTGCTGCCCATCGACGTGCTCGCGTCTATGTGGCACGGTGACCGCTCCGCGTCGGAGTTGGCCCTGTCCGGGTTGGTGCAGGGTGAGCCCGCCGCCATCAGCCGGCTCTCACGCCTGTTCCAGGTGGACGAGCCGCCGATGAACCTGGCCGCCTTCTAGGAACCCGCAGGTCAGCGGGCCCGCGGGTGGGCGGCTGCGTGCACCTCACGCAGGTGCTCGATGGTCACCAGGGTGTAGATCTGGGTGGTGGCGACCGACGAGTGACCCAGCAGTTCCTGCACCACCCTGAGGTCTGCTCCCCCGTCGAGCAGGTGCGTCGCGAAGGAGTGGCGCAGCGAGTGCGGCGACACGTCCACGTTGAGGCCGGCGGCCTCCGCAGCGCGCTGGATCACGGCCCACGCGGACTGGCGGCTGAGCCGCATGCCACGCTGGTTGAGCAGCAGCGCCGGCGTGTGCTTCTTCGCGGCCTGCGCCAGCGCCGGCCGCGCGCGCACCAGGTAGGCCGACAACGCCTTGGCCGCGTAGCTGCCCAGGGGGACGACCCGCTCCTTTCCGCCCTTGCCGAGCAGGCGGATGCCGACGTCCGGTTCGGACAGTGCGGCGGTCACGTCGTCCACGTCCAGCCCGCAGACCTCCGAGACCCGGGCTCCGGTGCCGTAGAGCAACTCCAACAGGGCGGCGTCCCGAAGGCCGACGACCTCCGTGCCGTCCGGTGCGTCCAGGATCCGTGAGACCTCCGCGACGGTGAGCGCCTTCGGCAGCCGCTGCTCGAGCTTCGGCGGCGACACCTCAGCCGCCGGGTTCTGCGGCGCCAGGCCCTCCTCGGCGCAGAACTGGTGGAACGTGCGCACGCTGACGACGTGTCTGGCCACCGAGGACCGGGCCTGGGAGGTGCTCAACTCGCGGACGAACTCGGTCACCTCCACGGGTGTCACCTCCGCCACCGACAGGATGCCCCGCTCGGACAGGAAGGTGACGTAGCGGGCCAGGTCGCGGCGGTAGGCCGCCACCGTGTTGGTGGCCAGCCCCCGCTCGACGCGGACGTGGTTGAGGTAGTCGTCGCGCGCCCGCTCCAGCGCGCTCACTCCTGGCGGGCGAGCCACGCGGCTTCCGCCGGCCGCAGGTCCTCGAGACGGCCGGACAGCCGGGCGGTCTCGAATGCGAGCACCCCGGCCACCAGCGACGGCGACTGGCAGCGCCCGGCCAGGATCTCGTCGACCAGGTGCTGCCTGGGCACCCAGGACCAGGTCATGTGCGCCTCCTCGCCCTCGAGCACGAAACCCTCCGGACGCGCGGCGGGGCGCACGTCCCTGGCCAGATAGATCCTGAGCGACTCCTCCGACGAGCCGGGGGTGGTCAGAATGTCGACCAGCACGTCCCAACGGTCTGCTGCCAGCTCGACCTCCTCGGCGAGCTCACGCTGGGCGCTGAGGACCC
The DNA here is from genome assembly GCF_017815535.1 of Tessaracoccus sp. MC1865. Classification (NCBI taxonomy): domain Bacteria; kingdom Bacillati; phylum Actinomycetota; class Actinomycetes; order Propionibacteriales; family Propionibacteriaceae; genus Tessaracoccus; species Tessaracoccus sp. MC1865. Next base: position 1,306,672 of record NZ_CP072596.1, on the reverse strand, counting down.
ACTGCTCGCCGTCGACGTCGAGCAGCCCGGCGGGGATCTCCACCAGTTCCAGACCGACCGGGTGGCGGTACTGGCGCAGCACGGCGATCTCGTCGGTGCTCTCCTCCCATGCCACGACGGCCACCGCGCCCGGATGCGTGATGAACTGGCGGGTGATCTCCTCGCCGGACGGAGTGGCGACCGTCTCCTCCACGAAGGACGTCACCCTGCCGGACCCCAGCACCTCCCGGCTCCGCACCGGCCACTTCATCGGCTCGTCGACACGCATGCGCTACCCCTTCCGTGCCGCGAGCGCGGCTCCGATCAGCCCAGCGAACAGCGGATGCGGCTTCGTCGGGCGCGACTTCAGCTCGGGGTGCGCCTGCGTGCCCACGTAGAAGGGATGCACGTCCTCCGGCAATTCGACGAACTCGACAAGCTGCGAATCCGGCGAGGTGCCCGAGACCACCAGGCCCGCCTCTTCGAGACGTGCCCGGTAGGCGTTGTTCACTTCGTAGCGATGGCGGTGGCGCTCCTCGACCCTGGCCTCACCATAGACCCTGCGCACGACAGTTCCGTCGCGCAGGAGCGCCGGGTAGGAACCGAGCCGCATGGTGCCGCCCAGGTCGCCGTCTCCGGCCACGATGTGGCTCTGCTCGGCCATCGTCGCCACGACCGGCTCTTCGGTGTCCGCATCGAACTCGGTCGACGACGCTCCTCCCAGCCCGGCCAGATTGCGGGCCGCCTCGACCACCATGCACTGCATCCCCAGGCAGAGGCCGAGCGTCGGAACGCGGTGTTCACGGGCGTAGGTCAGTGCCCCGAGTTTGCCTTCCACGCCCCTGATGCCGAAGCCCCCCGGCACGCAGATCGCGTCGGCCCCCTCCAGGGCCCGGGCCGCCCCCTCGCGGGTCGCGCAGTCGTCGGAGGCGACCCACCGCAGGTCGACAGCGGCGCGGTGCGCGAAGCCGCCGGCGCGCAGCGCCTCGGACACGGAGAGGTAGGCGTCGGGGAGGTCGATGTACTTGCCGACCAACGCCACCGTCACCCGCTCAGCGGGCTGCTCGACGCGGCTCAGGAGCTCATCCCAGGCCTTCCAGTTCACGTCGCGGAAGGACAGTTGGAGGCGGCGCACCACGTAGGCGTCGAGCCCCTCGGAGTGCAGCACCCGGGGGATCGCGTAGATGCTCGACGCGTCGGCGCAGCTGATCACGGCCTCTTCGTCCACGTCGCACATGAGCGCGATCTTGCGCTTCATCGCGGGGGGCACCTCCAGCGAGGAGCGGCACACGATCGCGTCGGGTTGGATACCGACCTGGCGCAGCGCGGCCACCGAGTGCTGCGTGGGCTTGGTCTTCAGCTCGGCTGCCGGTTTCAGGTACGGCACGAGTGAGACGTGGAGGAAGAAGACCCGGTCACGGCCCACCTCGTGGCGAACCTGGCGGGCGGCCTCCAGGAACGGCAGGGACTCGATGTCGCCGACGGTGCCCCCGATCTCGTGGATGACCACGTCGACGTCCGGCCCGGCCATCGAGAGCATCCGGTCGCGGATCTCGTCGGTGATGTGTGGCACCACTTGAACGGTCTGGCCGAGGTATTCGCCGCGGCGTTCGCGCGCTATCACGGTGGAATAGACCTGGCCCGTGGTGACGTTGGCGCTGCTGGTGAGGTTCACATCCAGGAAGCGCTCGTAGTGGCCGATGTCGAGATCGGTCTCCGCACCGTCGTCGGTGATGAAGACCTCGCCGTGCTGGAACGGGTTCATGGTGCCCGGGTCCACATTGAGGTAGGGATCCAGCTTCTGCATGGTGACGCGGAGGCCGCGCCCTACCAGCAGCGTGCCGAGGCTGGCGGCGGTGAGGCCCTTGCCCAGCGAGGAGACGACGCCCCCGGTGACGAAGATATGACGGGTGGTGTTCGGTTCATGCACGGAACTCCATGTTAAGTGGCCCACGTTTCCACCGCGTTACATCTGGGTCACGGCTGCGCCGGCGTCGTTTCCACCGCCTCGATCCTCGCCCAGCGCCGCGCTCGGGCATCGCCCCAGGCGGCCCCGAGGACCACCCAGACGTAGAGCGCCACGGCGATCCACCAGCCCGCATGCAGCGGCTCGTGCTCCTCGCCGAGGAACATGACCTGCAGGTCCCAGGCGGCACCGCCGAGGAGCTCGCCGACGACCACCACCAGCGGGTAGGCGAACGCTCCTGCCAACGCGGCACGCACCAGCCCGAAGGCGGCGAGGATGAGGGGCGGCGCGACGAACAACAGGATCCGGTCGTCCATCCAGGTGGGGACATACCTCTGCGTGCCCCACTCCAGATGCCCCAGGTGCCAGATCCAGAACAGCAGCACCACGCCCACGGCCACCAGGATCCGGTCCAGGTACCGTTGCACTCCCGCGAGGAGCCGTGCGGCCATTGATGTTCCCCCTACCGGGCAGCTTGTGCGAGCAGCTCCTGCGCGTGCTCGATCCCCTTCGTCGATGAGGAGGCGCCGCCCATCATACGGGCGAGTTCCGCGGCGCGCTGGTCCTGGGTGAGTAGACGCACACCCGAAGTGGTCACTTGGCCGTCGGACTCCTTGGCCACCACGAAGTGGGCGTCTGCGAACGCGGCCACCTGAGCCAGGTGGGTCACGACGATCACCTGGCTGTGGCCGGCCAGTCGTTGCAGCCGCCGCCCGATCTCCAGGCCGACGGCGCCGCCCACGCCCGCGTCCACCTCGTCGAACACATAGGTGTGCTGCGCGCCGGCGTCTGCCAGCACGACCTCGAGCGCGAGCCTGACGCGCGAGAGTTCGCCGCCGGATGCCACCTTGCCCAGCGGCGCGGGTTCGGAGCCCGGGTTGGCGGTGAAGAGCAGTTCGATGCGGTCCGCCCCGTGCGGCCCGATGGGCGCGTCGGTGACGGCGAAGCGGAGTTCGGCATGCGGCATGGCCAGCGCTTCCAGCTCGCCCTTGACGCGTTCCGCGAGGTCGTCGGCTGCCTGGTGGCGGGCCGCCGAGATGGCCGCCGCGTCCGCCGCGAGCGCGGCATCGAGTTCGGCGACGCGGACGCGCAGCGTGTCGATGCGCTCGTCGCTGCCGAGCAGCTGGCCCAGCCTGGCCGCAGACGTCTGAGCCCAATTGAGCACGTCGTCGACGGTGGTGCCGTACTTGCGGGTGAGGCCAGCCAGCGCGCCGCGCCGCTGCCCCACTGCTTCGAGGCGGAGCGGGTCCGCCACCAGGTCCTCCACGTAGCCGGCCACGTCCGCGGCGAGGTCTCCGGCCAGCATCGTGAGCTCAACTGCACGGCTCGCCAGCAAGGCGGCGGCCTCGTCGCGTTCAGCCAGGGCCGCGAGCGCCTTGCGTGCCTCCCCGGCGAGGCCGACGGCGCCGGGAGCATCGAAGTCGGTCTCCGAGCCGCTCAACGCCTCGTGCGCGGTGGCCGCGAGGCTGCGCAGGTCGTCCAGGTCCATGAGCTTGGCCTGCTCTGCGGCCAGCGCGTCATCCTCACCCGGTTGCGGATCCACGGCGCCGATCTCCTCCAGACCGAAGCGCAGCATGTCGGCCTCGCGGGCGCGGGCCATGGACTGCTCCTCGAGTTCCTGCAGTTCGGCGGCCGCGGCTTTCCGCTCCGCAAAATTGGCCCGGTAGCGGGCCAGCTCCCCGGGCTTGGCGTGCGCGTCGAGCAGCTCGCGCTGGCGGTCCGGGCTGGACAGCCGGATCTGGCCTGACTGCCCGTGGATCGTGGCGATCTCACCGATGAGGTCCGCCAACGCGGAGATGGGGACGCCCGCGCCTCCGAGCACCGCGCGGGAGCGGCCCTGAGCCGTCACCTGCCGCAGCGTGACCAGCTCGCCGTCCTCGGCGTCGCCGCCGAGGTCACGGACGCGCGCGGCCAGGTCTTCGGCCACTTCCCAGCGGCCCTCCACGACGGCCCGGTCCGCGCCGCGCCGTACGATCCCCGCGTCGCCGCGGCTACCCAGGAGGTGGCCGAGGCCCGAGACGATCATGGTCTTGCCGGCACCCGTCTCGCCGGTCAGGGCGGTGAGGCCCGGCCCAAGTTCGAGTTCGGCCTCGTCGACCACTCCGAAGGCTGTCATCCGCAACGCGGTGAGCATCTACTTCTCCGTCTGCTTGCGCCACCCGTGGACGGGGAGCACGAACTTCTTCACGAGTCTGGTGGTGAACGGCTGCTCGCCGAAGCGGGCCAGGCGCAGTGCGACGCCGAGCTGGGTGACTTCGACGGTCTCACCGTCGGCGACCTCGTGGCTCCTGCGCCCGTCGCACCACAGGATGCCGCGCGCGGGGAGGTCCGGGGTGATGTTGAGCCGCACCTTCGACGAAGGGCTCAGAACCATGGGGCGGTTGAACAGCGCGTGGGCCGCGATGGGCACCACGAGCATGGCCTTCACGTCGGGCCAGACGACGGGCCCACCTGCGGAGAAGGCGTAGGCGGTGGAGCCGGTGGGGGTGGACACGAGCACTCCGTCGCAGCCCCAGCGCGAGAGCGGGCGGTCGTCGATGCTCACCAGGACGTTGAGCATGCGCTCGCGGGCCATCTTCTCCAGCGACACCTCGTTGACCGCCGAGGAAGTCCACGTGAGGTTGCCATCACGGTCAGTGACCCGCACCTCCAGGGCGAGGCGCTCCTCCACCTGATAGCGGCGCTCCTCGACGACGGTGGCCAGCTCGTGCAGATCCGACGGCTCAAGTTCGGCGAGGAAGCCCACATGACCGAGGTTCACCCCGAGCAGGGGCACGCCCAGCGGCAGCGCCCACTCCGCAGCGCGCAGGATGGTGCCGTCGCCACCGAACACCACGGCCAGTTCCGCCATGCGGTTGTCCAGGGCCTGGAACTCGACGGCTGAGCTCACCCGGGCGGCGATCCGCTCGACATCGTCGTCGAAGACGAGGAAGTCGAAGCCCATCCTGTGGAGGTCCGCCATGAACGCGATCGCGTTGTCGAGGGCCTCCTCCCGGTCAGGGTGGACGAGGACGGCCACGGTTCGCTTGTTCACGCGCCCAGCCTACCGAGTCAGCCGGACGAAGTACTCCACGTTGCCCGATGCGCCGGGCAGTTCGCTGATGCCGCGCCACCGCTCGATCCAACCGAAGACTGCGGCGTCGGAGACCACCGTGTCGACCGCCTCGGTGCGCAGTCTCTCGTCCCGGACGACACCACCGGAGCCGAGCCGTTCGCGGCCCACCTCGAACTGGGGCTTGACGAGAAGGAGCGCCTCGCCGTTTGCCGGCAGCACGCCGAGGAGGGGCTGGAGCAGGAGGCGCAGGGAGATGAAGGAGATGTCGCCGACGATCCGGTCGACGGGTTGCCCGTCGAGATGCTCGAGTGTGAGGTCACGCAGGTTGAGACCTTCGTGGACGCGCACGCGGGGGTCCGAGCGGAGCTCGGCGACCAACTGGTCGTGGCCCACGTCGACGGCGTAGACCAGGTCTGCGCCGCGCTCTAGGCAGACCTGGGTGAAGCCGCCGGTGGACGCTCCCGCATCGAGCACCCTGCCCCGGACTGTGAAGCCTGACGCGTCAAGGGCCCCCAACAGCTTGTGGGCGGCGCGGGAGACCCAACGCTCCGCGTCCGCAACGAGTTCGTCCTCGTAGCCGACGCGCAGCGACGCCTTCGCCGCCGCGGCTCCGTTGACGCTCACACGTCCTTCGGCGATGAGCGCGGCCGCATGCGTGCGGGACCGCGCCAGTCCACGCTCGACGAGGGCGACGTCAAGTCTCACCGTGCGACGCCGGGGATCCCCAACTGCGTGAGGTTGGGGTCGTTGTTGAGCACCGCCTGGAGCACCGACTGCGCCTCGGTCAGCTTCGCCGTCTGCTCTTCGAACGGCAGGTCGTCCAGCGACTCGAGGCCGGCCATGACCTCGCCCACCAACTCGACCCGCCGAACCTCGGCGGGTGCTGCGCTCCGCGGCGTAGCCCCCTCGCTCACCTCAGGAGGTCCAGCGAGTTGAGCACGTTCGAGATGTCCACGTCGAAGCGCCACCGCGCCTGGAGGCCAGCCCAGAGGGCATCGAGCTGCTCGTCGCGGGTGACTGGCCGGGTGGACAGGTAGCCCACCCCGTCGGTGAAGTCGACCTCCTGGTAGCCACAGATGTAGCGCTGCCCCTGGAATGCGGCCTCCCGCTTGGGCTCGAGCAGCGCGGTGGCGTCGAAACCGATGTGGGTGGGGCGGAACGCCGGCGGGGCGACATCGAGGTCGGCCTTGCCATGGGCGCCGGTGAAGACGAACAGCGAATCCATGCCGACGTTGTTGGCCCCCAGGATGTCCGTGTCGGTGCGGTCACCCACGAAGATGGGGTGCGCCGCGCTGAGGCGGAGCACGGTTTCATCGAGCAGCGGACGGTACGGCTTGCCGGCGATCTTCGGGTCGATCGCCACGCAGTTACGCACCACGCCGATCTGGGAGCCCAGCCCGGGCACGATCCCGCGCTCGGAGGGCCTGGTCAGATCGGGGTTGGTGGCGTACCAGACGGCGCCGCCCTGGATCGCCAGGGCTGCGTCCTCCAGACGGGTCCACTCCAGCGTCGGGTGGTAACCCTGCACGACGGCCATCGGCTCGTCATCGAGGGAGTCGACGACGGTGAACCCGGCGCCCGCGAGCTGCTTGGTCAAGGCGTCCGTGCCCACGGCGAGGATCTTCGCGCCGGCCGGGAGATCAGCCACCAGCATGCGCAGGGTCGCCTGCGTGGAGTTCACGACGTCGCCCTCGCTGGCGCGGATCCCCAGTTCCTCGAGGTGCTCCGCGACAGCCGCGGGGGTACGCGCGGCGTTGTTGGTGACGAAGCCCACGTGGGTGCCGCGGGAACGCAGTTCCTCCAGCGCCTCAGGAATGCCCTCGACCGCATAGGGGCCGAGGTAGATCACTCCGTCGAGGTCGAACAGGGCTGCGTCATAGTCAGCGGCAAGGGCCTTGGTCATCGCTCGGTCTCCTCCGTCGTCGGCTCCCCCAGCGTATCGGTCACCGGCTCGTCAACTCCCCCAGGTAGGCCGTCGGTGTCGACGGTCACGTCCCCGGGGGTCGCATCCTCCGTCGTCACATCGGTGGAGTCGACAGACTCGGGATCGTCGCCCACAGCAGGTGCCTCCACCGCAGCGAAGTCCTGTTCTTCCAGGTCGTCGTCGTCCTCGGGCTGGGACTCCGACTCAAAATGGCCCCCCGCTTCGACGACTTCGAGCTCTTCGTCGTCTTCCGGGCCGTCTTCCCCATCGTCGTCGAGGTCGTCTTCCTCATCGTCGTCGGCGTCGTCATCGTCGAGGTCGTCATCGTCGAGGTCGTCATCCTCGAGGTCGTCTTCCCCATCGTCGTCGAGGTCGTCTTCCCCATCGTCGTCGTCGTCATCGTCGAGGTCATCATCGTCGAGGTCGTCATCCTCATCCTCCTCGAGGTCATCCTCGTCGTCGAACTCGTCGGCGTCGCGCCCGTCCCTGTCGAGATCCTCCTCGGACTCGTCCTCTTCGGACTCGTCCTCGTCGTCCTCTTCCTCAGTGAAATCGGGCAGCGTGATGCCGTCGATCTCCGCGAGCCGCTCGGCGATGTCCAGGTCGCCGGAACGGTCGAGTTCAGAGGCGGAAGTGAACCACTCGCGCGCAGCAGCGCTGTCACCGCTCTCCTCGAGGAGGTTGGCCAGCGCGTACTGCAGGCGCGCTTGGGCCTGGGGCGGGCCGACCTTGCGGGAGATCGCCGCCCTCAGGAGACGGAGGGCTTCGTCGCGCTGACCGAGGTCATCGCGGATCCCGGCCTCCACCAGGAGGCACTCGATGTGCAGGTTCACGTCCGGGTGCTTCGGGTTGAGTTCGTTGAGCACGTCGAGCGCTTCGTGGTGCCGCCCGAGCGCCCGCTCGCAGTCGGCGATCAGCGGGATCAGTTCATCGCCCCCGGACATCCGGCGGATGGCGCGGAACTCGCGCAGTGCGACGGCGAATTCGCCGGCGGCATACGCGGTCTCAGCGGCCGCTTCACGGACGATCGGAAGCCGGCCGGCACGACGCCTGGCTGCCTCCGCGTGACGGAAGGCAAGTGCAGGGTCGGTGTCGATGTACTGGCCAGCGGCCCAGATATGCGCGGCGACGGTCGCAGCAAGGTCCTTGGGGAGGCCTCTGAGCTCGGCCTTCACACCGGGATGCAGTTCCTTCTCGTCGTACTCGAGCGGGGTTGCGGGTTCATCCGCACGCGGTGCAGTGCCGGGGCGGTGGACGCGCTCTTCCCGATCGTCACGGTCCCAGCGTCGATCATCATCGCGGCGAGGGCCGCGGTCATCGCGGTCGGCCCAGGGACGGCGTTCGCCCTCGGCGCGGGGGCCACGGCGGTCGTCGTCGCGGCGTGGGCCGCGGCGGTCGTCGCGGTCACCCCACGGGCGGCGTTCGCCCTCGGCGCGAGGGGGACGACGGTCGTCGTCGCGGCGTGGGCCGCGGCGGTCGTCGCGGTCGCCCCAGGGACGGCGTTCGCCCTCGGCGCGAGGGGGACGGCGGTCGTCGTCGCGGCGTGGGCCGCGGCGGTCGTCGCGGTCGCCCCAGGGACGGCGTTCGCCCTCGGCGCGAGGGGGACGGCGGTCGTCGTCGCGGCGCGGGCCGCGGCGGTCGTCGCGGTCACCCCACGGGCGGCGTTCACCCTCAGAGCGAGGAGGACGCCGGTCGTCACGGTCGCCCCAGGGACGGCGTTCGCCCTCGGCGCGAGGGGGACGACGGTCGTCGTCGCGGCGTGGGCCGCGGCGGTCGTCACGGTCACCCCACGGGCGGCGCTCACCCTCAGCACGAGGAGGACGACGATCGTCGTCGCGGCGCGGGCCACGGCGGTCGTCACGGTCACCCCACGGGCGGCGCTCACCCTCAGCACGAGGAGGACGACGGTCATCGTCGCGGCGCGGGCCACGCCGGTCATCGCGGTCGCCCGAGGGACGACGCTCACCCTCAGAGCGAGGAGGACGCCGGTCGTCACGGTCGCCCGAGGGACGACGCTCACCCTCAGAGCGAGGAGGACGCCGGTCGTCACGGTCGCCCCAGGGACGACGCTCACCCTCAGAGCGAGGAGGACGCCGGTCGTCGCGATCGCCCCAGGGACGACGCTCACCCTCAGCACGAGGAGGACGACGATCGTCGTCGCGGCGCGGGCCACGGCGGTCGTCGCGGTCACCCCACGGGCGGCGCTCACCCTCGGCGCGAGGGGGACGACGGTCATCGTCGCGGCGCGGGCCACGGCGGTCATCGCGGTCGCCCCAGGGACGGCGTTCACCCTCGGCGCGAGGGGGACGACGGTCATCGTCGCGGCGCGGGCCGCGGCGGTCATCGCGGTCACCCCAGCTACGCGCTTCCCCACCCTGACGCGGGCCGCGACGTTCATCGTCGCGTCCGGTTCCGCGGGAGCCTCGCGGCGCACCGCCGCTTCGAGGAGCGCGACGTTCGTGGTTCTCGCCGTCTCGCCCGCGGTTGCCCTGGCCTTCGTCCGGTGTGGAGTTGTCAGTCATAGGGACCATCATCCCAGCAGAGGGGCGCTACTCCCAACTTTTCGGGGCAGTCCCTCCGCAGCCGCCGCCTCGACCGGCAGCCCGACGCCGACGACCCCGCTGAGGGCGCCGCAAAAGGGACTGTAAATGCAACAAACCCCCCGAACGAGGTTCGGGGGGTTTGCTATAAAGAAGTCCGGCGGCGTCCTAGTCTCCCACGAGGTCCCCCTCGCAGTACCATCGGCGCAGAGAGGCTTAACTTCCGGGTTCGGGATGGGACCGGGTGTTTCCCTCTCGCTATGGCCACCGTAACACTATGGGAAATAGCGTTCGGATACACCTTGCTCAAGTCTGTGTTGAGTTGTGTGTTCCCGACCGTATCTCGGGAACCTCACAGTGGACGCGTAGCATCTTTGTAGAAAGACAAGCCCTCGGCCTATTAGTATCGGTCAGCTCCGCACATTGCTGTGCTTCCACATCCGACCTATCACCTCGTGGTCTACAAGGGGCCTTACCAGATTATTCTGTGGGAGTCCTCATCTTGAAGTGTGCTTCCCGCTTAGATGCTTTCAGCGGTTATCACGTCCCAACGTAGCCAACCAGCCGTGCTTTTGGTAAACAACTGGCACACCAGAGGTTAGTCCGACCCGGTCCTCTCGTACTAAGGTCAGCTCTTCTCAAGACTCCTACGCGCGCAGCGGATAGGGACCGAACTGTCTCACGACGTTCTAAACCCAGCTCGCGTGCCGCTTAATGGGCGAACAGCCCAACCCTTGGGACCGACTCCAGCCCCAGGATGCGACGAGCCGACATCGAGGTGCCAAACCATGCCGTCGCTATGGACGCTCGGGCAAGATCAGCCTGTTATCCCCGGGGTACCTTTTATCCGTTGAGTCCTGGCGCTTCCATGTGCCACCAGAAGATCACTAGTCCCGACTTTCGTCCCTGCTCGAGATGTCTCTCTCGCAGTCAAGCTCCCTTGTGCACTTACACTCGAAACCTGATTGCCAACCAGGCTGAGGGAACCTTTGGGCGCCTCCGTTACCTTTTGGGAGGCGACCGCCCCAGTCAAACTACCCATCAGGCACTGTCCCTGATCCAGATAATGGACCTAGGTTAGATAACCAGAGTGACCAGAGTGGTATTTCAACGATGACTCCACCTGAACTGGCGTCCAAGCTTCAAAGTCTCCCACCTATCCTACACAAGTCACACCGATCACCAATACCAAACTATAGTAAAGGTCCCGGGGTCTTTCCGTCCTGCTGCGCGTAACGAGCATCTTTACTCGTAATGCAATTTCGCCGAGTTCGTGGTGGAGACAGCGCCCAAGTCGTTACTCCATTCGTGCAGGTCGGAACTTACCCGACAAGGAATTTCGCTACCTTAGGATGGTTATAGTTACCACCGCCGTTTACTGGGGCTTAAGTTCTAGGCTTCGCCGTGAGGCTAACCCTTCCCCTTAACCTTCCAGCACCGGGCAGGAGTCAGTGCGTATACATCGTCTTACGACTTAGCACGCACCTATGTTTTTAGTAAACAGTCGCTTGGGCCTGGTCTCTGCGACCCTCAACGCTTTCGAAGTAAATTCTAATACGCATCAGGTCCCCCTTATTCCGAAGTTACGGGGGTATTTTGCCGAGTTCCTTCACCACGATTCTCTCGATCGCCTTAGTATTCTCTACCTATCCACCTGTGTCGGTTTGGGGTACGGGCGGCTAATATCTCGCTCACGAAGCTTTTCTAGGCAGCATAGGATCACTCTTACGACAACCAAAGTTGCCGACACATCATGTCTCAGGCTTAATGAAACGCGGATTTGCCTACGTCTCGCCCTACACACTTGACCCGGTATATCCAAAACCGAGAAGAGCTACCTTCCTGCGTCCCTCCGCAGCTTGCCTACTATGAACTTGGGTCACAGACTCAGTGAAGATCCGTCCGAAGACATCACCACACCTCGCGTGCTTAGCATCATCCAGTTCGGCAGGGGCGATATTTCGCCGGTACGGGAATATCAACCCGTTGTCCATCGACTACGCCTGTCGGCCTCGCCTTAGGTCCCGACTTACCCAGGGCAGATTAGCTTGACCCTGGAACCCTTGGATATTCGGCGGACGGGTTTCTCACCCGTCTTTCGCTACTCATGCCTGCATTCTCACTCGTGTGCTCTCCACGGCTGGGTCACCCCGCCGCTTCACTGCGCACACGACGCTCCCCTACCCATCCACACAACCTTACGGCTTAAACGTGTGAATGCCATAGCTTCGGCGGATAACTTGAGCCCCGCTAAATTGTCGGCGCAGAATCACTTGACCAGTGAGCTATTACGCACTCTTTCAAGGGTGGCTGCTTCCAAGCCAACCTCCTGGTTGTCTCCGCAACTCCACATCCTTTTCCACTTAGTTATCGCTTAGGGGCCTTAGCTGATGATCTGGGCTGTTTCCCTCTCGACTATGAAGCTTATCCCCCACAGTCTCACTGCCGCACTCTCACTTACCGGCATTCGGAGTTTGACTGATTTCGGTAAGCTTGTGGGCCCCCTAGACCATTCAGTGCTCTACCTCCGGTAAGAAACATGCGACGCTGCACCTAAATGCATTTCGGGGAGAACCAGCTATCACGAAGTTTGATTGGCCTTTCACCCCTATCCACAGCTCATCTCCTCGGTTTTCAACCCAAGTGAGTTCGGTCCTCCACGACGTCTTACCGTCGCTTCAACCTGGCCATGGATAGATCACTTCGCTTCGGGTCTAGAGCACGCGACTAAAAACGCCCTATTAGGACTTGCTTTCGCTACGGCTTCCCCACACGGGTTAACCTCGCCACGTACCACTAACTCGCAGGCTCATTCTTCAAAAGGCACGCCGTCACCCCGAAAGGCTCCGACGGATTGTATGCGATCGGTTTCAGGTACTATTTCACTCCCCTCCCGGGGTACTTTTCACCTTTCCCTCACGGTACTTGTCCGCTATCGGTCACCAAGGAGTATTTAGGCTTAGCGGATGGTCCCGCCAGATTCATGCGGAATTTCAGGGGTTCCGCATTACTTGGGGTGACGCTCCAGAGTGATCAACTTACGCCTACAGGAGTCTTACCTTCTCTGCTGTGCCATTCACAGACACTTCAACTTCACTGATCATTTTTTACTCTGTGGCTGCTCGACAGCGCAACCAGAACGGCCCCACAACACCCCGCATGCAACGCCTGTCAGCTATCACACACACGAGGTTTGGCCTCTTCCGCGTTCGCTCGCCACTACTAACGGAATCACTATTGTTTTCTCTTCCTGTGGGTACTGAGATGTTTCACTTCCCCACGTTCCCTCCAACTGCCCTATATATTCAGGCAGAGGTTGCCGGACATGACTCCGGTATTTCAAGGTTTCCCTATTCGGAAATCCACGGATCAAAGCTCGTTTACCAGCTCCCCATGGCTTATCGCAGGTTACAACGTCCTTCATCGGCTCTTGGTGCCAAGGCATCCACCGATCGCACTTAGTAGCTTGTCAAAAAATCTACAAAGATGCTCGCGTCCACTGTGAAGTTCTCAAAATACGGGCGAGCCCAGGACAACAACCACCTCGAAAGGCGACTGCCGGCATGGTCCGCTAGAAGGCGTTGCACAAGCAACCGACCCTTCAGGACCCAACAGCGTGCTTAGCCCGACACCCACCATCCCCCGACTTTCCACTCCCAGACCACAAGGACCCAGGTTGTACTGACGAGAAACGACTTCCTCCGAGCTTCAAAAGTCAATGTTCCACATTCCGGTGCCGGCCGCGCTGGAAACATCTGTCCCAGAACACGACCATGAGCACCACAGTCAAAAACTGTGCTGCTACAGGCTCCTTAGAAAGGAGGTGATCCAGCCGCACCTTCCGGTACGGCTACCTTGTTACGACTTAGTCCTAATTACCGGTCCCACCTTCGACGGCTCCCTCCCACAAGGGGTTAGGCCACCGGCTTCGGGTGTTACCGACTTTCATGACTTGACGGGCGGTGTGTACAAGCCCCGGGAACGTATTCACCGCAGCGTTGCTGATCTGCGATTACTAGCGACTCCGACTTCATGGGGTCGAGTTGCAGACCCCAATCCGAACTGAGACCGGCTTTTTGAGATTCGCTCACCCTTGCAGGTTCGCAGCTCTTTGTACCGGCCATTGTAGCATGCGTGAAGCCCTGGACATAAGGGGCATGATGACTTGACGTCATCCCCACCTTCCTCCGAGTTGACCCCGGCGGTCTCCTATGAGTCCCCGGCATTACCCGCTGGCAACATAGGACGAGGGTTGCGCTCGTTGCGGGACTTAACCCAACATCTCACGACACGAGCTGACGACAGCCATGCACCACCTGTAAACCGACCATAAAGGGGCACCTATCTCTAGATGTTTCCGGCATATGTCAAACCCAGGTAAGGTTCTTCGCGTTGCATCGAATTAATCCGCATGCTCCGCCGCTTGTGCGGGGCCCCGTCAATTCCTTTGAGTTTTAGCCTTGCGGCCGTACTCCCCAGGCGGGGTACTTAATGCGTTAGCTGCGGCACGGAGTTCGTGGAATGAACCCCACACCTAGTACCCACCGTTTACGGCGTGGACTACCAGGGTATCTAAGCCTGTTTGCTCCCCACGCTTTCGCTTCTCAGCGTCAGGAAAGGTCCAGAGAACCGCCTTCGCCACTGGTGTTCCTCCTGATATCTACGCATTCCACCGCTTCACCAGGAATTCCATTCTCCCCTACCTTCCTCAAGTCTGCCCGTATCGGAAGCAGGCTCAGGGTTAAGCCCTGAGTTTTCACTACCGACGCAACAAACCGCCTACAAGCTCTTTACGCCCAATAAATCCGGACAACGCTCGCACCCTACGTATCACCGCGGCTGCTGGCACGTAGTTAGCCGGTGCTTCTTCTGCAGGTACCGTCACTCTCGCTTCGTCCCTGCTGAAAGCGGTTTACAACCCGAAGGCCGTCATCCCGCACGCGGCGTTGCTGCATCAGACTTGCGTCCATTGTGCAATATTCCCCACTGCTGCCTCCCGTAGGAGTTTGGGCCGTATCTCAGTCCCAATGTGGCCGGTCACCCTCTCAGGCCGGCTACCCGTCGAAGCCTTGGTGAGCCACTACCTCACCAACAAGCTGATAGGCCGCGAGTCCATCCTTGACCGCCGGAGCTTTCAAACCAACACGATGCCGTGAAGGCTGGTATCCGGTATTAGCACCTGTTTCCAGGAGTTATCCCAAAGTCAAGGGCAGGTTACTCACGTGTTACTCACCCGTTCGCCACTCGTGTACCCCCGAAAGGGCCTTACCGTTCGACTTGCATGTGTTAAGCACGCCGCCAGCGTTCGTCCTGAGCCAGGATCAAACTCTCCGTTGAAAATTATCAGCACAGACACCCCAAAAGGCACCTGCTCAACTGTCAACTAGTTTGATACCGACAAAATCCAAAAAACTGGACTTTAATCAATATTAATTCAAAGGAATCCATCCCCAACCAAAGCTGGGAGACGGGTTCGCACGACAAGACTCCAAAAAGCCTTGCCAGTGCATGTATTTGGCATTGACTTAAAGCACACTGTTGAGTTCTCAAGTTTCGGGTGCGACCCGCGCATCAAACACACCATTTCCAGTGCGATTTCCGCTTGGGGCAACTCGATCAACCTTACTCGCTTGCTGCCGGCCGGTCAAACCCGGGCCGTCTTGAGCTCGTGCAGTTGAATTGTCTTCGCCGCTGAGCGGCTCGTCCAACTTTACTTACTTGCGCTCGGCCTGTCAAATCGTTTCGACGTGGCTGAGGAGTTCAAGAGCAGAAGCAAATCCCATGTGACTGGGGGTTTTGCTTGTTGGCAACCGCTTTCGCGGTTCCAAACCCTACCCGACTCACCTCATCGATGTCAAACCGACTGGTTTGGGGCCGATCGCTGTTGAGTTGTTGGTACCGCCGAAGCGGCCTGCTACACATTACCCGTTTCCCGTGAGGCCGGCAAATCGCTGGCCCCGGGCCCACGCTCGTCGCCCAGGCATGGAGCGGGTTCCTCTGAACGCACACTCGTCCCGTAGCTACGGCTTGGTGGGTATGGCTCCTGGTCCGTCCTGATTCAGTGCGGTGCACCTCGGAGCTTGAGGAACATTACACCTGTGCCGCAGTCCCGGCAAATCAGACCTGGGGGTGATCCGGGTGCGTGCACTCCGCAGGGGATTCGTACAGTGGAGCCATGAGACTGAGGGGCTGCGCCATTGCTGCTGTGACGGCGGTGCTCCTGGTGGGTTGTGTCCCCATGAGGGCTGGGGTGGTCCCGTCACCTCTCCCCTCTCCCCCAGGTAGCGCTGCTTCGCCCACCGCTGCGTCGTCAGCCCTAGAGGCGCCCAGGCCGTTCGCCGCCCGCACTGTCAGCGTGAACGTGAGCGGGGACCTGTTGTGGCACAACAGTCTCTGGGCCAGCGCGGAGCTGGATGCCGGCGCGTCGGCCTCGGGGAGGTTCGACTTCGTCCCCCAGCTCGCGTCCCTGACCGACTACGTGTCGGCCGCTGATCTGGCCATCTGCCATTCGGAGGTGCCCTTCGCCCCCGCGGGAGGCCCGTACGAGAACTACCCCACGTTCGCCGCGCCCCAGGAGATCGCCCCGGCCATCCGGGCGACGGGTTGGGACCTGTGCACCACGGCGTCGAACCACACCATGGACCAGGGCTGGGAAGGGTTGGTGCGCACGATCGAGGTGCACCGGGCTGCGGGGATCCTGACCGCCGGCTCCTACGCCTCGCCACTGGAGGCGTCCACCCCGGTCATCTTCACCACAGCCTCAGGCGTGAGGGTGGCCGTGGTGAGCCAGACCTACGGGCTGAACGGTCTGGCGAGGCCGGCCGGTAAGCCCTGGTCCGTCGATCTGCTCGACGCCGAGCGGGCTGTGGCACAAGCGAGAGCGGCCAAAGCAGCGGGGGCCGACCTCGTGGCGGTGCACATGCACGCCGGAGACGAGTACTCCAGCGCCGTCACCGCTCAGCAGGCCGCCTACGCCGAAGCCGTGACTGCCGCGCCGGAGGTGGACCTCGTGTTCGGGCAGCACGCCCACGTGGTGCAGCCCGTCACGAAGGTCAACGGCAAGTGGGTGGTCTACGGGGCGGGCAACCTGATCGCGGCCAGCGGCCCCGCCCAACCCCACACCTACGACGGATACGTGGCCCAGATCACCTTCACGGAGCAGGAGGGCGGGGCCTTCACCGCCACCGCCGCAGAGTACGCACCCACCATGATCACCGCGAAGTCGGGCAGCGTGCCCGCCCGGGTCCACCTCATTCCAGATGAGCTCAGGAAGGGTACGCCGCTGTCCTCCGCGATGTTGGAATCCGCCGCGCGCACTCGCGCCGTGGTGCACTCGCTCGGCGAAGAGGGCCTGACTGAACGGCAGTAGCCGTCGAGGTCTCAGCGCAGGCTGGCGATGCCGACCGTCTTGCGCCCGCGCCGCACGACGGCGAAGCGACCGTGCAGCAGCCGTTCCCCGTCGAGCGTCACATCCGGGTCCTCGACCTTCTCGTTGTTGAGGTACGCGCCGCCCTCGGCCACAGTGCGACGGGCTTCGCCCTTCGACTTCGACACTCCTGCCGCGACCATGGCGTCGACGATCGTGGCCCCGGGTTCCAGCTCGCCGCCACCGACTTCGCCGGCGACACTGCTGAGCGTTTCCGGGCTCAGTTCGTGCAACTCACCGCGACCGAAGAGCGCCGCGGCCGCGGCGACAGCCGCCTCCCGTTCCGCTCTTCCGTGGACGATGTCGGTCACTTCATCAGCCAGCGCCCGCTGCGCCTCGCGCTTGAAGGGCGCCTCGATGGTGGCCTGCTCGAGGGCCTCGATCTCCTCGCGGGAGCGGAACGAGAACACCTTCAGGTAGTCCACCACCTTGGAGTCCTCCGAGTTCAGGAAGAACTGGTGGAAGGCGTAGGGGCTGGTGAGCCTGCCGTCGAGCCAGACGGTGCCGGATTCGGTCTTCCCGAACTTGGTGCCGTCCGCCTTCGTCAGCAGCGGGGTGGCCAGCGCATGCGCCCTCCCCTGGTCTGAACGACGGATGAGTTCCACACCTGCGGTCAGGTTGCCCCACTGGTCCGAGCCGCCCGTCTGCAGGGTGACGCCGTAGCGGCGGTACAGCTCACGGAAGTCCATCGACTGGAGGAGCACATAGGAGAACTCCGTGTACGAGATGCCGGCCTCGAGGCGACGGGCCACCACGTCGCGGGCCAGCATGCGGTTGACCGGGAAATGCTTGCCGACGTCGCGCAGGAAGTCGAGCACCGACATGGTGCTGGTCCAGTCGTAGTTGTTGACCATGGTGGCGGCGTTCGGGCCGTCGAAGTTGACGTAGCGCCCCACCTGGCCGCGGATCCTGTCCACCCATTCGTGCACCAACTCGACCGAGTTCATCACGCGCTCGCCTGATTCCTTCGGGTCACCGATGAGGCCGGTGGCACCGCCCACCAGCATGAACGGCTGGTGGCCGGCGTCCTGCAACCGTCGGGCCAGCAGCGCCTGCACGAGGTTGCCGGTGTGGACGCTCTCCGCCGTGGGGTCGAAGCCGATATAGAACTTGACCGGCCCGTCGTCCAGGTGCGCAGCGAGCGCCTCCGGATCGGTCGAGTGGGCGATCAGCCCACGCCAACGCAGGTCGTCAAGTAGTGCATTCACAAGCGCCATCGTAGCGTCCGCTCCCGGGGAGCCGTTCCGCGGCCGTCTGACGGTGCGACTACCCCGCGGGCCAGCCGAGCTGCCGGTACCGCCTGCGGCGGATCGCCCTGCGGTCGCGGCCGGGCATGGTCACGACGCGGGCGACCTCGTCGTGCAGCGCCTCGCCCAACCGTCGGCAGAACTCCTCGCGGTCCCGCGCGGGGTCGTCCGGCTCCGCAACGATGCGGTCGACGATGCCGGCCGTCACCAGGTCTGCCGAGCGAACCCCCTGGGCGGTGGCCATGTCCGCCGCGTGATCGACGTCGCGGTACACGATCGCCGAGGCCCCCTCGGGCGGGAGCGGCGCGAGCCAGGCGTGCTGTGCGGCGACCACGCGATCTGCCGGCGTCAGGGCCAGCGCGATGCCGCCGGTCCCCTGCCCCATCAAGAGGCTCACGGTGGGGCTCGGCAGGGTGAGCAACTCGCTGAGCGTCCGGGCGATCTCGGAGGCCAGCCCGCGCTCCTCCGCCTCCTTCGACAGCGCCGCCCCAGGGGTGTCGATGACGGAGATCAGCGGCAGCTTGAGCTCGCGGGCCAGCCGGATCCCCCGTCGGACCTCCCTGAGGGCGGCGGGGTCGAGCGGCCGCCCCTGGTCGTGTCGGTCCTGCCCGACGATGACGCACGGCGCATCGCCCCAACGGGCCACGGCCAGGACGGAGCCGGGGTGGGACTCACCGTCGCCGGTGCCGTTGAGCATGGTCACGTCCGAAGCGGCGACCTCCAGGAGGTCGCGGAGGCCGGGGCGGTCGTCGCGGCGGGTGCGGGCCACCGACTCCCAAGCGGGGACATCCGGCAACTCCACCGCGGACGGCAGCGGCGGCGGCATCGCACCGACGCGCTGCTGGACCACGCTGAGCAGTCTGTCAAAGGCCGCCGGCACGTCGGCGATGTCGCACACGGCATCGATGACGCCGCGTTCGGCCAGGTTGTCCGACAGTTGCACACCGGGCGGGAACGGGGCGCCGTAGAGCGCTTCGTACACGCGGGGCCCCAGGAAGCCGACGAGGGCGCCGGGCTCCGCGAGCGTGACGTGCCCCAGCGATCCCCAGGAAGCGAACACGCCGCCCATCGTGGGGTTGCGCAGGTACACGAGGTACGGCAGGTGCTCGTCCTTGTGAGCCATGACGGCGCCGGTGATCTTGACCATCTGGAGGAACGCGACGGTGCCCTCCTGCATGCGGGTGCCGCCGCCCACCGGCAGCGCGATGATGGGGAGGCGCTCAGCGGTGGCGCGCTCGATGGCGCGGGTCAGGCGCTCCCCCGCCGAGACCCCGATGGACCCGCCGAGGAAGGCCGCATCACCGGCGACGAGGGCCACACGTCTGCCGTTGAGGGTGCCCTCACAAGCGACGACCGACTCGTCGCGACCCGTCCTCGCGCGGGCGGCCTCCAGGTCGTTGCGGTACGGCTCGACGATGGCGGGATCCGGGATCGCCTCGTCCCAGGCCCGGACGGAGCCGTCGTCGAGGATGGTGGAGATGATCTCGTCCACAGTGAGTCGCGTCATTGCCTGCCCCTGTCAGCGGATGGCTTCAGGTTAGTGGGGCCCTGCCGGCATCAGAAATCCGCCAGGGCCGCCTGGGCTGCGCGGAGTTCGGCGAGCTGTTCGGCGACCCTCGCGGGCGCGGTGCCGCCACGTCCGTCGCGCGACGCCACGGACCCCTCGACGGTGAGCACTCCGAGGACGGCGTCGTCGAGGTGCGCGGAGATCCGGGGAAGGTCGTCCGCGGCGAGGTCCTGGAGCGTGATGCCCTCGGACTCGCAGTAGCGGACGGTCTCCCCGGCAACCTCGTGGGCGACGGCGAACGGCACGCCGCTGCGCACCAGGTGGTCCGCCACGTCCGTCGCCAGCGAAAAGCCCTTCGGCGCCACCTCTGCCATGCGCTCGGGATGGAACGTCAGCGTGCCGACCATCCCGGCGACCGCGGGGATCAGCACATGCAGCTGATCGATGCCGTCGAAGATGGGCTCCTTGTCCTCCTGCAGGTCGCGGTTGTAGGCCAGCGGGAGACCCTTGAGCGTGGCCATCAGGCCGGTCAGGTTCCCGATGAGGCGGCCGGCCTTGCCCCGGGCGAGTTCGGCGACATCGGGGTTCTTCTTCTGCGGCATGATCGAACTTCCCGTGGACCAGGCGTCGTCGAGGGTCGCGAAACCGAACTCTGCGGTGCACCACAGGATGACGTCCTCGGAGAGGCGGGACAGGTCCACGCCGATCTGCGCCAGCACGAACGCCGCTTCGGCGATGAGGTCGCGCGCCGCGGTGCCGTCGATCGAGTTCGGCACGGACGAGGCGAAGCCCAGTTCCCGGGCTACCAGCTCAGGGCTCAGGCCCAGCGACGTGCCCGCCAGGGCAGCCGAGCCGTACGGGCTGACCGAGAGGCGCTTGTCGAGGTCGTGGAGGCGTTGGATGTCGCGGACCAGCGGCCAGGCGTGGGCCAGCAGGTGGTGGCTGAGCAGGATGGGCTGGGCCGACTGGAGGTGCGTGCGGCCGGGCATGACGGCGCCCAGATACTTCTCCGCCTGGGCCGCGAGCGCACTGAGGACACCGTCGACGTCCTGGGCGATCAGCCGGATCTCCTCGCGGAGGTAGGAGCGGATCAGCGTGGCGATCTGGTCGTTGCGCGAGCGGCCGGCGCGGATGCGGCCGCCGAGGTCCGCCCCGACGATGTCCTTCAGACCCCGCTCGAGGGCGCCGTGCACGTCCTCGTCGCTGTCGGCGGGCAGGAAGTCGCCCGCCTCGACGCGACGGGCCAGCTCGGCCAGCCCCTCATCCATGGCCGTGGCCTGCTCCTGGGTGAGCAGGCCGGCCGCCAGCAGTGCCTTGGCGTGGGCGCGGGAGCCGGCGATGTCGTGCAGGGCGAGGCGCCAGTCGAACTGGGTCGACTTGCTCAGCGCGAACATCGCCTCGCTGGGCCCGCCCTCGAATCGGCCGCCCCAGAGTCGTCCCTGATCAGTGCTCACAAGTCTTCCTTTGCTGGTTTGCCGGTGCGGGTCATCTCGGAGACGGCCCCCACCGTTCGGATGGCGGCCTCAGTGTCGGTGGCGATCACCAGCACGGTGTCGTCGCCGGCGATCGTACCCAACACGCCGGGGAGCCCGGCGAGGTCGAGGTACGAGGCGAAATACTGCGCCGCGCCGGGCGGCGTCCTGACGAGGATCTGGGTGCCGGCGTGCCGGATGGACTGCAGCAGCTCGGCGCACAGCCGGGCGAGCTTCTCCAGGGCGGCGTCCTCGCCCTCCTCCCCTGCGGGGGCGTACACGAGGGCACCGCCGACGGCGCGCTGCCGCACGGCGCCCAGCTCGAGGAGGTCCTTGCTGAGCGTGGGCTGGCTCACGGCGATGCCGTGCTCGGCCAGGGCGTCGATCAGTTCACCCTGCGACGTGTAGCGCGCCTCCACGAGCAACTGACGCAGCGTGGCGAGCCGGCCGGCGCGGGTCAACTTAGGCATTGTCCCGGAGCAGCGCGGGAAGTGCGTCGAGGAACGGCTGCAGGTCGTCGGGGGTCGCGATCAGCGGCGGAGCGAGCCGGATAACGTTGGGCCGCGGTGCGTTGATCACGAAGCCCGCGTCGAGGGCCGCGTCGGCGACCTGCGCGGCGTTCTCGCCGGTCAGCACGACGCCGAGCAGCATGCCCCTTCCGCGCACCTCACTGATCGACGGCGCGTTCAGGCCGCGCACGGCGTCGGCGAGCCACTCCCCTGTGCGGCGCGCGTTCTCCAGCACGCCGCCCTCCAGCGCGTCGAGCACGGCGTTGCCTGCGGCGGCAGCCACCGGGTTGCCCCCGAACGTGGTGCCGTGCTGCCCGGGCTGCAGGAGGTTTGCCGCGGCGCCGGTGGCGATGCAGGCGCCGATCGGGAAACCGTTGCCGAGCCCCTTCGCCAGGGTGACGAGGTCGGCGACCGCGCTCACCGTCCGGTATGCGAGGTATTCGCCGCACCGCCCGAGACCGGTCTGCACCTCGTCGACCCACATCAGCGCACCGTGCGCCCGCGTGAGCTCGCGGATCTCGGCGAGGTAGCCGTCGGGCGCCGGCACAACGCCGTTCTCTCCCTGCACCGCCTCGACGACGACGGCGGCCACGGTGTCGTCGAGAGCGGCCCGCAGCGCCTCGATGTCGCCGTAGGGGACGAACGTGACGTCGCCCGGAAGGGGCACGAAGGGTTCGCGGTACTTCGCGTTGGCGGTGATGGCCAGGGCGCCCATGGTGCGGCCGTGGAAGGCCCCCTCCATCGCGATGATGCGCGTGCGGCCGGTGAGCCGGGTCAGTTTGAAGGCGGCCTCGTTCGCCTCGGTGCCGGAGTTGGTGAAGAACACCCGGGCACCGGAATCGCCGGTGAGTGCGGCGAGCCGCTGCGCCAGCCGGATCTGCGGCTCGCTGGCGAAGAAGTTCGACACGTGGCCGAGGCGGCCGAGCTGCTCGGTGATCGCCTGCGTGACGCCGGGATGGGCGTGGCCCAGGGCATTGACCGCCAGGCCGGAGAGCAGGTCGGTGTACTGCCTGCCGTCGGCGTCCCAGAGGTGCACGCCCTCGCCGCGCTCGAAGATGCGCTTCGGGGCGCCGAAAGCGTTCATCATGACCGCCGCGTAGCTGGCCGTGAGTTGGTCCTGCGTCATCAGTTGTCTTCCTTCGCTACGCCGGCGTTGGTGACCATGGTGCCCACGCCCTGGTTGGTGAAGATCTCGAGCAGCAGGCAGTGCGGGACGCGGCCGTCGAGGACGGTCGCCGAGGTGACCCCGCCGTCGACCGCCCGGACGCAGGCCTCCATCTTGGGGATCATGCCGGCGTCGAGCGTGGGCAGCATCTCGCGCACCTCGTCGGTGCTGATCTGCGTGATGACCGAACTCTCGTCGGGGTAGTTGGCGTAGACGCCCGCAACGTTGGTCAGCATCACGAGGCGCTTGGCGCCGAGCGCGACGGCGAGCGCAGCGGCGGCGGTGTCGCCGTTGACGTTGTACACCTGCCCGTCCGAATCCGGGGCTACCGTGGCGACCACGGGGATCCGCCCGGCGTCGATGAGATCGTTGATGCCGGCGGGGTCCACCGCCTCGACGTCGCCCACCAGGCCGAGGTCGATCTCCTCGTCGTCGACCATCAGCCCGCGCCGCTTGGCGGTGAAGAGACCGCCGTCCTCACCGGACATACCGACGGCGAACGGGCCGTGCTGGTTGATCAGGTTGACGAGTTCGCGGCCCACCTGGCCCACCAGGACCATGCGCACCACATCCATCGCCTCCGGCGTGGTGACGCGCAGGCCGCCGCGGAACTCCGAATCGATGTCCAGCTTCTTGAGCATCGACGAGATCTGCGGCCCGCCGCCGTGCACCACCACCGGCTTCACCCCGACGCGTCGCAGGAACACGATGTCCTCCGCGAAGGCGCGCTTGAGGTGCTCGTCGGTCATGGCGTTTCCGCCGTACTTGATCACGACGGTCTGGCCGGCGTATTCGGCGAGCCAGGGCAGGGCCTCGATGAGGGTGGACGCCTTGGCGATCAGTTCGGGCTGCTGATGGGGTTGGGGCCTGGTCATCATTTAGGTGGAGTACTCCGCGTTCTCCTTCACGTAGTCATACGTGAGGTCGTTGGTCAGGATGGTGGCTGCGGCGTT
This sequence comes from Tessaracoccus sp. MC1865, assembly GCF_017815535.1. Taxonomy (NCBI): domain Bacteria; kingdom Bacillati; phylum Actinomycetota; class Actinomycetes; order Propionibacteriales; family Propionibacteriaceae; genus Tessaracoccus; species Tessaracoccus sp. MC1865. The sequence continues at coordinate 1,282,929 of NZ_CP072596.1, read as the reverse complement.
GCCGGCGTGGAGGTCGACGGTCACGGCGACATGGCGCCGGGAGAGGTCGACCAGGTTGCGGTCGTCGCCGATCTGCCCGCCCCGGCACACCATGACGCCGTTGAAGGAGACGTCGAGGTCGTCAGCGTTGAACGTCGCGTCGGTGACACCGATGGCCGACAACACCCGCCCCCAGTTCGGGTCTCCGCCGAAGACGGCGCACTTGAACAGGTTGGAGCGCGCGATCTCGCGGCCGACCACCTCAGCGTCGCGCTCGGTTGCGGCTCCGGTGACCTCGATGGCGATCTCGTGCTGGGCGCCCTCGGCGTCGGCGATGAGCTGGCGCGCCAGGTCCTGGCAGACGTCCACCAGCGCTGCGGTGAAGGCGCCGATTTCCGGGCGCACCCCGGCGGCGCCGGACGCCAGCAGCGCGACGGTGTCATTGGTGGACATGCAGCCGTCGGAATCAGCCCGGTCGAAACTGAGCCGGGTGGCCTCCCGCAGGGCCTTGTCGAGGTCCTTGGCACCCAGGTCCGCGTCGGTGGTGAGGACCACCAGCATGGTGGCCAGGCCGGGTGCCAGCATCCCGGCCCCCTTGGCCATGCCGCCGATCGACCACTGGCCGACGGTGACGCCGGCCTGCTTGGCCACCGTGTCCGTGGTCATGATCGCCGCAGCGGCCGCCGCTCCCCCGTCCGTGGTGAGGGCCGAGCACGCGGCGTCGACGCCGGGGAGGAGCTTGTCCATCGGCAACCGCACCCCGATGAGCCCGGTGGAGCAGACGGCGACATTGTCGATGATGAGCCCGAGGTTCGAGGCGACGCGGGCTGCCGTGGTGGCTGAGTCCTGGTAGCCCTCGGCACCGGTGCAGGCGTTGGCCCCACCGGAGTTGAGCACGACCGCCTGGAGCTGGCCGTCGGAGACAGCCTGCCGTGACCACTTGACCGGCGCGGCGAAGACCCTGTTGGTGGTGAAGACCGCGGCGGCCGCCATGGACGGGCCGGTGTTGTGCACGACGGCGACGTCCGGCTTGCCGGACACCTTCAGGCCGGCCGTAGCGCCGGAGGCGGTGAAGCCCTTGGGGAGAGTGACGCTCACGGTGCAACCCCCACGGTGCTGAGGCCGGTGGTTTCCGGCAGGCCGAGGGCGAGGTTCATGGACTGGACGGCGCCGCCTGCGGTGCCCTTGGTGAGGTTGTCGATGGCCGAGATGGCGATCAGGCGCCCGGCCGTCTCATCGACGACGACCTGCACGGTGACGCGGTTGGACCCGACCACGGCTGCGGTCTGGGGCCAGACGCCTTCGGGGAGGAGATCGACGAAGGGCTCGCTCTCGTACCGGGTGGCGTAGGCCACGCGGGCGGAGGCGGTGGTCACGCCGTCGGCGACCGGGGCGGAGCAGGTGGCCAGGATGCCCCGGGGCATGGGGACCAGCAGCGGCGTGAAGCTCACGTTCACCGCGGAGTCCGTGACGCCGGAGAGGTTCTGGACGATCTCGGGGGTGTGGCGGTGCAGGCCGCCGACGCCATAGGGGCTCATGTTGCCCATGGTCTCCGAGCCCAGCAGGTGCGGCTTGAGCGATTTGCCTGCACCCGAGGTGCCCGAAGCGGCGACGACGGAGATCTGGGAGGCGTCGATCAGTCCGGCTGCGACGGCGGGCAGGAGCGCCAGGGTGGTGGCCGTCGGGTAGCACCCCGGCACCGCGACGCGCTTGCTGCCAGCGAGGGATTCGCGGGCGCCGGGCAGCTCTGGTAGGCCATAGGGCCAGGTGCCGGCGTGCGGGGAGCCGTAGAACTTCTCCCACTGCGTGGCGTCCCGGAGCCGGAAGTCTGCGCCGGCGTCCACGATCAGCACGTCGTCGCCCAACTGCTCCGCGATGGCGGCGGAAGTGCCGTGCGGCAGCGCGAGGAACACGACGTCGTGACCGGCGAGCACCTCGGCGGTGGTGGGCTCGACCACGCGATCTGCGAGCGGCGCGAGATGCGGCTGGTGGTTGCCCAGGCGGTCACCCACACTGGAGTTGCCGGTGAGGGCACCGATCGTCACATCCGGATGCTGCAGCAGGAGCCTCAGCAGTTCCCCGCCCGCGTAGCCCGTGCATCCGGCCACCGCCACTGAATACGTCATGGGGGAAACTATTCCATAGATCGAATAGATATGCCACCGCGCCGGGACCAAGGTCACAGACCGGCGTCAGACGCAGCGTCTACGCTTACCACATGAGTTTCATGCGCTCGTTCATCGCGCTCACAGTCCTGCTCGTGGCCGTGGCCGTCGGGTTCGGGGCCATGGGCGCCCACTGGGTGGACCGGCTGGCGCGCACCCCTGCGCCCCTGCAGCGCATCATCGGACCTCTGGTCTCGGACAGCGAGATCACCGCTGAGCTTTCCTCCACGCTGACGGCCGAGGCGAAGAAGGCCGTGCCGGCGGAGATGCTCGAACTGCCGCTCATCGGGGAACAGATCAACCAGGTCATCACCGTCGCGGTGGTGACGGCGCTCGCGGATCCCGGCGTGCAGCGCGCCTGGAACGAGTCGATCAACCGCTCCCGTGTGGCCTATGTGAAGGCGCTCGACGCCGTGCGCGAGGACGAGACGCTGGAGGCTCCCACCATCTGGTTCGACCTCTCCCCCTTCGCCCAACTGGGGAAGGCGAAGCTGATGGAGGTCTCGGCCGAGCCGCTGCACCCCTACCTCGACCAGATCCAGTTGGATGAGGTCCGCCTCCCGCTGGGTCAGCCGTCGGAGTCCATCACCCAGTCCATCGCCGACGGCGTGGGCGCCGCCCGCAACTGGCCGTGGTTCTACGCGGCGGCCGGGGCGCTGGCGGTCAGCGGCCTGGTCATCGGGTCACGGCGCGGCCGCTGGGTGGCGCTTCTCCTGGCGGCAGCGGCGGCGGCGGTGGGCCTGTGGTTCGGTCGGCTCACCGTCGAGAGGGTCGCCTTCCCCGAGGGCGACTCCCTGGCCGCCGCGGTGCGCACCCGGATCGTCGAGGGCGGCACCCAATCCTTCCTGGACTTCACCCAGCCCGCGCTGTACGTCGTCTACGGGCTGATCGGACTGAGCCTGCTGGCCCTGCTCCTCGCAGGGACCACCAGGCGCTCCTAGGCGAAGACGACCGGCTTCTGCGACCAGCCGCCCAGCGGGCGTTCGGCGCGGACGCCGGGCTGATCCGCGGGAAGCGACAGATCCCTGGTTGCGTCGAGCACCTCTTCGAGGAGGATGCGCAACTCCAGAGTGGCCAGCGGCCGCCCAGGGCACACGTGCGGACCGGCGCCGTAGACGAGGTTCGCCCCGGCATTGGCCTCGGGCTCGTACCGGTCGGGGTCCTGGAAACGCGCCGGGTCCCGGTTCGCCTCCGTCCAGTCCACGACGAGGCGCTGGCCGTGGGCGACGGGGCAACCGCCCACCTTGGTCTCACGCGTGGCCACGCGTCGGTTGCTGACGAACGGGTCGTCGATGCGGAGCAGCTCGTCGATCGCCGCGGCGAGCGCCGACGGGTCGGTGCGCCGGGAGCGGACCTCCGCCTCGATGGCCGGGTCCTGCGCAAGCTGGTGCAGGACGACGCCGGCGCAGAGGGCCAGGGACCCGAGGTCGCCGCCCGTCCAGTTGCGCAGGATGGAGATGATCTCCGGCCGGGCCAGCTGCCGGCCGTCCACCTCCTGGCGGATGAGCTCGTCGGTGACGTCCTGGGCCGGTTCGCTGAAATGCGCCGCCCGCGGGTCCACCACGCGACCGATGATGTCGTCAAACCACTGCGCCACCTCTGTGGTGCGCTCGAGGTCACCCGAGCGGGAGGCATTGGCGTTCTCCGCCACCCAGTCGATCAGTTCCTGGCGGAGTTCCGGTGACCAGCCGAGCCAGGCCAGCATCGCGTCGACGGCGAACTGCACGCCGAGGCCGTGAATGACTTCGACGGGCTCACCCTTAGGCACGGCGGCGACGGCTCGGCGGGCCACCTCCCGGACAGGTCCTTCGAGGGCGGCCATCCGCTCCTCGTTGAAGTAGGGGTCCAGCGCACGCCTGAAGGCGGCGTGCTCCTCACCGTCGAGCCCGTTGGGTACCTGCAGGAAACGCGACACCTTGCTGGAGAACGTCTCGGGGTCCTGCACCACGGCGAGGGCCTCGGCGTGTCCGGTCACCCGGATGGTGTCGCCGTCAGGGAAAGCGCTCATGGTTTGACACTAGCGGATTGGAATAACAGGGGCACGTGGGTTGCGCCGTCAGGCCTGGGGAATGGCCCGGCCCTCGGTGTCGACGACCTCCCGGGTGCCCAGCACCCTGTCCAGTTCCACGACCGCCTCGAGACTGGCGGCGTCCTCGCTGTCGCGGGCGCTCTCGTCGATGAGGACCTCGATCACGACCTGCTCATCGGTCTCCTCGGTCACCTCCGCGGCTGCAACGGTGTCGCCTGCGGCGGCCTGGATCTGGAGGGTGAGCGCCTGGGAATCAGGATCGCCCGAATAGGTGGACGGACTGACTTTCACGGTGTCGGTGCAGGCCATCAGGGCGCACGCGAGCGCAACTACCGCGATCCAGACCGCCGGCCGGGAACCACGTCGCTGTCGGTTCATAGGAGTTACCCTACCGGGGTTACTCCCCGCACGAAGGTGTCAACGCCGACCCGGAAATGATGCTCCGCGAGGGCGGGGTCGAACTCCGTCAGAACTCCGAGGGCGTACATCTGGGTGCGGGTCTGCTCCTCGACGACGTGCCCGAGCACGAAGTGGAGCAGAGCCGCCATCGTCGCCTCAGGTTCCGGGTGCCCCGCACGCGCGAGGAGGTCGCGGCCACCTGCCGTCGGATCAAGGGTGCCGAGGCCGAGGGCGTGGGAGGAGCTCACGAGTTCGGCGGCATCGCGATGGGTGAGCAGCGCAGCACGGAGGCTGTGGGCCCAACCGGACAGGTCATCCACCGAAGTGAGCGTGGCGAGGATCTGGTCCGCGATCGCGGCCAGCAGCGACTGCTTATTGGGCACGTGGTAGTACAGGGCCCCCGCCTGGACACCCAACGAATCCGCGACGCGCCGCATGCTGAGGTCTCCGAGGCCGTACTCGTCGAGGATCGCCAACCCGGCATCGACGATGGCCGCCCTGCTCAGCGCCACGAGGCCCCTTCCCTGTCCGCCCGGCTGCCCCGGCGGAGATATGCACGCGCCCACCCTACTGGCACGCCTACGCTGGAGGCATGCGTGAGTTCCACAAGCCAGTCCGACGCCCCGGCGACATCATCGAGGCGCTCCACGGCGCCGGCGACCCTGCAGAGCTCGGGGGGCTGGCCCACGACACGGCCGCCGCTCTCCTCCACCGGGTACGCACAGCGCCGGACCCGCGGATCGTCGACAGGCTGATCGGGTACGCCGACGAGCACGGGATCGACGATGTCGCCGAGCTGTGGGCCGACGCGCCCGCGGAGACGTTGCCCGGCGCGCTGTGGCGGCTGTACCTCGTCCGGCACACCGTGGCCGCCAACCCCGAGGACGCGGGCCGCATCTTCGCCCGGGGTGCGGAGGTCGACGGCGTGAACCAGGCCATCGCGGGCTCCCCGCACGCCCCCACCCCGGCGGAAGTGGTGGTCCTGGTCAACCAGATCCTGCGCGGCGCCTTCACCGGCGACTTCGCCGTGGCGCTCGAGCGCGCCTCCGCGTTCAGCCGGGTGATGGCGGCAGGAGCTGCGGAACTGGGCCCGCGCCACGACGACCACGAGCGGCTCACCGCCGGCTACACGACGATGGCCGAGGAGTTCACGATGCAGGCGAAACTGTGGCGATCAGGGCAACTGACTTGAGCCTCAGCGCGGAGCCATTACACTCGGTAGATGCCGGGCCGCGGTAACCCCGGGCTCCACTTTAAGCCGCTTCGAGCGGCCACGCGCCGAGAGGCGTTCTGCGGTCCGGCCCTCACTTCTTCAACGCCATGCGGGCCCTGCAGCGTGATCGCTGCAGGGCCCGCATCGTTCCCGTATCTTCCGATACTCAGGCGCGCTGGACCGCGCCGAAGCGCTCCTCCGCCATCTTCACCGCGGACTGCCGGGCCGCCGCCGCCTCTGCGTCGGTCAGCGTCCGATCGGCGCGGAAACGCAGCGCGAACGCCAGCGACTTCTTCCCCTCGCCCACCTGGTCGCCCGTGTAGACGTCGAACAGCGCGATCGACTCGAGCAGTTCACCGGCACCCTCAGCCAGAGCTGCCTCCACCTCGACGGAGGCGATGTCGGCGTCGACGATCAGCGCCACGTCCTCCTTCGCCATGGGGAAGGAGCGCATGGGTTCGATGTCGCCGCCGCGGACGGCGTGGCCCAACAGCAGGTCGGCGTTGAACTCGACGGCGCAGCTGCGTTCCGGCAGGCGGAAAGCGGCGACCACCCGGGGGTGCAGTTCACCCGCGTGGCCCAGCACGATGCCGTTGACCGACAGCTCGGCACACCGGCCGGGATGCCACGGCGCCATCTCCACGTTGCGGCGCTCCAGTTCGACGCCGACCGCCGCGGCGGCCGCTTCGGCGAACGCGACGACGTGGGTCCAGTCGGCGACGACGGCGGGACCGTCCCAGCCTGCGGACTTCCAGTTGCCGGTCACGACGGCGGCCATGGTTTCGGGCTGCGCGGGCAGCGCTGCGTCGAGCGCGGCCAACTCATCCTCGGTGGGGCGGGTGGCGACTCCGGGGCGGGGGGCGTCGGGCTCCCCGCCGTCGAAGAAGACCCTGCCCTTCTCGAACAGCGCCAGATCCGGCAGGCTGCGCGACGTGTTGCGAGCGACGGCCGTGAACAGGCCGGGCAGCAACGAGGTGCGCAGGTAGCTGTGCGTCTCCGACAGCGGGTTGGCCAGCTTCACGAGGCGTCGACGGGGGTCCGCCTCAGCGACACCCAACTGGTCGAGCTCATCGACCGAGACGAACGGCAGGGACAACACCTCGGTGAAACCCAGGCCCGCCACCGCGCGCATCGCAGCGCGCCGGTCACGGATGGCCGGGTCGAGGCCGCGGGTCACGGGGGGGACGGGCAGGGTCATGCCGATCCGGTCGAAGCCGACGTGACGACCGACCTCCTCCACCACGTCATAGGGGTCCACGAGGTCGTTGCGCCAGCTGGGGGCGGTGACGGTCAGCGAGTCCCCCAGCGCGGTCACCCCGATCGACGCGGCGTTGAGCAGGCGCAGCGTCTCGTCCTGCTCGATGCGGGTACCCAGCACGTCGGAGATCAGGCCGCTGCGCAGCGACACCGTGTGCGGCACTGGGGCGGAACCGACGACGGTCTCGGCCGTCACCTGTCCCCCACCGTGGGTGGTCAGCAGCTTCGCGGCTCGCTTGGCGGCGGCGTAGGGCAGCTGCGGGTCGACGCCGCGCTCGAAGCGTTTCGAGGCCTCGGACGGCAGGCCGTGACGGCGGAACGTGCGCGACACCGAGGTGGCCTCGAAGTGCGCGGCTTCGAGGACGATCCTCGTGGTGCCCTCCGAAACCTCGGTGTTCTCGCCGCCCATGACGCCGGCCATGCCGATGGGACCGGAATCATCCGTGATCAGCAGGTCGTCGGTGGTGAGCGCGCGGTCCTGGCCGTCCAGCGTGGTCAGGCGCTCACCCTCGTGCGCGAGCCGCACCCGGATGGGGCCCTGCAGCTTGTCGCCGTCGTAGGCGTGCAGCGGCTGGCCGGATTCGAGCATCACGTAGTTGGTCACGTCGACGGCCAGCGAGATCGAACGCACGCCCGAGGCGCGCAGCCGCTCAGCCATCCACTCGGGAGAGGACGCGGCGGGATCGATGCCTTCGATGGTCAGCGCCACGAAGGAGGTGCAGCGCTCGGATTCCAGCACCAGCGGATGGCCGCCCTCAACGGGCTCGGGCAGGGGCTGGCGGTAGGTGTCCTCGAAGGTCACGCCGTTGGCGATGGCCGCCTCGCGGGCCAGTCCACGCAGCGACAGGCAGTAACTCAGGTCCGGCGTCACATCGATGTCGAGCACCTCGTCGGCGCTCCACAGGATGTCCTGCGCCTGGGTACCGGGCTCCGCGCTGCCCGGGGCGAGCACGATGATGCCGTCGTGATCCTCGCCGAGGCCCAACTCGAGCTCCGAGACGATCATGCCGTCGGAGACGTGGCCGTAGGTCTTGCGGGCGGCGATCTCGAAGTTGCCGGGGAGGACGGTGCCAGGCAGCGACACGACGACGAGGTCGCCCTCGGCGAAGTTGTGCGCGCCGCAGACGATGCCGCGGGAGGCCGGGAACTCGTCGGTGGCAGGGTCGTTGTGCCCGCCGACGTCCACGCGGCAGTAGCGGATGGTCTTGCCATTCTTCTGCGGTTCGTCGACGTGGCTGAGCACGCGTCCGACCACCAGCGGGCCCGTCACCGGCGACTCCGTGGACTCGATGCGTTCGACGGTGAGCCCCACCGCGGTGAACTGCTCGGCGAGCTTGGCGGTGGTGACGTCGGAGGGCAGCGTGACGAGGTCGCGCAACCAGGAGACGGGGGCCTTCATCGGGCTCCTCCCAGGATGGATCGGCTGAAGCGGATGTCGCCCTCCACGAAATCGCGGAGGTCGGGGGCGCCGGTGCGGAACATGACCGTGCGGTCGATGCCCATACCGAACGCGAAGCCGGAGTAGACCTCCGGGTCCACGCCGCAGGCCCGCAGGACCCGCGGGTTCACGACGCCGCAACCGCCCCACTCGATCCAGCCTTCGGAACGGCAGGTGCGGCAGGGCGCGTCGGGGTTGCCGACGGACTCGCCGTGGCACACGAAGCACTGCACGTCTACCTCGGCCGAGGGCTCAGTGAACGGGAAGTAGTGGGGGCGCATGCGGGTGGCGGTGTCGCCACCGAACATGGCCTTGGCCAGGTGGTCGAGCGTGCCGCGCAGGTCCGACATGGAAATGCCCTTGTCCACGACGAGGCCCTCCAGCTGGTGGAAGACCGGGAGGTGCGTCGCGTCGTACTCATCGGCGCGGAACACCTTGCCGGGGACGACGACATACAGCGGCACACCGTGCGTCAGGAGGGCGCGCGCCTGGACCGGGGAGGTCTGGGTGCGCAGCAGCTTGCCTGCCGACGGCGGGTCGATCCAGAGGGTGTCCTGCAGGGCCCGCGCGGGGTGGTCCACCGGCACGTTGAGGGCGTCGAAGTTGTACCACTCCGCTTCGAGCTGCGGACCGTCGGCGACCTCCCAGCCCATGTCCGCGAAGACGTCGATCATCTCGTCGATCTGGTTGGTGATGGGGTGCAGCGCCCCGCGCGGGCCGGTGGTGACCGGGAGGGTCATGTCGATGCGCTCGGCGATCAACGAGGCCTCAAGCTCAGCGGCCGCGACCTCTTCCTGGCGAGCCGCGAAGGCCTGGTTGACCTGGCCGCGGGCCTTGCCGATGCGCTGCCCGGCCTCCTTGCGTGCCTGCGGGGGCAGGGCGCCGATCTCGCGGTTGGCGAGCGCCAGCGGCGAGGTGTCGCCCGCGTGGTCGTGCCGCGCCTGCTTGAGTTCAGCCGTCGTGACCGCGGCGCCGATGGCTGCCAGCGCGTCAGCGACGAAACCGTCGATGGCCGCCGGGCCGAGCGAGGCGACCTGCTTGGGATCGAAGTTGTCGTTTGGCCCCGACATGGGTCCCTCCTTGTTCACTGTTGCGTGGACGGACGGCGCGGTGCCGTCATCCTGCTGAAGAGCGTCGTTGTGCGGAGGCGGTGGCGTAGAGGCACACCGCAGCAGCGCTGGAGAGATTGAGGCTCTCCGCCCCACCCCACATTGGCACGGCGACCACCTCGTCGGCCAACTCACGGTCTTCTTCGGGCAGTCCCCATGCCTCGTTGCCCATGATCCAGGCCACAGGGCCGCTGAGTTCGCCGGCGGCGGCCTTCAGGTCGAGCGGGTCCCCGTCGCCGTCGGCCGCCAGCACCGTCATGCCCATGGCCTTGACCTTGGCTACCGCCTCAGCGAGTGGCACCCCGGTGAGGATGGGGAGGTGGAAGAGGCTGCCGACGGTGGAGCGCACCGTCTTGGGGTTGTAGATCTCGACGCTTCCCGTGGTGAGGATCACGCCGTCGGCGCCGAAGGCGTCCGCGCAGCGGATCACGGTGCCGGCGTTGCCCGGGTCCCGGACCTGCGCGCAGATCACGAGGAGGCGGGCGTCGGTGACGTCCTCCCAGCCGAACGACAACTGGCGGCAGACCGCCACGATCCCCTGCGGGGTGACCGTGTCGCTCAGCGTGCGCATCTGCTGGTCCGTGGCCTGCCACACGGGCACGTTCACGGCGTCGAGCAGATCGGCGTGTTTGGCGGGGTCATCGACGATGACCTCCTCCACCAGCGAACCGACGGCCAGCGCCTCGCGCACGGCCTGTCGGCCCTCGGCCAGGAAGAGCCCGGCCGTGTCGCGGCCGCGTCGCCCCGTCAAACGACGAACCGAACGCAGCACCGAGGCGGGAAGGCCGGGGGCTGCGTCCGGTCGAAGGGTCACTGAGTCCGCTTTCAGGCGGCTGCAGCGGGCTGGTTGTCCTTGGCGACGGCGACGAGGGCGTTGAACGCCGTGATGTCGTTGACGGCAAGGTCGGCGAGGATCTTGCGATCCACCTCGACACCGGCGTTCTTCAGGCCGTTGATGAAACGGTTGTAGGTCATGCCCTCGGCGCGGACGGCAGCGTTGATGCGCTGGATCCAGAGGCCGCGGAAGTCGCCCTTCTTGGCGCGACGGTCGCGGTAGGCGTAGGTGTACGAGTGGAGCAGCTGCTCCTTTGCCTTGCGGTACAGACGCGACCGCTGGCCGCGGTAACCCTTCGCCTGCTCGAGAACTTCGCGGCGCTTCTTGAGCGCGTTCACCGAACGCTTCACGCGTGCCATGGTGACTCCTTGGGTGGTGTGTGTGATTCAGAAAGATGGTGGGGTGGGAACTGCGTCCCGGCTTGAGCCCCGGCCTGGGCCGGGTTCAGCGTGCGGGATCAGCGGCCCTTGTGCTTGCCGAGCAGCTTGCGCACCGACTTGACGTCGGCCTTGGACACCTGGGCGGTGCCCTTCAGGCGACGCAGGCGCGTCGAGCCGAAGGTCTCGTTGAGGTGGCCGAGGTTGGCCTGAGCACGACGGATCTTGCCAGTGCCCGTCATCTTGAACCGCTTCTTCGCACCGGAGTGCGTCTTCATCTTCGGCATATCTAGCTCGCTTTCCTACTCGATCTCAGAGATCGATGTCTGGGTCCATGTTGTCTGCAGGACCACGCTTCTTCTGGTGGGCATCCGTCTGGGCGGCGGCGCGGAGTTCCGCTTCCATCACCCGTTCGTTCTCGGCCTGCTCCCTGCGCTCCGCCATGCGGCGGTCGCGGTCGGCGGCCTGATCGACCTTCGCTTCGGTCTTCTTCTTGGTGGGTCCGAGCACCATGAGCATGTTTCGGCCGTCCTGCTTGGGAGAGGCTTCGATGAAGCCGAACTCCGCCACGTCGGCCGCCAGGCGGCGCAGCAGTTCCATGCCCAGTTCGGGGCGGGACTGCTCGCGGCCGCGGAACATGATGGTGATCTTCACCTTGTCGCCGGCTTTGAGGAAGCGGACCACGTGGCCCTTCTTCGTCTCGTAATCGTGCTGGTCGATCTTGAGGCGGAGCTTCATCTCCTTGGTGGTGACGTTCTGCTGGTTCTTGCGGGCGTCGCGCACCTTCTGTGCCGCCTCGTACTTGAACTTGCCGTAGTCCATCAGCTTGGCGACCGGCGGACGCGCCTGCGGGGCCACTTCGACAAGATCCAGATCGTTCTCCGCCGCGAGACGCAGGGCGTCCTCGACGCGCACGATGCCGACCTGCTCGCCATTGGGGCCGACGAGCCGGACTTCGGGTACTCGGATGCGATCGTTGATCCGCGGTTCAGTGCTGATGGGTCCTCCAGTTGAAGAGTTGGTATGTACTGGTCAACAGCAAAAGGCCCCTGCACATGCAGAGGCCCACACACCAACTCGACGACGGAGCAACCGCTCGTCGTGGGGTGACCCGGCCGCCACAGCAACTCGGGTGGGAGTGGAACTCCGCTTTATCAGGGCAGCCGGAAGCCGCCAACCTTGAAGATTATACGCAGGCCGCCCTGCATCTTCCAAAACCGGGCTCGCCGGGGCCCGGCGGCGTGGTCAGGCTTCGTCGTCCTCGGCGTACTTCACCCACGCGAAGTCCTCGCCCTCGAACTCGACGAGACGGAAACCGTCGGCGAACTTCTGCAGCGCGTCGCCGGCGATCACGAACGGTACAGGGCCGGCGACGTCGATCAGCAATTGCTCCGCGTCAGCGGCCTCGACGGTGGCGCAGAGCTCGTCGAGCAGGCAGGGCACGGGCCGCGCGTCGGCCTCCCAGGCCTTGAGGGAGTCGTAGCCGGTGAAGGCCAGGAGGTAACTGCCGGACTCGTCCGTGAGCGTGACGGCCGCCATCTCCGCGTGACGGTCCGGGTCCGGGGCGTCACCGCCCTCGTCACCGCTGGCCACGATCGGCAGGAGCAGGCGGCTGGTGCAGAGCGCCACCAGGGCCCTGATGTAGCCGTTGTGGTCCTGGGCGCGCGCGATGGCGGCGCGGGTCAACGGATCCGCCGCCCCGTCGTCCCCGGCGAAGCGGGAGTTCGGTTGTGCCAGGGAGCGCAGTTCGACCATGCCCAGAACCCTAGCCGTTCATGCGCCCGCGGCGATGTGCCAGACTGGGGGACATGCCCATTGAGCTCATCGGGACCATCGCCGTCGCCGTCGTGATCCTCGCCATCGCCGCAGGAGTCACCGCCCGGGTGGGAAGGGTGCGGCCGCTGATCATCGGGCTGGGCCTGGCCGCCATCCCCGTGGGGCTGTACCTCACCGGCCTGCTCAGGCTGCTCATCAACGGGATCATGAGCCTGGTGGACTGGTTCCAGCGCACCGTGTTCACCAACGCCGTGGCGTGGGGCCTGGGCCTGCTGGTGGGCGGCATCATCCTCACCGTCGTGGGGCTCATGCTGCCCCGGAAGCCCGCCCGTGAGCATGCGGCTCAGCCCGCCGCGGGCAGGGAGGCCCCCCAGCGCAACCGCACCAGGCAGGTGCCCGGCGCCACCGCGGCCAAGCCCGCCACCGGCACCGCGCCGTCGACGCCCTCCCCCGCCCCGAAGCCGGCCGACAAGCCCGCCGCGGTTCAGAAGGGCACAGACCCCGAGGACGCGGAGATCGAAGCGCTGCTGCGCAAGCGCGGCATCATGTGAGCTGGGCGGGATCGGCCGGCTCAGTCGGCGTCGGCGCTGCTGTAGCCCGCCGAGGTCGCCCCATTGGCCTTCAGCCACCGGCGCAGTTCGATGATCTTGCGCTTGCCACCCTCACCTTCGAGGAACTGGATGGCCAGCACGGGCCTGCGCTTGAGGGTGTCCTCCTGCTTGACCAGCAGTGAACTCCAGGCATCGCCGGGACGCAGCCGCACCCCCGCGATCGTGTCCACGCCGTAGCGGCGCAGGAACGGCCCGTTGCGGACGGTGACCACACCGTCGGCCGCCCACAGCCGTGAATAGCCGACGGACAGCATGATGGCGATCATCAGGAACACGATGAACAGCAGCGTGCCCGCCTGAGCCCAGGTGACCTGCCCACGGATCTCCGGACCCAGCGCGTACCAGCCGTACAGCGCGCCGAAGAGCAGCACCATGGACAGCACGACACCGGTCATCAGCGCCGGCGGGCTGGAGTACGAGAGCCTCGCGGGGACGGGGTCTTCCCCGGGGGTGAGCGGCTGGTCGACGGGATCTGTCACGACGCTCCTCAGAGCCTGCAGGCGGCGAGTTCGGTGAGCAGGATGCCCCGCGCGCCGGCGTCGTGGAGGCGGTCCATGAGGAGGTGGGCGCCCTTCCGGGGAACCAGCACGCGCACGGCGCTCCAGCCCTCCTTCGAGAGCGCCGACACCGTCGGGCCCTCTACGCCCGGGGCCAGCGACGTGGTGGTCTCCAGGTCATCGGTGTGCACGTTGTAGTCGAGCATCATGTAGTTCTGGGCGACGAGCACCGAGTGCAGGCGGGTCTTCAGCGCCTCCGCCAGAGGCGGCAGCGCGCTGCCGCCGTTGCGCTGGATGAGGACGGCCTCGGATTCGCAGATCGGGTCGCCGAACATCTCGAGGCCCGCGCGACGCAGCGTGGTGCCGGTGTCGACGACGTCAGCCACGACGTCGGCGACGCCGAGCCGGATGGCGGATTCGACCGCGCCGTCGAGCCCGACGAGTTCGGCCTCGATCCCCTTCTCGTCGAGGTATGTCTGGAGCAGACCGGTGTAGGAGGAGGCGATGCGCTTGCCGCGGAGGTCTTCCAGCGTCATCGACGACCCGTTGACGGCAGCGAAACGGAACCGGGAGCCGCCGAAACCGAGCGCCATGACCTCGGTAGCGTCCGCCGCCGAATCCAGGAGCATGTCGCGGCCGGTGATGCCGATGTCCAGGTGGCCGCGGCCGATGTAGATCGCGATGTCACGGGGACGGAGGTAGTAGAACTCCACGCCGTGATCGGTGTCGATCAGCGTGAGGTCCTTGCTGTCCGTGCGCTGGCGGTAGCCGGCGGAGCGCAGCATCTGGGACGCGGCCTCGGCGAGGGCGCCCTTGTTGGGCACGGCAATGCGAAGGAGTCGTTCGGTGATCACGTTCGGTTCGTCCTCAGAGGTAGCGGTAGATGTCGTCGAGGTCGAGATCAAGGGCGATCATCATGACCTGCAGGTGGTAGAGCAGTTGGCTGATCTCCTCGGCGGCCTGGTCCTTCGACTCGTACTCGGCGGCCATCCACACCTCGGCAGCCTCCTCGACGACTTTCTTGCCGATGGCGTGCACGCCGGCGTCCAGCCGCTCCACCGTGCTCGAGCCTTCGGGCCGGTTGCGCGCGGTTTCGGTGAGCTGCTCGAAGAGCTGTTCGAAGGACTTCACGTTTCCAGACCTTATCGCTTAGAGCTTGATGCCGAGCAGCGCGTCGACCGCGGCGGACATCTCCGAGATGGCGTCGGTGTCGTCGCCACCGATGCTGAGGCTGGCCGCCGCCCAGGTGTCGACGGCCGCGAGGGCGGCAGGGGCGTCGAGGTTGTTGCGGAGCGCGGTACGCATGGCGGCGATCGTCTCGCCCGCGGGCAGCGCCCCGCCGTCGTTGACCATGCCCCGCCAAAGGGCGAGGCGCTCGGTGGCCCGTTCGAGCTGGTCCGGCGTCCACTCCCAGTTCTCCTGGTAGTGGTGGTCCAGCAGCGCCAGCCTGATGGCCATGGGGTCCGCCCCGGCCTTGCGCAGGCGGCTGACGAGCTCGAGGTTGCCCTTGGACTTGCTCATCTTCTCGCCGTGGAGCGCCACCAGGCCGGAGTGCACGAAGGCATCCGCGAGGGGCTCACGGCTGGCCACGATGGCCTGCGCCGCGCACATCTCGTGGTGCGGGAAGACCAGGTCTGCCCCACCACCCTGGACGTCGAAGTTCGCTCCGAGGTAACGCAGCGAGATGGCGGTGCACTCGATGTGCCAGCCGGGACGACCGGCGCCCAGCGGTGAGGACCAACTGGGTTCACCTTCCCGGGAGTAGCGCCACAACAGGCTGTCGAGCGGGTGCCGCTTGCCCGGGCGGTCCGGGTCGCCGCCGTTCTCACGGAAGCTGGCGATCATCTCGGCCTCGCTGAGGTGACTGACGCCGCCGAAGCCTGGCGCGGCTGCCGTGTTGAAGTACCAGTCCGGGTGCTCGTCGTCGCCCACCTGGTAGATGAAACCGCTGGCGAGCAGGTCGTCGATCAGTTCGGTGACGCAGCTGATGGACTCCACGGCTCCGATGTAGTTGTTCGGGGGCAGGACGCGCAGGTCCTGCATGTCGCTGCGGAACAGTTCGGTCTGGTCCGCGGCCAGTTCCTCCCATTCGACGCCGGTCTCGGCGGCGCGCTCGAGGAGCGGGTCGTCGACATCGGTGACGTTCTGGGTGTAGTCGACGTTGAGCCCGAGGTCGCGCCAGACGCGGTTGATCAGGTCGAACGTGAGGTAGGTGTTGGCGTGACCCAGATGCGTGGCGTCGTAGGGGGTGATGCCGCACACGTACATGCGCGCGGTCTCCACGTCCGCGGCCACAGGCACCTGGCTGCGCGACGCTGTGTCGAACAGGGTGAGCTTGTCCGGAACGGCGCCGCCCGAGGGCGGCAGGGCCGGGACGTCAACGGTTTCCCACGCATACATGGGTCACAACTTACCGCCTAGATCGGAGGCCACGGGATGCTGGGCCACCGCTCGGATGGCCGCGGCATCGCTCCTTCCGCCAGCATCTCCTCGGCCCGGCTGGTCAGCGCGGCCCATTCCTCGTCGGTCAGCCCGGGCGCGAGCGGCGCTTCGATGGCCGCAGCGAGCGCCACGACGGCGAGCTCGCCCTCGGTGAGTGGATCGCCGGCCCATCCCCACAGCACCGTGCGCAGTTTGTTGTCTGTGTGGAGGCTCACGCCGTGGTCGACCCCGGCGAGGGCGTCGCCGTGCGTGATGACGTGGCTGGCCTTGCGGTCGGAGTTGTTCAGCAGCGCGTCGAACAGGGCGAGAGCGCGGAGCCGGGGGTCGTCGCGGTGCGCCAGCACGACGGGGCGGTCCTCAGCGTTCAGACCGGTGAGGATCGGCAGCCAGGTCTCGTCCACGTCGGTGGGCTCGAGCAGGTCGATGAGCGGCGTGGGCGCGCCGTCGACCCAGCGCTGGGCAGATCCCTCGCCGAGCGGCCCCTCGCACCAGACTGTCAGCGGCACCACACCGAACCCGAGTTCCTCTGACAGCGCGTAGGCCGCGACCTCGCGGCGGCCGAGGGTGGCCATCGGGAAGTCCCACAGCGGCGACTCCCCCGCCACCGGTTTGTACACCCAGTGCGCCTCCTCCTCGTCGACGGCGAGGAAGGTGGCGTTGGAGGCATCGACGAGCCGCCCCACGACCTGGAGCGCTCCGCTGGGCCCGGTCATCCGAACAGCGGCCCGCGGTAGCCGTTCGCGCGGGGGCAGATGTGTCCTGCCGGGTCCAGTGGCTGGCTGCACGCCGGGCAGGAGGGCCGCCCGGAGGCGACGACGACCTCCGCGCGGGAGGAGAACTCCCGCGCCATCACGGGCGTCATCCGGATCTGTACCAGTGAGTTCTCGCCCTCCTCGTCAG
Source organism: Tessaracoccus sp. MC1865 (assembly GCF_017815535.1). NCBI lineage: Bacteria > Bacillati > Actinomycetota > Actinomycetes > Propionibacteriales > Propionibacteriaceae > Tessaracoccus > Tessaracoccus sp. MC1865. Next base: position 1,265,902 of record NZ_CP072596.1, on the reverse strand, counting down.
GTTCGGCGGAGAAGAGTTCGAGGAGGAGGCGGTTGCGCTCATGGTCCCAGGCCAGGCCGATGGCCGCCGCGCGGAACAGCACCTCGACGGGCGCGTCGAGCGGACCGTTGTCAGCCGGTGGCTGCCGCGGCGGCACTTCGTGGCCCAGTTCCGCGAGCTGGTCGAGCACGTCGCCGACCCGCACGCCCAGCAGGAGCGTCTGCTCCTTCTCGAGCGCCACGGCCGCCAGGCGGTTGCCCTGCGCCACCTGGATGAGGAACAGGCGTTCACCGGGCGCGCCGATGGTGCCGACGATGCAGCGATCCGGGTTGTCGAAGGCGAGCATCATGGCATCACCCTACGCCCGCGACATCGCCACCGCCGATGGTCGGAGCGGAGTTCCCCCCGAGCAGGGAGGCGAGGTCGCCTCCGGTGTTCACGCACACCACGAGGGGCCGCTCGCCGCTGTAATCGATGACGCTGAGGCCGGCCGGGTGCACGTGGAGGCGCTGGAACTGGTCGAGGTGCATTCCAAAGGCGTGCGCGAGAATCGCCTTGATGGGGTCGCCGTGCGAGAACACGGCGACGACATCGTCGGCACCGTGCCTGGCCGCCACCTCCGCGATGGCCGCAGTCGTGCGCTGGAACATGGCCAGCATGGACTCACCGCCGGGGAAGGCCACGACGGAGGGCCGGGCCTGCACGTCGGCCCACACCTCCTGGGAGCTCAGGTCGTCGAGTTTCGCGCCGGTCCATTCGCCGTAGTCGCATTCGCTGACGCCGTCGAGCAACTCCGGACGGGGGAAGCCGGCCAGCGTGGCCGTCTCGATGCACCGCTCCACCGGGGAGCTGTAGGCGGCCGCGATGGTCACGTTCCTCAGCAGCTCGCCGAGGGCCACCGCCTGCTCCCGCCCGATGTCGTCCAACGCCACCCCCGGTGCGCGCCCGGCGAGCACGCCCGCTGCGTTCGCCGTCGAGCGGCCATGCCTGATCAGCACCACCTTGGTCATGGGGCCCAAGCCTAGTAGCCGCGTCGGCGGTACAGTTGCCCCCGATTTGGCTTCGGGAGGACGCACACATGGACTGGTTGCAGGCGATCGTGCTCGGCATCGTGCAGGGTCTCACGGAATTCCTGCCCATCTCGTCGAGCGCGCACGTGTCGATCATCGGGCAGCTGTTGTTCGACGGCCGCGACCCAGGCGCCGCTTTCACCGCGGTCACCCAGCTGGGCACTGAGACGGCCGTGCTCGTCTACTTCCGCAAGGACATCGCGCGCATCATCGCGCGCTGGTTCGGTTCGCTCCGCGGCACGGTGGAGCGCTCCGACCCCGACGCACGCATGGGCTGGCTGGTGATCATCGGCTCCGTCCCCATCGTCGTGCTGGGGCTGCTGTTCCAGGACGCCATCGACACCACGCTGCGGAACCTCTGGATCACGGTGGCGATGCTGGCCGGCGTCGGCATCGTGCTGGCGATCGCTGACAGGTTCGGCGAGAACAACTCCAAGGACCTGCGGGAGCTGAGCTGGCGCGACGGCATCCTGTTCGGCCTGTTCCAGGCCGCGGCGCTGATCCCCGGTGTGTCGCGCTCCGGCGCCACCATCTCCGGCGGTCTGTTCCTGGGCTATGACCGGCCCGCCGCCACCCGCTACGCGTTCCTGCTGGCCGTCCCGGCGGTCTTCGGCTCCGGCCTCTACAAGCTCAAGGACATCGGCGGCGACGCCACCGCCGCCTGGGGTCCCACCATCGTGGCCACCGTCCTGGCGTTCATCATCGGCTACGCCGTGATCGCGTGGCTGCTGCGCTACGTCTCCACGCACAACTTCCGGCTCTTCGTCGTCTACCGCCTGGCTGTGGCCGCGATCGTCGCGGTGCTGCTGCTCACCGGCGTGCTCGCGGCCGCATAGGCTGGGTCCCGCTATGCAGCTTCGTCCACTCGGTGCCACCGGTCTCCATGTCTCCCCCCTCGGTTTGGGGACCATGGCGTGGGGCCGCGACGTCGAGTGGCCGATGGCGCAGGCCCTCCTGCACGATTTCGTCGACGGTGGGGGCAACCTCGTCGACACCGCACCCGCGTACGGCGCCGGGGTCGCGGAGAAGATGATCGGCAAGGCCCTGCACGCTGGTCTGCCCAGGGAGTCGCTGGTCATCGCCACCAAGGCGGGCTTCGTGGTGCGCGACGGACGCCGGGTGATCGACACGTCCCGCGGCGCGTTGCTCAACGACCTGGAGCAGTCGCTGCGGCGGCTGGGGACGGACCACGTGGACCTGTGGCAGGTGCACGCCTGGGGTGACGCCCCCGTCGACGAAACGATGTCTGCGCTGGACACCGCCGTCGCCCGGGGCATGGCCCACTACGTGGGCGTGTCGAACTTCGTGGGCTGGCAGACCGCCACGGCCGCCACCTGGCAGGACGCGGACCGGGTCCGGGTCACGTTGTCCAGCGTGCAGGTGGAGTACTCGCTGCTGGCACGGCGCGCCGAAGTGGAGGTCATCCCCGCCGCCGCGCACCACCGGCTGGGCGTGCTGGCGTGGTCCGGGCTGGGCCGCGGGGTGTTGACCGGCAAGTACGCCGGCGGCCGGATCCCCCGCGATTCCCGCGGCGCCTCGGATCACTTCAGCTGGTTCGTCGAGCCGTATCTGCAGCCCCGCTCGTCGGCGATCGTCGACGCCGTGGCACACGCCGCGCAGGGCTTGGGGCTGACGGCGGCCCAGGTGTCGCTGCTGTGGACGAGGGACGCTCCCCAGGTGGCCTCGGCCCTCATCGGCCCCCGCACCACGGAGCACCTGGCCGAGCTCATGGACGTCGAGCACAAGACGCTCGTGCCGCCCATCGTCGCCGCCCTCGACGACATCTCCGGCGGCCCGAACGGGCTACGGCCGGCTAGCCCAGCTCGAACGTGATGTGGTGCAGGCCCTCGCCGTCGATCTCGAGGTGCAGCGTGCCGGTGACGTCTTCCAGTTCCCCGGTGCCCGAGCCGGGGACGATCTCGTAGCGAAGCTCCTGCACGCCGCCCTGCATGGTGCCGAACTGCTGGAACGAGACGGCTCCCTTGCGGCCGTCCAGCGTCCCCTCGAAGACCTCCATGGCCACGTAGCCGGCCGTCCCGCTGGACGCGTCCCCACCCGAGACCATGACGCCCTTGCTGATGCCCTGCGCCGCGCCCTCCCATACCTTGGCGAAGTCGAATCTGCTGGTGGCGGGCAGCAGGGCCTCAGTGGGGGTGATCTCAATCTCAAAGGTCGCCTCAACGCCCATGTCATCTGCTCCTCAGACGTTCCGCGCCCACCTGCCGGGGCCCTTCTGAACCCCACCCTAGCCCCGATTTGCGTAGTCCCGGGGTGTACCTGCTAGAGTTCCTTGTCGCTCCCCGAAAGGGAAGCACACCCTGTCCGGGTGGCGGAATTGGTAGACGCGCTAGCTTGAGGTGCTAGTGCCCGTTTAGGGCGTGGAGGTTCAAGTCCTCTCTCGGACACACTGGAAACCCCGGTGATCAGCGGAAACGCAGATCATCGGGGGTTTTGCTTTCTGTACGCGTGTGTCGCTCACCAGGTGGGTCGCAGCGGGAAACCGTTGGTGCCGTCGTCGGTGACACGCACCGCGAGAACGTGGTGCAACTGGACGTGGTTGCGTTCGAAACTCAGCCTGGAACCAGCCATGTAGAGCCCCCAGGCACGGGCCTTCGTCTCCCCCACCTCCGCCACGCAGGCATCCCAGTGGTCGACGAGGTTGCGGCACCAGGCGGCGAGCGTGAGGGCGTAGTGCGGGCGGAAGTTCTCCTCGTGCATGACCTCGAACCCGGCGTCCTGCGCGTCCCTGATGATGACGCCGGACCCGCTCATCTCGCCGTCGGGGAAGATGTAGCGGTCCAGGAACGGGCCCACCGGCTCGCGGCGGTTATGGGAATGGGTGATGCAGTGGTTCAGGAGCCGGCCCTCCGGCCGGAGCCGATCCCGCAGGAACGCGAAGTAGGTGGGGTAGTTCTTCACGCCGATGTGTTCCGTCAGCCCGATCGAACTCACGGCGTCGAAGCCGCTCTCGGTCACGTCTCTGTAGTCCCCGTGCCGCACCTCGGCGAGGTCGCGGAGCCCCTCACGCGCGATGGCGTCCGTGGCCCAGAGTGCCTGCTGGCGCGACAGCGTCACCCCCAGAGACCGCACGCCGTAATGCTTCGCCGCGTGGCGCACCATGCCGCCCCAACCGCAGCCGACGTCGAGCAGCCGCATTCCGGCGCGCAACCCCAGCTTGCGGCAGATCAGGTCGTACTTCTCCGCCTGCGCCTCCTCCAGCGTCGCATCCCCACTGGGATAGACGGCGCACGTGTAGGTCATCGACGGTCCGAGGATGTGTTCGTAGAACGTGTTGGAGACGTCGTAGTGATGCGAGATCGCGTCCGAATCGCGGGCCTTCGAGTGGCGCAGTCCCCTGGCCAGTCTCCGCCAGCGCGGCGGGTACTCCAGCGGGGGCGGCGGGGGCGGCTTGAGCGTTTCGAGCCCGAGAGAGCGCGCCAGTTCGAGCGCCTCGGGGGCGCTGGGCAGCCGGAACGCCACCCGGTCCTGGACGAGTTTGAGGATCTCGTAGGGGTCGCCCGGGTGCACGCCCCTCAGTTCGAGGTCCCCGGCGAGGTACGCCCTCACCATGCCGAGTTCGCCGGGGGCGGTCAGCAGGTACGCGAGTCCGCGCCGGGTGCGCAGCGCCAGGCCCAGCTCCGCGTCCTCCGGTCCGGTCGCGCTCCCGTCCGATGCCGTGAATCTCAGGGGCATGCCCTCGCGCAGCAGCGACGCGACCGCGTCGGCGATGGGCATCCGTGCGTTCAGGTTCTGTTTCATCGTTCCTCCACCGCCTTCTCGTACAGGCTGGTCAGCCGGTTGTCAGGGTCGTAACGGGCCTTCACCGCGGCCAGATTCGCGCCGCCGTACAGACGCTCGAACGTGTCCCGGTCATAGAAGGCCTCGGAGTAGAGAGACTTGTGCCCACCCAGCGCCTGCACCTTCTCCTCGATCGCCCGGTTGCGCGGCGCGAGCGGCGCGTCCGGCCCGACGGGCACGGCGCCCCAGAAGCCCACGTTGACGTAGGTGGTGCCCCCGCGCAGGGGGTACGTCGGCCAGGGCCGGGCGCCGGGTCCGCCCGTCGCCCTCAGTCGCAGCGGGCAGAGCCACACCGGGCGCATCCCGACGGCGTCATCGAACCAGGTGAGGAACTCCCCCACCCGCTCCACCGGCACCTCGACGTCCTGGATCACGCGTTCCTGCCGCGGGCGGCGGGCGAGCGCGTCCAACCGCTCGCTGAGGCGGGTGCGGCGGTCGAGCCCGACCAGCCGGTGGTAGACGTCGGAGCGGCGCCAGCGGCGGGGCCACAGCCTGCGGACCAACGGGTGCTGCACGCCGAAGGCGCGCGAGCACCAGAACCAGTCCGTGTCCCACCGCCAGAGGTAGTCGTGGCCGGTGAGTTGGTCAGTGGAGAGGCTCCGGATGGAGCGGTAGTAGATCTGCTGGCCGGTGTAGTCGCTGACAGGGCCGGAGGGTGCGTCGGTCCAGGTGGCGAGGGTGAGGTAGTACTCCCCGGGCGCGAAGGCCACGCCGTCGAGTCCGTCGACCGCGGCGCCGTCGTGGGAGCGGGTCGCGCAGATGTCGGCGATGGTGGCGGCCAGCGAGCCGGTGTCGCTGAAGCGCAGGTGACGCAGCGCGACGAAGGCGGGCGCCCGCTCAAGTTCGATCAGGAGCCGGGTGACATAGCCCAGGGAGCCGTAGGAGTTCGGCACGGCGTCGAAGAGGGCGTCGCCGGGCCTTGTCGTGACCACCTCGCCGGCCCCGGTGAAGACGTCCATCTCGAGGACGGACTCGTGCGGCATGCCGTTGCGGAAGCTCGTGGACTCGATACCGAGCCCGCTCACCGCACCACCGATGGTGATCGTCCGCAACTGCGGGACGACCAGCGGCATCAGCCCGTGGGCGAGCGTGGCGTCCACGAGGGTTTCGTAGGTGCACATGCCCTGGACTTCTGCCGTGCGCGTCACGGGGTCGACGGCCAGTACCCCGGTGAGGCCGGAAACGTCCAGTCCGGGAGCTGTCATGCCGCTTCTCGGACGGAACAGGTTCGACGTGGGCTTGGCGAGGCGCACCGGCGAGCCTGCCGGGATCGCCTCGTACGACGATCGCAGGCTCGCTATTGCCTGGTCATGCTCCGTCCGGACAGGTGCTGCTGCCACGAGGCCACAGTAACCCGGAGCCTCTCGTGTATCTGCCCGGACGGAGAATCCGTACCCCTTTCGCTTTCGCCGCTCAGGCCGACGCTACGCTCAGCGAGAGGGGACTTTGAGTGAAGGAGAGCCTCATGGCAACGTTGGCAATCGTCGGGGCGGGGCCTGGTCTGGGCGCCGCGGTGGCGCGCAGGTTCGGGCGCGAAGGGTTCTCGGTGGCGCTCGTCTCACGCGACAAAGCAAAGCTGGACGCCCTCGCGGCCGAGCTCGCCGACGGCGGCGTGACGGCACGCGGATATGCAGCCGATGTCCGCGATGCCGCGTCCCTCGAGGCCGCGCTGTCGGCAGCGGCCGGCGAGCTGGGTCCGATCACCGCGCTGCAGTACAGCCCGCTCCCGTCCCGGTCATACCTGGAACCCGTCCTCGACCTCACCCCCGAACTGGCGCTCGAGGCGCTGCGCTTCTCAGCGTTGGGGCTCATCACGGCGGCCCGTGCAGTTCTGCCTGGGATGCGCGCCGCGGGCGACGGCACGATCATCCTCATCAACGGCGGCACCTCGGTGAAGGCCCGGGCGGGCTTCTCGGGCACGTCGGTGGGCTTCCCGGCAGAGAGCGCGTACGGCGAGATGCTGCACGAGGCGCTGGCCGACGAGGGCGTCCGCGTCGTCCAGTTGGTGATCCCCGGCTCCATCCCCAAGCTGAAGGTCGCCAACGGCGTCGACGGTGTCGCGGAGCGCATCTGGCAGCTCCACACGACGCCGGGTGAATTCAGGACGATGCTCATCCCACTCGAGGAGGGGCGCGAGTAGCGCCCGATCCCGGGCCGGGTGCATAGAGTGGGCAAATGGCCGTTCCCGTCACGCTCGCGATCCTCGGCGCCTCAGGCGACCTCGCCACCCGCCTCCTCCTGCCCGGTCTGGGGACCCTGCTCGAGACCAACCCTGAATACGACGTGACCCTGGTGGGGTGCGCCGCCGATGAGTTGTCCCAGGAGGAGTGGGTTGAGCGCGTCCGCGGGGCGCTGGGTGGTCGGTGCGCCAAGGCGAGCGTCGAACGGGTGATCGCCACCACGCGCTACGAACAGCTCGACCTCACCGACGCCGGCGCCCTGCGCACCCTGCTCGATGGCCTCGGCGACGCACCGGTGCTCTACCTGGCGCTCCCGCCCCGGATCTCGATCGAACTCTGCAAGGCCTTGACCACCCTCGAGATTCCGCCGGGGCTCCGGCTCGCCCTGGAGAAGCCGTTCGGCTCCAGCCTCGAAACTGCCCGCGAACTCAACGGGGTGCTCGCCGGTCTCGTGCCGGAGAACCAACTCTTCCGCATCGATCACTTCCTCGGTAAGTCCGTGGTACTCAATCTCCTGGGGCTCCGCTTCACCAACCGCATCTTCGAGCATGCCTGGAACAACCAGAACATCGAGCGCGTCGACATCACCGTCGACGAGGTGCTGGCGCTCGAGGGCCGCGCCGGTTACTACGACGGTGCGGGTGCACTCCGCGACATGATCCAGAGCCACCTCCTGCTGGTCCTGGCCCTGTTCGCGATGGAGGAGCCGCCGTCGCTCAACGAGCGTGACGTTCGCGACCTCATCGCCCTGATGCTCCGGCACACCCACGTGTGGGATGACGACCCGGTGGCCTCCTCCCGTCGCGCGCGGTACACGGCCGGCCGGGTCGGCGGCGAGGCCGTCCCGAACTACGTCGACGAGCCGGGTGTCGACGCCTCGCGGAACACCGAGACGCTGGCGGAACTCACCGTGAGGATCAACACGGACCGGTGGGCCGGAGTCCCGTTCCGGTTGCGCAGCGGCAAGGCGCTCGGCGACGCCCGCAACGGCATCACCGTGGCTTTCCGTCCGGTGGACCACGTGCCGGAGGGCTTCACGGAGGCGCCGCCGAACGTGCTGAGCATCGGCATGAAACCCGCCAACATCAGGCTGGGGCTGTCGACCAACGCGGAGTCCAACCGCTTCCAGCTGGACCAGTCGGTGCTCTCGACGGACCTCGCGGAGAGCCCGCTCAAGCCCTACGGCGAAATCCTCGACTCCATCTTCCGCGGCGACCCGCTCCTGACCGTGCGCGGTGACGTGGCCGAGGAATGTTGGCGGATCGTGCAACCGGTCATTCACGCCTGGCAGCAGGGGCTGGTGCCCTTGGATGAGTATGTGGCAGGAGGAGCAGGGCCGACGCGCTGGAACGCGTGACGGAAACAGTTCGGGACGCCTGGCGGACACAGCACGAAGGGTGTGGGCGTAGTTTGGCTCAATGACGCAAGCTTCCGACGTGTCGCCGACCCCGCCGGGCTGGAAGCGGGCCTTCGGCATCCTGGGGATCCTCGCTCACCTCGTGGTGGGCTACATCTACCTGACGGTGGGGCTTGTCACCCCTATGCCATGGCTCCTGGGCTTCTGGGTGATCTGGGTGGTGCTCCTGCTGGTCTGCCTCCGGCTGTTGCGGGACCGTCCGTTGCTTGTCCTCCTGGTCCCGGTTCTGGCGCTCGGCATCCTCATCGGCGGGCTGTCGCTCGGTGAGGCGCTACTGGGGTGGAGTGCCTGACCGGGCAGTGCCACGACGAGGTGGGTGGCCACAGAATGCGCACAGTCCCGGGGTCAGAGGCTCAGGGTCAGTTGGGCGCGGTGGTGTCGATAGTGCTTAGGCGCCCAGTCCAGCACGTCGAGACGCGTCATCCAGGACGCGAAGTAGGGGTCCCAACTCTCGGGCACCGGCATGCCGAGCCTCAATTCGGCGTCGCTGGCGCCCCCGGCCCAGGTCAGGAGCCAGCGGGTGTCGGCGTCCATCCACCGCTCAAGTCGCCCCCTGGAAACGATCCTCACGCCAGCGACCGGTCCGGCGTAGTTGATCCAGTTGTAGGGCCGGCTCAACGCCGTCAGGCCACGCGCGTATCCCGCGGAGACGGGGCGCGGCAGGCGGCCGAAGACCCCGAACAACGGAACGAACACCCTGGCGAGGTGCTGGCCGAACCACATGTGGAACAGCAACTCCCGGTTCGTCCACCGGGTGCCCCGGGTGGGCGCCACCAGATCTGCCGGATTCGCCTCCCTGACGAGGCCTCGGAATTCCTCCCGGCAATCCTCGAGCCGGGCCAGCACCTCGTCGGGCACGACCATGACCCAGTATCCCCCGTCGCAGTTCCGGGGTCGCGCATCGACGTTCGTCAATGCACCTAAGCTGGATGGATGTCCACCGCCCCAGAGTGCGCAACAGCCCCCACCTCGATGATGTCGGCAGAGCGAGCAGCGTGTCTGGCCGAACTCTTCAAGGCGCTCTCAGACCCCACCCGGGTACGGCTCCTGACCCACATCGCGGACTCCCCCGACGGCACCGCCTGCGCCTGCCACATCCCCGACACTCTCGGCATCAGCCAGCCGACCCTGTCGCACCACCTGAAGAAGCTGACGGCCGCCGGCCTCGTGACGCGCGAACAGCGGGGGCGCTGGGCGCACTACACGGCGGCCAGCGACGTGCTGGAGGTGGCGCGTGAGTTCCTGGGCACCACCACTGAGGACGCGGCCCGCTGCTGCTGACGGGCCGCGCCCCCGGTTCAACGTGCGGCGCTCAGGCCCGCCAGTTGGGCGCCGATCGGCGGGACCTGCTGCATGACGAGTTGCGCCAGCCTGGGCGCGCCGGCACTCACCTGGGCCAGCGGACCGGCCTCGTTCGCCGCCCGCTGCCTGAGCAGGGGTGACGAGGTGCCGGTTTGGGACAGGGTCTGGTTGACCACCCACGCCCAGGGCGCGATCCCCGCCCGAGCCAGGTCGTCGACGAGACTCTGCGCCTCCAGCACCGGGGTCGTCTCCGCGGTGGTGACGATGACCAGCTTCGTGTAGTCCGGGTCCTGGAGCCGCATGAGCGGTGTGGTGAACCTGGCACTGCCCAACCCGCGGGCCACCTCCCGGTGGTACGAGCCGGTGGCATCCATCAGCAACAGGGTGTGCCCGGTGGGCGCGGTGTCCATCACCACGAACCGCTTGTCCGCCTGCGCGATCGCCTTCGAGAAGGCCTGGAAGACCGCGATCTCCTCCGTGCACGGCGATTTGAGGTCCTCCTCCAGCGCAGCGCGACCGGCCGCGTCGAGGTTCTTACCCTTCGTGGCCATCACCCGGTCCCGGTAGTCCTGGGTGGCGCGGTCCGGATCGATGCTGGTGACCTCGATCCCCGCCGCGTCCATGCCGACGGTCCTGTCCAGATGCGCGGCGGGATCCGTCGTCGTCAGCAGTACGTCCTTGCCCCGTTCGGCCAGCGCGACGGCCAGTGCAGCGGCAACGGTCGTCTTGCCGACGCCGCCCTTGCCCATACACATCACGAGGCCCTTGTCCGCGCTGACCAACGCGTCGACCAGGGCGCCGAGCCCCGGGGCGCCGGCCGCTGGCTGTCCGGCCGCCACGGCCGCGGGCGGATCCGCCGGGCCGAACATCCGGCGCAGCGCGTCGACGCCCACCATGTTGGTGGCCCTGAGTGGCAAGGTGTCGAGCTCGAGGCGCCGTAGCCCGAGGGGCAACTGCTCCACCGCCTTTGCCTCGCGGGCACGGATGGCGTCGGCGAGCGCATCGTGGATCTCCTCCTGGGGCAGGACTCCGTTCACGACGAGGTGGCTGGCATGAATGCCGACGGTGGCCAGTTCGAGCAGTGCACGCTCAGCCTCGTCGAGGCTGGACCGATCAGCCCGGGCGACCAGGATGATCCTCGTGCGCGCCGGGCTCGCCAGCGCCTCGACGGCCGCCGCATAGGTGCCGCGGGCCTTGTCCAACCCGGACATCGGCCCGAGGCACGAAGCGTCGCCCAACCCCTCGTCGAGGAACCCCGTCCATTCGCCGGGCAGTTCCAGCAGCCGGATGGTGTGTCCCGTAGGTGCGGTGTCGAAGATCACGTGGTCGTAGGCCGCCGTCCGGGCAGGTTCTGCCAGCAGTTCGGTGAACTCGTTGAACGAGGCCACCTCCGTCGTGCACGACCCCGACAGCTGCTCGGTGGCCGCCGCAAGATCCTCAGGCTTCAGGAAGTCGCGCACCGGGGCGAGAGTCCGCTCCCGGTAGCGGTGGGCAGCCTCCTCCGGGTCGATCTCAATGGCATCGAGCCCAGGGACGGCCGGCACCGACACGACGCGGTGACCCACCTCGACGCCGAACACCTGTCCGACGTTGGACGCAGGGTCGGTGGAAATCAGCAGGACACGCCTGCCCTCATCCGCCAGCCGCGTGGCCAGGGCGCACGCCACACTGGTCTTCCCCACCCCGCCCTTACCGGTGAGGAACACGTTGCGGGGCAGGTCCGTGAGGAACCTCATGAGCAGCATCCGCCTCCGCCACAGCAGCCGCCCTCACCAGCGGTGGCAGCCGTGAGGCCCAGATCCGGGTGTTCGTCGACGCCGGCGAATCGCGCCAGCTCAGAGCGGTCCGGGTAACGGCCGGTGAGGACGGTGGTGCCGCCCACGACGACCAGCGGTAGGCCGTCGATGCCGGCCACCCGCATGAATTCCTTGGCCGCCTCTTCCTCTGCGAAGGCTGCCGGGTCCGACGCCAGGTTCGCCCGCGTCACCGCACCCCCACGCTCCTTCAACCAGGCGACGTCCGCAGCGAAGTCCACCAGTGTCTGGTCCACATCGGTGCCACAGACACCGGTGTTGCAGCACAGCGGCGGTTCAAAGACCTTGATCGCGCTCATCATGAGACTCCCTTGTATTGATGCACATCGATATGATTCTCTGAGCATACAACTCGTCCAGCTGAGACTCCCCCCGCCCCTGAGAAAGTGGAACTGATGCCCAAGACCAAGCCCCACCTCCTGTTCGTGTGCGTCAAGAACGGCGGCAAATCGCAGATGGCAGCCGCCCTCGCCCGCCAGTTCGGCGGCGACGCCGTGGAGGTCACGTCAGCGGGCACGAAGCCCGGATCATCCCTCAACGAGGCGTCCGTCGAAGCACTCGCGGAGGTGGGGGCCTCCATGGAGGGCGAGTCGCCGAAACAACTCACCGACGACATGCTGAGGGCCGCCACCCACGTCATCCTCGTAGGAACCGAGGCGCAAGTTGAGCCGGTCCCCGGCATGACCGCCCCCGTCGAGGTCTGGGACACAGACGAGCCGAGCCTCCGCGGCATCGAGGGCGAGGAGCGGATGCGGCTGGTCCGCGAGGACATCTTCACCAGGGTGGCCGAACTGGTCCTCGAGGTGACCGGGCAGAACCGTGCAGACCTCGAGCGGTACCGCGGCATCGTCGGCGACCTGGCACGGCACTATGACGGCATCTTCAGCTACGACGAGGTGCGCGCCGCCGTTCGCACGGCCCACGCCGAACTGGCAGCCACCACCAAGGCACCCCAGTTCCTGCCGCTCTTCGTGGAGCGGTTCGCCCACGACAAGCTCCGCGCTGCAGCGAAGGCCAAGGGACAGCCCACCGACGGCAAGCCGGAATTGCTGTTCGTCTGCGTCCAGAACGCGGGACGCTCGCAGATGGCCGCTGCCATGGCAAAGCACTTCTCCGATGGACGGGTCAACGTGCGCTCGGGAGGATCCAGGCCTGCGGGCAAGCTCAACCCGGACGCCGAGGCAGTCCTGGCCGAGCGTGGCATGGATGCCACCTACCTGTTCTCCAAGCCGCTCACCAACGACGCCGTGGAGGCCTCGGACGTCGTGATCACCATGGGCTGCGGCGACGAGTGCCCGTTCTACCCCGGGAAGCGCTACGAGGACTGGGCGGTAGAGGACCCCAACGGCCGCCCCATCGAGGACTTCCGGCGGATCGCGGACGACCTCGAGACCAGGGTGAAGGCGCTGCTGAGCGACCTCGGCGTCCTTGAGCGTCAGTGAAGCGCACCTCCCGCACCGGGGTTTGACCTGGAGGGAGGTTGGCCCCTAGGTTCATATCGATTTTCATCGATATGTCAGGGTGGACCATGGTCCTGGCGGCAGCAATCTTCGTGGCGACTCTCGTGCTGGTCATCTGGCAACCCCGCGGACTGGGCATCGGGTGGACAGCGTTGGGAGGAGCCGCCGTCGCGCTGGCCCGCCGATCCCCTCGGAGTGCCCGTGGCAGCAGTGGCGGCACCTGCGCCGTGGTCATCTCGTTGATCGCGGCCCGGCAGCCCCGGGCCCTGTTCGGCCTGCTGCTGCCTGCTGCCCCGCAAACGCGCACCCCCGTGGAGGATGCCGAGGAACTGCTCAGCGTGGGTGCGGGACATGTCGCCACGGACCTCCCCGCTGCGCAGGTCGACCACGCCTCCCACACCTCGAATGCTGCGCCCACTTCCACCGCGCTGCGTCCCATCATCGACGTCTGGACCGTGGTGCGGTCCGCGCCGTGGCAGATCGTCCTGTTCAGCCTGGGGATGTATCTCGTCGTCTACGGCTTGCGCAACGCCGGCCTGACCGATCACCTCGGCCAGCTGCTGGCATGGGTGGCGGGCCATGGTCACACTGCCGCCGCCGTCGGCACGGGCTTCCTCGTGGCGGTCATGTCCTCCGTCATGAACAACATGCCCACCACCCTGATCGCCGCCCTCGGGATCGACGCGGCAGGGGTCACCGGCCTGACCCGGGAACTGATGGCCTATGCAGCCGTCATCGGCGCCGACCTCGGGCCCAAGATCACCCCCATCGGCAGCCTGGCGACCCTGCTGTGGTTGTCGGTGCTGGACAAGAAGGGCATGCACATCGGGTGGGGCACGTACTTCCAGGTGGGCATCGTGCTGACCGTCCCGGTGCTCGCCGTCACGTTGCTGGCGCTGGCGGGGTGGCTCACCGTGCTCAGCCTGTGACGGAGGGCCGCGCCACCTGGGTGCGTCAGGCTTCGGTACGCTTGCTCAATACCCTCCCCCGGACACAGGAGTCACCCATGGGCATTCTCAACAAGCTGTTCGGCCGATCTTCGGCCGACGACGACGCCCCGGTGACGCTGTCCGCCTTCGACCCCGATGCGGTCCGCGTGAAGATCGACGAACTGATCGGCTCCTTGGGCGAGCTCGCGGACGCGATGGACACCGATGACGCGCCCCTCTCCAACCCCGGTTGGCGCGGGCGGCTCCGCGACGTGCGCAACGCGCGTGGCGAACTGCGTCTGCTGTCCCGCAGGTCCCAGTTCACCAAGGACGATCTCTATGAGGTGCTGACCACCGTCCGTCCGCTGTACCGGGGTGAACCGCCGAAGGATTTCGCTCACCTCGCGGGCCTCAATGAGCGAGTGGTCAACGGAATCGAAGCGGTCCACACGGCCGCCAACTGAGCCGGCCGCCATAGGGACGCTCAGAGCACTGAGCGATCGAGCAGCCGACGCATCGTAGCGCCACCGGGATTGAGCGATGAGCCACCCCGGCGTGACTGTCGCCACCGCCCCCTCCATAGAGTGGGGCCATGGCGACTTTCGCGGACACCGCTGCAATCAATCTCCGCCTCGGCCTGCTGGGACTTCCCCTCGTCGAGGGCAAGGACTCCCAGGAGGCCCTTAACCTGGTCCGGCCCGTGCTGGCGCGTCAGAGGGAAGCCAACCGGCGCCTCGGGCACCGCCTCCCCGCGGTCGACACCCGGATCCAGAACTTCCTCGATGCCTATCTCGAGGGCGTCGACGCCAAGCCCCGGCTCCCCCGCCAGACCCTGGTGCTCGACCAGGCGGGCCTCGCGCGCGAGATGAGCCTCCCCGTCGACGGTGACACCTTCACCTCCGCACAACTCACGAGCTACCGCCTCGTCAACGGCATCCTCCACAACCCGGCCAACGACCGCCGCACCACCAAGGGCGTGTTCCACATCGCCGAGGGTGGCCTGCCCATCCAGGACGACAAGATCGCCGTGCCCCGAGGCACCTTCGGCAAACTGCTGGAGGAGGCGTTCAACCCGCCGGCCGAGGCGATGATCCTGCCCTACACCTCTGAGCAGCCGGAGCAGCCGAAGTGCTGGGTCTCGCTGCTGATGCGCCCCATCGTGGTGCCGGAAGTGCCGGGCTACATCCAGCAGAAGTCCATGGAGACCCGGTTCTTCGCCCCCGCCACCCTCATGGCCAACCTCGACTTCGTCGAGGGCATCTTCGGCAACGGCGGCGACCCGTACATCCCCGAGAACGACGCGAGCCTCAACCCCGAGACCTGGACGGGCCACACCGGCGCCGTCATCCTGGCACCCCACCTGACCAGGCTGAGGAAGAAGGACCTCGGGCTACCCCACTGGGACGACGCCACTGAGCGCCAGCGCCGCGACGGCATGTGCTGGAAGGACGAGGACGAGCTCTACAACGGCGGCTCCGCCTTCAAGGCCTGTGCCCGCGACGAGCGTGGCGTCATCGTCACGGTCATCGCCGACAACTACTTCGGCTACTGCAAGAAGGAGGTCAAGGCGCAGATCAGCTACGCCGCGAACCTCCTGGGCCTCGTCGAGGAGGAGCACTCGGGCGGCGCCATCGCCTTCCCCCGCTACAACCTGGGCCAGACCTTCACCGCCACCTACACGGACGAGTCATTCAGGATCGCCGACGTGGTGGCCCGCGACCCCGAGCGCTTCACCGTCCAGCCCGAGGGCCACGCCCTCGACGCAGAGCAGCCGCACGTCATCCTCGTGCCGGAACAGGCGAGCTACTCGCTGCGCGATTCGACGGTGAGCTGGCCCATCGACGGTGAGACCCGCACGATCCCGCTGCGCGCCGACGTGCAGTACGTCGGCCCGGACGGCTACCTCGTCGAACTCGGTCACATCGCGGCCGACGGCGACCAGTGGACGCTGCTGGGCACCTCGCCCGTCGCCACGAACTGCCACAAGCCGGCCACGGTGTCCGGCGGCGGCAAGTCCGAGATCTCCAAGTCCATCACCGACGCCTTCGTCTTCGGCAACGCCTACGTCAACGACTTCGTCGAGGACATGGCCGCCGTCGCTGCGATCGTCGACCGCGACTTCTCGACGCGGTTCATCGACCCCGCCGCGGACGACCACCGCCCACTGCTGTCCGACGCGCGCAGCGTGGGCTCCGTGATCAAACTCCTGACCCCCAGCCGCGAGTTCACCGACGAATACAACGAGTGGCTGGCCACCATCCCCCACCACATCAAGGAACTCGTGTTCGTGGTCAAGCGCTTCTACCGCCCCGAGTGGGGTGGCGACTGGGCCTCTCACTTCTCGGTGGGTCGCATCAACGGTCGCGCCGGTCACGCCATGCGTCTCGACGGCGACAAGATCACGGTCAACATGCTGCGGGTGGGGTTCGCACCGGACGGCTCCTGGCGGCTCTTCGGGTTGCGCCACGACTTCCATCCCTCAGCCAAGGTGCAGACGGAGGACGACATCAGCGCCTCCATCGTCGTGCCGGGTGAAGCGGCCGGGCGCGAGGACGGGTTGTCGCGCAAGTACACGACCAACTGCGAGTCGCTGCTCTTCCAACGGCCCGACGACGCCATCCACCGCGGCTACGACAAGCAGGCAGAGGCCGACATCGCCGGCGGCGCGTTCATCAGCAACTTCGAGCCCCTGACCCGCGACGACGCCAGCGCCCTGGTGGACAACGCGATCGAGTTCTCGAAGTTCACCAAGCCGATGCAGAAGCTCATCCGCCGCATGGCGAAGGGCAACCAGAAGGCCGGCTACTTCGTCTCCTCCGCCCATCCCAGGATCATCAACGGGGCCCGCTCCAAGAACCCGCGCTACCTGCAGATCCGCTCCGACGTCTCCCACCCGAGGGCCACCGCAACCGCCGAAATGGTCACTCGCCTCCACCGGTCGCTGCCGATGGACGCGCCGCTGCGCCTCCCCGTCGACATCGTGGCAGCCGGCCGCCGCAACAACGCGGCCGAAGAGGGCGTGCCGCCGCTGTGTTCCTACGCCCCGCTGCACTACATGGAACTGCCTGAGCTGTTCATGGAGTTCATCTCGTCGATGACCGGCAAGTCGCCGTCCACGACGGGCGCGGGCTCCGAGGGTGCGATGACGAAGGGCCCGTTCAACGCGCTGCCCTCCGCCGTGGACCTCAACGCCGCCTTCCTGTCGTTCGCGCTCACCGGGTACGACGGCTGGCTCTCCAGCGCCGGGGTCATCGGCCCCAACGTGCGCGTCGACCATGACATCTCGTTGCTCGTGCCGGAGGTGTTCTGCCGGATGACGCCCGAGGAACGTGACGCGAAGCACCTCATCGGCGAAGGCGCCCTGGAGCGGGTCGAGGACTTCGAACACGACGGCGAGACGCTGGAGGCCTCCCGCCTCGGCTACCGCATGACCGCGAAGTTCCAGTCGAAGTACTTCGGTCGCATCTTCATGCACCCGCACGTGGTGTTCTCAGAGCCCATGCTGAAGCCTGAACTGCAGGACATCGACGCCTACGCAGAATCAGTGCGCACCATCGTCAAGACGCACCAGCGGGTGGCCCAGTCGTACATCGACGACGGGACCATCGCGCTGGCGGTGCCGCCGATCCGGGCGCTGTTGGAGATCATGGCCACCGGAAGCTCCGCCGAGCGCCTGACGTTGCACGACGAGGCGTTCCGCGCCATGTTCGACCGCGACAACGTGCTGGCCTCCGACTGGTACTTCGAGCGGCTCCGCTCGAAGACCGCTGCTGACGCCAAGTTGGCCGAGATGGCCACCGGCGCGATGCAGCGGTTCATCAGCGAAGAGGTCAACGCCGACGCCGCCCAGCGGCTCTGCATCAGCGAGAAGATCTCGGCGATGCAGTCCAAGCTGAAGAAGGCGTCGGGCCAGGAAGCCGCCGAAGCCCTCCGCGGCACCCTGGGCCGCCAGGTCAACTGGCGGTTCTAGCGCGGCTCAATCCGCCACGAGGCCCTCGACAAGCTCATGCGTGAGCTCGTCGAGGGTCTCGAGCGTTGTGGTCTCAGCCAGGAGTTCGGCGGCCGGCGGGTGGAAGTGGGGCGGTACGGCGACCACGGCCATCCCGGCCGCCAGGGCCGACTTGATGCCGTTGGTCGCATCCTCGACGGCCACGGACCGCGTGGGGTCAACGCCGAGCAGTTCACAGGCCCTGAGGTAGCCGTCGGGGGCGGGCTTGCCGCGCTCGACCTCCTCCGTGGAGACACTCACCCGGACGACGTCGGCCAGACCCATCACCTCGACCCCGGTGTCGATCAGCAGCCGGGGCGACGAGCTGGCGATGGCGATCGGGTAGCGCTCAGCCATCCGTCGCACCGCTTCAACCGCTCCGGTGAGCACCGTGATGCCCCTGCGATAAGCCGCCGCCATCCCCTCGATGGTGCGCTGGGCCGCCTCCTCCGGCGCGTACGGCAGCCCCACGACATCGACCAGGTGCCGGGCCCACTCCTGCGTCGACATGCCCATCATCGCCTGGGTCGACCCGTCCGGCCAGGTCAGCCCGGCGTCGGCGGCGAGCCCGCGACGCACCTGGTCCCAGATCTCCTCTGTGTCCGTGAGCGTGCCGTCCATGTCGAACACGATGGCCTGTGGGCCCATGGGTGTCTCCTAACTCGATGCGGTTCCGCGCCAGCCTAGTTCTTTCGATAGCATGGGCTCTTGTCGGACGGCTGAATTCGGTGAGATCCCGGAACTGTCGCGCAACCGTGATCCCGCTGCTGCGGGGAGTCGGACCTCCGCCCGGCACCACGGTTACCTCCGTCGCGACCAGCGGAACCGCCTCTCGGGCGACGGACCTACACAGAAGAGGTCCAGCAGATGCTCCGACGCACCGCCCTCAACCGCCTTGCCGTTCCCACCGCCGCCGTCCTGACCATCGGTCTCGCCATCCCTGCGCTGCATGCCGCCGCCGCCCCCAGCGAAGCCGAAGAATGCGTGCAGGCAGGCAACGTCTGGGTCCACATCGAATACGACGAGACCGTTACCGGGGCCTGCGCCACGGAGTTCGCCAGCGCCCAGGAGGCGCTCCTGAGCACCGGCGTGACCGAGGATGACAGCTGGATCCAGACCGTGGACGGCCGGCTCTCCGAGGGCACCGAGTGGTGGTCCGTCTACTTCATGTCGCCCAACGACGACGGCACGTACCCCGGCGAGTGGGAATTCGCGGAGGTCGGCGTCGCCGAACTGGAGATGTACCCCTCGGAGGTGCTGGCCCTGAAGCTCCAGGACGACTACAACTTCATGGACCAGACGCTCGCTCCCGCCGTGAACCCCGTCGAGGGTGTGGTGCTGACCGACGAGGAGCCCGCCCCCAGCCCGTCGCCCAGCCCCTCGGTGAGCCAGTCCCCCGCCCCGTCCGCCTCGCCGACGGTGTCCGCATCGCCGGTTGCTTCGCCCTCCGCCTCGGTGGAGGTCGCAGACACCGCCACAGCCACCGCCGCTCCGAGCCGCCCGGGCCTGCCCAAGACCGGTAACTGATGAACGTGCGTCCTGCCGCCCTGCTCGCCTCCCTGTTCCTGGCCGTCGCCGGTAGCTGGGTGGCATCACCGTCCGCCTCGGCAGCCGTCACAGACGGTCACTGCACGACGGATACCGGGGTCACCCTCGTGGTGGACCACCAGGAGCTGGGCGGCGGACGCATCATCAAGTGCGTCGAGGACGTACCCGGAGGCACCAGCGGCCTCGGGCTCCTCAAACTGGCCGGCCTGTCGGCCGAGGGAACCCTCCACGACGGGCCCGGCTTCGTGTGCCGGATCAACGGGCGCCCCTCGCTCAACGAGAGCATCCCGGTGGACGGCAGCCCCGACTACAGGGAACGCTGCGTCGACACCCCGCCCAAGACGGCGTTCTGGAGCTACTGGCACGCCCCCAACAACGGTTCCTGGACCTTCTCGCAGATGGGCGGAGGCAACCGTGAGGTGATCCCCGGCGGCTACGAGGGCTGGTCCTTCTCCCTCAACAACACCGAGAACAGCAACCCGCCGCCCGGCGTGACGCCGTCGCACCGGGTGGTGAAGCCGCAGCCCGCCCCCACCACGAAGGCGCCGGCACCCACCACCCAGGCACCGGCGGCCACCACGACAGCCCCTGCCGCGACGACGGCCGCTGCCACCACGCCGGCTCCCGCGACGACGCCGGCGGCCCCCACCACTGCGGCCCCGGCCAGGACGACCACGCAGCCCCGAACGAGCACCAAGCCCCGCGTCGTCAGCACGCCGACGGAGCCGAGCCGGAGCGCGAGCCCTGAGGCCCCGGCCATCACGCCGTCGTCCGCGGCCCCCGAAAACGTCGAGGCCACGCCTTCCGCGTCGGCCAGCCCCACCGTCGCATCCGTCGTGACGGAAACCGCTGCTGCGTCAGCGAGCCCCACTGACGAGCAGGTGGCGGCACCGGAAGGTGCCCCGCCGGTGGCCGCCACTGTCGCCGATGACGGCGGCGTGCCGACGGGCACGCTCGTCGGAGCAGGGGCCGTCGCCGCCATCGGGCTGGGTGGTGGCGTCATGTGGTGGCGACGCCGCGGCCTGTGATCAAACGCTACTTCCTTCCCCGACAACTGCACCCGTTCGCCTGGTGGGGGTGGGCGCTCGCGCTCGCCGTCGCCGCGTCGTCGACCTCCAACCCGCTGTTGCTGGCGGGTTTCATGGCAGTGGCCTCCCTGGTGGTCATCGCACGACGCGCAGACTCGCCCTGGGGAAGGGCCTTCAAGCTGTACCTCTACCTGGGCCTGTTCATCGTGGTGCTACGTGTGGCGTTCCGGATCGTCTTCGGAGGCGGCGACGGCCCCACCGTCCTCTTCACGTTGCCCGAGGTCCCGCTGCCCGTCTGGGTGCGGGGCATCCGGCTGCTCGGGCCGGTCTCCCTGGAAGCGGTGTTGACCGGCTTCTACGACGGAATGCGCCTGGCCACGATCATCGTGTGCGTGGGCGCCGCCAACGCCTTGGCCAACCCCAAGAAGCTCCTCGCCAGCCTGCCCGGCGCGCTGTATGAACTGGGCACTGTGATGGTGGTGGCCGTGTCCGCGCTCCCCCAGCTGGGAGACTCCCTGCAGCGCGTGGCCCGCGCCCGGAGGCTGCGCCGCGCGCCGGCCGCACGGGGTCGCAGGCAGCGGCTGAAGGTGGTGGAGACCATCATCGTGCCCGTCCTGTCGGACGCCCTCGAGCGCTCCCTGGCGCTGGCCGCCTCCATGGATGTGCGCGGCTACGGCCGGGCCGGCAGCGCCTCCCCCAGGGACAGGGCCGTCTCGTTGGCGCTGGGGCTGGGCGCGATGTCGCTGTTGGCGGTGTGGGCCTACCGCTTCCTCGCCGCCGCGCCGGACCAGTACGTGTTCCGGGTGCCGGTAGCCTCCACGCTGCTCCTCCTCGCCGGCGTCACCGCCGCGGTGGGTGCCCTTCGGGTCTCCGGGCGAACGGTGAAGCGAAGCCAGTACCGGCCCATCCGATGGGCGCTGGCGGAAACCGTGGCGGTGGCCGCGGGGGTGGGCGCCGCGGCGGTGGTTTACCTCATCGCCGACTCCGACGACGCAGGGGCGCTGTTCCCCAGCATCTATCCCTTCGTCTGGCCGGAACTGACGCTCCCGCTGCTGTTGGCGCTGGGACTCGCGGCGCTGCCCACATTCGTCACCCCGCCGCCCACCGCCGTCCAGAGGAGGACCAGGGCATGATCCGTTTCGAGAACATCTCCTTCCACTACGCCAGCAGCGAGACGCTGCGCCTCGACGCGGTGGGCTTCCGGATCGACGAGGGCGAACTCTGCCTCGTGGTGGGGCCCACCGGCACCGGCAAGTCCACGCTGCTGGGCTGCATCAACAACCTGGTCCCGCGGTTCACCGGCGGCATCCGCACCGGCCGCGTCTTCATCGACGGCGTCGACACCACGCTCCTGCAGCCCCGCGAGCTCGCCACCACCGTCGGCTACGTCGGCCAGGACCCGCTGGCGGGCTTCGTCACGGACACCGTGGAAGAGGAACTCGCCTATTCCATGGAGCAACTGGGGTTCGCGCCTCCCGAGATGCGACGGCGGGTGGAGGAGACGCTGGACCTGTTGGGCATCGCGGAACTCCGCGACCGCAACCTGCGCACCCTGTCGGGCGGCCAACAGCAGCGGGTGGCCATCGGCAGCGTGCTGGCCAGCTCGCCCAAGGTGCTGGTCCTGGATGAGCCGACCTCGGCCCTCGACCCCATCGCGGCCGAGGAGGTGCTGGCGATCATCAGCCGGCTGGTGCGCGACCTCGGTACCACCGTCGTCATCGCCGAACACCGGATGGAGCGCGTCATCGAGTTCGCTGATTCAGTGCTTCTGGTGGGCGATGAGGTGCACCACGGCGACACGCGCGACATCCTGGCGAAGGCCAGCATCAAGCCCCCGCTCGTCGAGCTGGGCACCCGCATGAGCTGGTCGCCGCTGCCCCTCACCATCCGCGAGGGACGACGGTTCGCCGCAGAGCATCGGCGCGCCTGGGCCGAGGTACCGCCGGCTCTCCCCACGCCGACCCCCCGGACGGAGCCGGAGCTCACCGCCCGCGACATCATCGTGCGCTACGGATCGAAGGTCGCCGTGGCCGGCGTCGACCTCACGTTGCACGCGGGCGAGGTCACCGCGCTGATGGGCCGCAACGGGTGCGGCAAGTCCAGCCTCCTGTGGGCACTGCACGGCGCGGGCAGGCGCGACGGCGGCTCCGTCACCATGCCCGCCCCTGGCCAGGTCTCCGAGGTGCCGGGCATAGCGCTGGTGCCCCAGACCCCTTCGGACCTGCTCTACCTCACGTCGGTGGCCGCCGAATGTGAGCAGAGCGACCGCAGCGCCGGCCTGCCCACGGGCAGCACCCTGGCGCTGCTGCGCAGGCTGGTGCCGGACATCGAGCCCGACGCGCACCCGCGCGACCTGTCCGAGGGCCAGAAGCTCGCCGTCGTCCTCGCCGTGGAACTGGCAGGCAACCCCCGGGTGGTGCTGCTCGATGAACCCACGCGCGGGCTGGACTACGCAGCCAAGCAGGCGCTCACAGAGATCGTGGCCGGGATGGCCGCCGATGGCCGCGCGGTGCTGATCGCCACCCACGACGTGGAGATGGTGGCCCAGACCTGCGAGCGGGTGGTGGTCATGGCCGAGGGCGAGGTCGTCTCCGACGGCCCCACGCGCGATGTCCTCGCGGGGTCCGCGCTGTTGGCCACCCAGGTGGCGAAGGTGGTCAACCCCGTTCCGCTGCTCACGGTGGAGGAGTTCCTCGATGCGGCCCGCTGACCCCACGTTGGAGATCCCGGCGCCGGTGGTGGGCGTCGCCATCGGCTGGCGCAGCTGGCTGGTGATGGCACTGTCCACCGTGCTGGGGCTGTTCGCCATCGGCTGGCCGCTCCTCATCCCGGCCGTCGGGGTCGCCCCCGAGCATGCCGACGACGCCCCCTTCGTCTTCGCGGCGCTCCTGCCGGTGATCCTGCTACTGGTGATCGCCCAGGTCAGCGAGGGCGGACTCGACGCCCGCTCGCTGGCGGTGCTGGGGGTGCTGTCGGCCATCAACGCGGCCATCCGCCCCGCCCTGGGAGCGGGGACGGCCGGCATCGAATCGGTCTTCTTCCTGCTGATCCTCGCCGGCAGGGCCTTCGGCCCCGGCTTTGGCTACCTGCTGGGGTTCACGTCGCTGTTCGCCTCTGCGCTGCTGACCGCCGGCGTGGGTCCGTGGCTGCCCTTCCAGATGCTGTGTGCCGCCTGGGTGGGCCTGGCCGCCGGCCTGCTGCCCAAAAGAGTGAAGGGTGGCTGGGAGATCGGGATGCTGATCGGGCTGGGCATCGTGTCGGCCTACCTCTACGGGGCGCTGATGAACATGTGGTTCTGGCCGTTCATCACGGGGATCAATCTCGACGGCACCGGCGGCAGCCTCGACTACGTGCCCGGCGGCCCCATCCTCGAGAACCTGACCCGCTTCGGCTGGTTTACCCTCCTCACCTCGACTGCGGGCTGGGACACGGGCCGGGCCATCACCACCACCATTGCGCTGCTGATCGTGGGCCGCCCCGTGCTCACGGTGCTGCGCCGGGCCTCGGGAATGGCCAGGGTCCACACCGGTTGATAGAGTCAGGGGCGTCGAGCGGAGAACGCCGGTGTGAATCCGGGACTGACGCGCAACCGTAACTCCAGTGGAGAAGTCGGACCGAAGCTCGTGCATGGATCACCCGCACATCGTGTGCGGGTCTTACGCGAAAGGATCCTCAGTGCGTATGCGCACCCGCCTGATGGCGCTCCCCCTGATTGCCGGCCTCACTTTAGGCCTCGGCTCCCTTGCCTCCGCTGACACCACCAGCGATGCCCGCGCGGCCATGACCTGGGTGGCTGCCCAGACTAACCCCAATGGCACATTGTCTTCCTACGAGGACTATCCGGACATCGGCTTGACTCTTGATGCGGCGCTGGGCGCCGTTGCAGTGGGCGCGCCACAGGCAACAATTGATCGCTGGCTGGCTGGTGTTCAGAATGCGTCGGGCCCGAGTTTCAAGGACCTGACAACGGGCAGCAGCCCCGACAACGGCATGATCGGGAAGGCTCTTGTCACCCTCGCAGCGGCTGGAAAATCAACCACCTCGTTCGGTGGGATCAACCCAGCAAAACTCGCAGAAGGCTCCCTTACTGACAAAGCCATGCCTGGGCACGCGGCCGGTACCAACGCTTTCGGCCAGGCCTACATCATGATTGGACTTACTCGAACCAGTGTCCTTCCGCCGAACACGGTCTCGTTTCTCGCCGGTCAGCAATGCTCCAGCGGCGCATTTCCAATGTTTTTCGACGCCGATCCGGCTAAACACTGTGACGTGGCCAAGAAATCACACGATCCTGACGGAACGGCCATGCTCGTGATGGCACTGCGCGCCGCTGACGCGGCTGGTGTGACCGCTGCCAAGTCCCCGCTTGCCAAGGCAGTGGCCTGGCTGAAGGCTCAGCAGCAAACTGATGGCTCGTACACAGGCGCCATACCTTTCACACCGAGCCGGAACACAAACTCCTCAGGGCTGGTGGCCGCAGCCCTGTCCGGCCTCGAGCCAACGGTCGTTTCGAAAATCGGCAGCTGGGTCAAGACGCTGCAGTTGACGGGACCCGAAAACACCGGAGCTATCGCCTACAACAAGGACGCGCATATTGACGGCACGATCTCCAGCATCGCGCGTGGCCAATGGCTCCGCGCAACGACCCAGGCGGTCTTCGCCCTTTCACCGGTGGATCTCCTGCACGTGGGTGCTTCCCGACACACACGCACGGCGCCCTACACCCTCGCAGGGCAGCACTCTGTCAATGGGCGACAGTGGAAAACACAGTGCGAGCCGTATTCTCGGACTGAGCGCTGCCGCACGGAGATTCTCGCCACGGTTGTTCGAATTGAGAACGGCCTTTTCGTGCGCAGGACTGACTGGGCTTTCAACAACCTCACCTACCTCCCCTACATGACGGAGGCGGCGTGGCAGGGCAACCCCCTCGCCGCGGGCGATGAGGACGGTTTCACCTCCGGTGGGCGAAAGTGGCGCACTGAATGCCATACCGCCCAGACCGGCACCGGCGCGTGCCGCTCCTACACCATGACGACGGTGTACGGCGCCACTGCGAAGCCTTCCCGCGGCTACACCTTCAGCCAGGCCAACCAGTGGGTGTTCAACAACATCGTGATGTTCGGCGGCCCCGAGAAGCGCTGACGCGATCAACCGAACGGGGCCCCGGGGCCTGCGGCTCTGCCGCGGCCCCGGGGCCTCGTCCGTTCAGCGCATGGTGGGCAGGGAGAAGAGCCCGCCCTGCTCGTCGAGCCACCCGGATTCCACGAGTTCTGCAGCGTTGGCCAACGCGTCCATCATCGCCTGGCCGGTACGGGCGGACAGTTGCGCAGCGCTCACGCGCTCCTTCGAGCCAATCGCCTCCCTGATCTCCATGAGCGGGAGCGGCAACTGGTCGATGGGCCGGCTTTTTCCACGACCGGTGGGCTCGGCCACTGCGCCCAACGGGGACAGCACCGCTTGGACGTCCTCAGCACCCGTGACGAGGATGGCCTCGCCGTCGCGGATGAGCTTGTGCGGCGTGGACGACAGCGACGACGTGATGGGGCCTGGCACCGCGAGCACCGGGCGGCCCAGCGAGTTGCCCCACGAGGCAGTGTTCTTGGCGCCGGACCGCGCGGCAGCCTCCACCACGATCACCGCGTCCGCCAGCGCCGCGATGATCCGGTTGCGTGCCAGGAAGGCATAGCGGGTGGGGCGGTAACCCGGAGGCAACTCCGACACGAGCGCGCCCGACTCGATGATCCGATCGGCCAGGCGGCTGTTGGCCGCCGGGTAGGGCTCGTCGACCCCGCTGGCCAGCACCGCCACCGTGGTGCCACGGACCCCGAGCGCACCCCTGTGGGCGGCAGCGTCCACCCCGTACGCAAGCCCGCTGATGACGGGATGATCCTGCATCGCCAGGTCTGCCGCCAGCGTCACGGCTGCGTGTTCGCCGTAGGTGGTGCAGGCCCGGGAACCGACGATGGCCACTCCACCGCCCAGCCCGGTCAGCGGCCGCCCCCTGATCCACAGCCCGATGGGCTCGCCGGTCTGCTTGGCGACCTCCGCCGTTGCCAGGCCGGCCAGGGCGGACGGCCATTCGTCATCTCCCGGGATGATGAACCTGGACCCGCAGCGCTCTGTGCTCCGCTGCAGCCCAGGCAGATCGATCACCTCCGCCCGCCTCCCCCACGACGTGTCCGGCTGGGAGAGGAATCCCCGCCAGAGTTCCTCGGCACCGAAGCGCGCCAGCGCCTGCACCACATTGGGCTGCCCCAGAGGCGTGAGGGCGCACAGCGCCATCCGGGCCTCTCTCTCCGTGACCATCACGCCGCCCTCTCCTGGTCACCCTGGCGAAGGTGCAGCGCGACGCGCAGTTCCCTGTCCGAGATCCCGCTCCCGCCGGCCAGGTCCGCCAGGGTCCAGGCCAGCTTCAGCACCTTGTCCACGCCGCGCGCGCTGATGGTGCCGCGCTGCAGCGCGCTGTTGAGCAACCCCAGATCCAGGGGCAGCGGCAGCTTCTTGCGGAGATAGGGCCCCGCCACCTCGCCGTTGGTGGTCCAGGGAGTACGGCGCAGCCTGTGCCGCTGGCGCTCCCGGGCCTCAAGCACGCGCTGCAACACCACGGCGCTGGGCTCCGGGGCCGCGACATCCGAATCCAGCAGCACCCGGTTGATGCCTGCCATCTGGTGCTTGATGTCGATGCGGTCGAGGATGGGCCCGCTGAGCCGCTCCTGATATCTGCGCACCTTGACGGGCTCGCAGGTGCAGTCCATCCCCGCCACCCCGAAACGTCCACAGGGGCACGGGTTGGCGGCCAGTACCAACTGGAAACGGGCAGGGAAGCGGGTGGACATGCGGGCCCGGCTCACGTTGATCCACCCGTTCTCCAACGGGGTGCGCAGCGCATCCAACTTGCCGCCGAAATCCGGGCACTCGTCAAGGAAGAGCACGCCCCTGTGAGCCAGCGAGATGGCGCCCGGCTTCAACTCGCCGGAGCCGCCCCCCACGAGCGCCACCTGCGTGGTCGAGTGGTGCGGGTCCGCGAAGGGAGGTCGGGTGATCAACCCCGAGAGCTCGTGCCCCGCCAGCGAATGGAGCGCAGACACCTCCACCGACTCGTCGGGGTCCAGTTCCGGCAGGATCGAGGGCAGCCGCGACGCCAACATGGTCTTGCCGACGCCCGGTGCGCCCGTGAGGAACAGGTGGTGCCGGCCTGCAGCCGCAACCTCGAGGGCGAACTTGCCGTCCTCGTGCCCCACGACATCCGCGAGATCAGGGACGAAGACGGAGCCGGGCCCGGCCATGGGCTCGGACGGTGGGGCGGCCTCAGTAGGGTTGTCGACCGTCAGCCCGTTGACCAGCCTGACCACCTCGTCGAGGCGACCCGCTCCGTCCACCGCGATGCCCGGCACCAGGGCAGCCTCCTCCTGCTGGCCGTAAGGGACGATGGCACGCTCGAAGCCGGCTTTCACCGCGGCCAACATGGCGGGTAGGATTCCGCGCACCCTCCGCACCCGCCCGTCGAGCGCCAACTCGCCGATCAGCACCGTACGCGCGGCCCTGCCGGGGCTGATGTAGCCCTGAGTGGCGAGCGCCGCCACGGCGATGGCCAGGTCGTAGTGGGTACCCGCCTTGGGCAGGCCCGCCGGGGACAGGTTGATGGTGACCAGTTGTTCCGGCCACTTGAATTCGCACGCCCGCACGGCCGCCTTGACCCGCTCCTTGGCCTCGTTGAGCGCCTTGTCCGCCAGCCCCACGATCTGGGTGCGGGGCAGGCCGCCGCCCTCCGCGGCCTCCACCTCCACCGGATGCCCGTCGATGCCCTGCAGTGCCACTGACCACGACGACAGGCTCACCGCTCCTCGATCCCACGGGCGTGCACCAGTTCAGAGCCGCCGTTCCGGGGCCAGAGGATGCCGATGGCGTCCACCCTCAGCCGGGGCAGCCCCAACTGGGACTGCCGGGCGTAGATGCCGGCCAGTTGCCGGAGCCGGCGGGCCTTGGCGTACGTGATCGTCTCCAGCGGCGAGCCGAACCCCAGGCCTGCGCGCGTCTTCACTTCGACGACCACCAGGGCCTGCGCATCGGGGTCTATCGCAATGATGTCGGCCTCGCCCTCCTTGCAGCGCCAGTTGCGCTCAAGGATCTGCCAGCCGCATTCCAGCAGGTAGTCCGTTGCTCGTTGTTCTCCCAGACGCCCGAATGTCTGTTTGTGGTTCATGGGTCATCACCTCGGACCCATTTATGGTCAGCGGGGGTGGTCGATCACCGTTATCCACAGATTCCGGCGAACCGGGTGCTGGACGAGGACTCAGTCCTCGTTGTCGGGCACCTGGAGATCCGAGTGCGCGATCTCCTCGATCGACACGTCACGGAACGTCAGCACCTTCGCCGACTTCACGAAGCGGGCCGGGCGGTACATGTCCCACACCCACGCATCGCCCATGGAGACCTCGTAGTAGACGTCACCGCCTTCGGTGCGCACCTTGAGATCCACCGCGTTGCACAGATAGAACCGCCGCTCCGTCTCCACCGCGTAGGTGAAGATGGACACGACGTCCTTGTACTCGCGGTACAGGTCAAGCTCGAGCTTGCTCTCGTACTGTTCAAGATCCTCGGCACTCATGGTTGCTCAACTCTAGCTTGATTCGGCCGCGGTAACATCTGCCCGCCTGGCACTGAGCCGGACGTTCTCAAAGCACCAACGGTGGATGGGTGAGGGCCCGTACTCCTGCAGGGCGCTCTGGTGCACCTTGGTGTTGTAGCCCTTGTGGATGGCGAACCCATAGCCGGGGTAGGTGGCGTCGTATTCGGTCATGATGCGGTCTCTGGTGACCTTCGCGACGATGGACGCGGCGGACACGCAGGCGGCCACCTTGTCGCCCTTCCACATCGCCAGCCCCGGCACGCCGAGGCCGTCCACGGGGAAGCCGTCGGTCAGCACGAAGCCGGCCGCCACCTCCAGGCGCCCCACCGCTCGGCGAAGACCGTGCAGGTCTGCCTGGTGCATGCCCAACTCATCGCATTCCGCCGGCTCCACCAGCGACCACGCAACGGCAACCGCACGCTTGACGATCTCGTCGTGGAGCCGCTCACGGGCTGCGGCGGTGAGGACCTTGGAGTCGTCGAGGCCCTTGATGGGCCTGTCCGGGTTGAGGATGACGGCGGCCGCGACGAGGGGACCGGCAGATGCGCCACGCCCGGCCTCGTCGGCACCGGCGACGGGACCCAGCCCGGCGCGTACCAACGCTCTTTCATACCCGTAGGGGCCTCGACCCGGCCGAATCATCAGCAGCCGGGCTCCACCCGGATGAGGTCCGGCTTGTCCGGCGCAGGGTCCGCCGGCGCGGGCACGCTCGCGTAGGTCTCCGGCACGGTGAAGGTGGAGAGCCTCTGCAGCGGCGCCACGATGGCCACTGACGAGCCCACCACCTTGCTCACCGGCACGAAGGCGCGCTCCCCCGGCACCTGCGACACGTCGCCCAGCCGACAACGGGAGTCGTTCGAGGCGTTGCGGTGGTCTCCCATCACGAAGATGCGGTCCTTCGGCACGATGATGTCGAACGGGACGGTGAACGGAGCCACCTGGACGCCGTTGGCGGCGTACAGGTACGCCGACTCCTCCAGTTTGTGGCCGTTGACCTCCAGGAAGCCGTCATCCGTGGTGCGGACGTGGTCTCCCGGCATGCCGATGACGCGCTTGATGAGGTGCTCGGTGCCTGAGTTGGGCAGCACACCGATGAACTCGAGGGACTTCTTGACCGGGTTGTCCGTGGGGGTGCTGGGCGGCAACCAGTTGCCCGGATCCTCGAAGACGACGACGTCGCCGCGCTGGAACCCCCCGAACTTGGCCACCAGCACCCGGTCATTGACCTGAAGCGTGTTCTCCATGGATCCCGAGGGGATGACGAACATCTGCCCGACGAACGTGCGCAGGAGCGTGGCTATGACGACCGCCCCGACGATGATCAGGATGCCCTCCCCCAACCAGCCGAGCAGGCGACGGCCGAACCCCGGCGGGGCGGGCTCGACATGCTCTGTCGGCGTCTGGGATGCCCCGACTGCGAACGGTTCGGTTGGCTCGGTGGTGGATGCCACGAATTCAGTCCTTAGAGATCAGGCGGGGTCGCTCGTCTGAGCATACCGCCGCCCACAGACGTGGATAACGCAGAACCGCCGGGCACGGCCCGGCGGTTCATGCAGCTCTAGGAGCAGGTGATCAACGCTTCTCGCGGATCTTGGCGGCCTTGCCGCGCAGGCTGCGGAGGTAGTACAGCTTGGCGCGACGAACGTCACCGCGACGCTCGACCTCGATCTTCTCGATGATGGGAGAGTGCAGCGGGAACGTACGCTCCACGCCGACACCGAAGCTCACCTTGCGGACGGTGAACGCCTCCTGCACACCACCGGCGTTGCGGGCGATGACGACGCCGGCGAACACCTGGATACGGGAGCGGCTGCCTTCAACGACGCGCACGTGCACCTTGACGGAGTCACCGGCGCGGAACTGCGGCATGTCATCGCGCAGCGACGCCTTGTTGACCTCTTGGATGAGGGGGTTGGTCATGTTCAAACCTTTCCGTCAGTGCCACAGGTCACCGCGGTGTTGTCTGGCCCGGCAGACGCTCAGACGATCCCCCCGTGGCAGGAGCTGGCATTGCTGGGGTTGCCCAGGTGTGGGCAACGGCTACTCATTATGGCACCTTGCGCGCACCGTCGGAAATCAGGGTCGGTCCCACACAACGAGAAAGGGGCGGCGCCGAAGCGCCGCCCCTCCCTGTGTGGCAGATGACTACTTGCCGTCGCTCATGAACATCGCCTTGATGAGGTCGCGGTTCAACTGTGAGATCGACTCCAACGGGATGCCCTTCGGGCAGACAGCGGCGCACTCACCGATGTTGGTGCAGTTGCCGAAGCCCTCTTCATCGTGCTGCGCCACCATCGACTTCACCCGGCGGTACCGCTCAGGCTGACCCTGCGGCAGCATCGCCAGGTGCGTGATCTTCGACGAGGTGAACAGCATCGCGGAGCTGTTCGGGCAGGCCGCGACGCAGGCGCCGCAACCGATGCAGGTGGCGTTGTCGAAGGCCAGATCTGCTTCGCGCTTCGGTGCCGGGGTTGCGTGGGCGTCCGGCGCCGAACCGGTGTTCGACGAGATGAAGCCGCCTGCGGCGATGATGCGGTCGAACGCGGTGCGATCGACGGCGAGGTCCTTGATCACCGGGAAGGCCCCAGCACGCCAAGGCTCGATGTCGATCGTCGCGCCGTCCTCGAAGGAACGCATGTGCAGCTGGCAGGTGGTGGTGCGGAACTCGCTACCGCCGTGCGCGATGCCGTTGATGACGACGCCACACATGCCGCAGATACCCTCGCGGCAGTCATGGTCAAAGGCCACCGGCTCCTCGTTGCGCTGCGTGAGCTGCTCGTTGAGAAGGTCAAGCATCTCCAGGAACGACATGTCCTCGGACACGCCGTCGAGGTCGTACTCGACCATCTTGCCGGCCGCCTGCGGGCCGGCCTGGCGCCAGATACGTAGCTTGAGCTTCACTTGTAACTCCGTTGCTTCAGTTCGATTGCCTTGTAGATGAGAGGCTCGCGGTGCAGCACGGGCTTGCCGCCCTCGCCACCCCACTCCCAGGCGCCGACATAGAGGTACTCGTCGTCGTTGCGCATGGCCTCGCCGTCCTCCGTCTGCGACTCGGCGCGGAAGTGACCGCCACACGATTCGCGACGGTGCAGGGCGTCGACACACATCAGTTCGCCGAGTTCCATGAAGTCGGCCACACGGCCGGCGCGCTCGAGGGCCTGGTTGAAGTCCTCGTTGACACCCGTCACGCGGACGTTGGTCCAGAATTCCTCACGCAGCGCACGGATGAGGCCGATGGCCTTCGTGAGGCCCTCCTCGGTGCGCTCCATGCCGCAGTACTCCCACATGATGTGGCCGAGTTCCTTGTGGAAGGAGTCGACCGAGCGGGTGCCCTGGATGCTGAGCAGCTTCTCGATCCGGCCGCGGGCGGACCCGACGGCTTCGATGACGGCCGGGTGATCCAGGTCGACCTTGTCGAACGGGGCATCAGCCAGGTAGTCGTTGATGGTGTTCGGCAGCACGAAGTAGCCGTCGGCCAGGCCCTGCATGAGGGCCGAGGCGCCCAGGCGGTTCGCGCCGTGGTCCGAGAAGTTCGCCTCGCCTGTCACGTACAGGCCGGTGATCGACGACTGGAGGTCGTAGTCCACCCACAGGCCACCCATCGTGTAGTGCACCGCCGGGTAGATACGCATCGGCGTCTCGTACGGGTTCTCGCCGGTGATCTGGGCGTACATGTCGAAGAGGTTGCCGTACTTGGTTTCGACGGCCTTCTGACCCAGTCGGTTGATGGCATCCGAGAAGTCGAGGTAGACACCGCGACGCATGTGCCGCTCGTTGCCCTCGGAGTCACGCTCGGCGACCGCCGGGCCGACGCCGCGACCCTCGTCGCACATGTTCTTGGCCTGCCGGGACGCGATGTCGCGCGGCACCAGGTTGCCGAACGCCGGGTAGATGCGCTCCAGATAGTAGTCGCGGTCCTCCTCGGCGATCTCGCGGGGATCCTTGCCACAGTCTTCGGCGCGCTTGGGCACCCAGATGCGGCCGTCGTTGCGCAGCGACTCGGACATGAGCGTGAGCTTCGACTGGGTCTCACCGTGCACCGGGATGCAGGTGGGGTGGATCTGCGTGTAGCAGGGGTTGCCGAAGTAGGCACCCTTGCGGTGCGCGCGCCACGTCGCCGTGACGTTGCAGCCCATCGCGTTGGTGGAAAGGAAGAAGACGTTGCCGTAGCCACCGGTGCCCAGCACGACGGCGTCTGCGGTGAAGGCCTCGATCTTGCCGTTGATCATGTTGCGGGTCACGATGCCGCGCGCCCGGCCGTCGACGACGATCAGTTCGATCATCTCGTGACGGGCGTACATCTTGACCGTGCCCGCGGCGATCTGACGCTCCAATTGCTGGTAGACGCCGATCAGGAGCTGCTGGCCCGTCTGGCCACGCGCGTAGAACGTGCGCTGCACCTGCACGCCGCCGAAGGAGCGGGTGTCGAGCAGGCCGCCGTACTCGCGGGCGAAGGGCACGCCCTGGGCGACGCACTGGTCGATGATGTTGGCCGACACCTCGGCGAGACGGTGCACGTTGGTCTCGCGGGCGCGGTAGTCGCCGCCCTTGACCGTGTCGTAGAACAGGCGGTGCGTCGAGTCGTTGTCATTGCGGTAGTTCTTCGCCGCGTTGATGCCGCCCTGGGCGGCGATCGAGTGGGCCCGACGCGGGCTGTCCTGGTAGCAGAAGTTCAGCACGTTGTAGCCGGCCTCACCGAGCGTCGCGGCGGCGGCGCCACCGGCGAGGCCGGTGCCGACGATGATGACGCTGAGCTTGCGGCGGTTGGCCGGGTTGACCAGGCGGGCCTGGAACTGGCGGGTCTTCCAGACCTCGTCGATGGAGACGCCCTGCGGCGCCTTCGTGTCGGAGATGTCCTGGCCGACGGTCCAGAAGTCCGTGGCCGCAGGCGTGGTGACGGCGGGCGCGGTCTCCACAGGAGCGGTTGCAGTGGTCTCGGTCACGAGATGACTCCAATCAGAACGGCGATCGGCATGACCATGAAGCCGATGAACAGGACAGCGGCGACGATGACGGACAGGATGTTCAGCCACTGGCGCGACTTGGCGCTGGGGTTGCCGCCGAGCGTCGCGAAGGCGCTCCAGAAGCCATGACGGATGTGCATGACGATGAGGACCATGCAGATGCCGTAGATGACGACCATCCACCACAGGCTGAAGCTGGCCAGCACCATCTCGTGGGGGTGTTCGCCACTGCCACCGGCGCCGAGGGAGCCGGGGACGATCGTGAACTGGAGGAGGTGGAAGATCAGGAAGGCCGCGATGATGATGCCGCCCCAGCGCATGGTGCGCGACGAGTAGGTCTGGACCTTCTTCTTCGAGGTCACGTACTTGTCACCACGCTGCGCGAGGGTCTTGGCGGACAGCGTAGCCGCCGACCAGATGTGCAGGACGACCGAAAGCACCAGGGCGAAGCGGAACACCCAGATGAAGGTACCGGCGGGCATGATCGGGTACAGGATGCCGCCATCGGGCGTCTTGCCCTTGAGCCATTCTGCGTAGTAGTCGAAGGCATGGAAGTTGTCCGCCGTGTAGAACATCTTCAGGTTGCCGTACATGTGCACTAGGAGGAAGGCGATCATGATGAGACCGGTCACCGCCATGATGACCTTCTTCACGACCGTGCTTCGCCTCGCACGTTGATGAATGGTGAGATTTGTTGCCACGCCGACACTCTAGCCAACGTGAATCACCTCGTGGGCCAAGGGGGCAGGTTAACCGACAGGCCCTCCTGATCCGCTATTTACGTGCGTTTCCCCTCGCCAAATTCGCTGGAGGTGACCAGGTGGTTGTCAGCCCTCGTGGAGGAGGTCCGGGCGCCGCTCCCGGGTCCGTTCGGTGGCCTGCTCCAGACGCCATTTCGCGATATTCGCATGGTGTCCACTGAACAGGATCTCCGGCACCTCGCGGCCACGCCAGAGCGGGGGCTTGGTGTAGTTCGGGTACTCGAGCAACTGGTGCTCGGAGGAGTGGGATTCCTCGACGAGCGACTCGGGGTTACCCACGACGCCCGGCAGAAGGCGGACCACGGCCTCGGTAACGGCGAGCGCGGCCACCTCTCCCCCGTTGAGCACGTAGTCGCCCAGACTCAGCTCGATGACCTCGTAGCGCTCGGTGCAGTGGTCGATGACGCGCTGGTCGATCCCCTCGTAACGGCCACAGGCGAACACCAGCCGCTCCCTGGCAGTGAGTTCGTAGGCCAGCGCCTGGGTGAACGGCCGGCCGGTCGGGGTGGTCACGATGACGGTCATGGGCCGGGGATCTGATTCCTCCAGCGCGTCGAAGGCCTCACCCCAGGGTTCGGGCTTCATCACCATGCCGGCGCCGCCGCCGTACGGCGTGTCGTCGACGGTGTGGTGCCGGTCATGGGTCCAGGTGCGCAGGTCGTGCACGTCCACGTCGATGATGCCGCTGTCGATGGCCTTGCCCACCAGCGAGAGCTGGAGCGGTGCGAAGTAGTCCGGGAAGATCGTGACGTAGTCGAGCCTCATTCGATGTCCTCCAACAGGCCCGGTACGTCGGCGAGTTGGATGTAGCCCGCCTCCACCTCGACGGTGGGCACCAGCGCCTCGACGAACGGGACGAGCCGCTCCTCACCGTCGACGTCCAGCTGCAGCACGTCCTGCGCCGGGAGGTGCAGCACCTCCGTCACGGTGCCGCGTTCCGCGCCCGTGTGGTCACGCACGACGAGGCCGACCAGGTGCCGGTCGAAGAACTCCTCGGGTTCGCTGGGCAGCTCGGACTCCGCGACCCGGTCGTAAAGCAGCTCTCCGGTGAGCTTCTCGACGGCCGTGCGGTCCGGGGTGTCCGCGAAGCCGACCAGCAGCCTGCCGCGGTTCCAGCGGACGGATGCGAGCTTCACCGGGCGGCGCTTGTCCCCCATCTGCAGCGTGCCGCCGGCGATGAACCGGCGCGCCGGCTCGTCCGTGCGCACGTCGATGAACACCTCGCCCCGGAGGCCGTGGGCCCGGCCGATGCGGCCGACGATGACTTCAATCTCGCTCATGTCTTCATGTCCTAGATAGGCGATGCCCCGGGACTTTCGTCCCGGGGCATTGCTCGGCTTGTGAGGCTGCTGTCAGCGGCGGCTGGGCCGGTCCACATCGACGAAGTCGACACGGACGCTCTCTTTGCCCGCCAGCGCACCGACCACGGTGCGCAGGGCCTGGGCGGTGCGGCCCTGACGGCCGATCACCTTGCCCACGTCGTCGGGGTGCACACGCACCTCGAGCAGACGACCACGGCGCAGATCCTTGTCCTTGACAGTCACGTCGTCAGGATTCGACACGATTCCCGCGACGAGGTGCTCCAGGGCTTCAGCAAGCATGCTCAGGCCTCTTCGGCGGGAGCCTCGGCATCTTCGGCCGGGGTGGCCTCTGCGGCCGGGGCCTCAGCGGCGGCGGCTTCCGCAGCAGCCTTCTTGGCAGCCTCCTCATCGGCCTTCTTCTTGGCCTTCGAGATGGCCGGCGCGGAAGCGTCGGAATCCTCGGCGAGGGCGGCGGCGAACGCGGCGTCGCGGTCACGGGGCTCACGCTGCGGCAGGACGCCGGACGGCGAGGTGTCGCCGGAGAACTGCTGCCAATCACCGGTGCGCTTCAGGATGGCGACCACGGCCTCCGTGGGCTGCGCACCGACACCGAGCCAGTACTGCACGCGCTCAGAATCGACGCGGATGAGGCTGGGCTCGTTCTTCGGGTGGTACAGACCGATCTCTTCGATGGCCTGACCGTCGCGCTTGGCGCGCTCGTCGATCACGATGATGCGGTAGTGGGGCGAGCGAATCTTGCCGAGACGCTTCAGACGAATCTTGGTAGCCACGTGTGTGGGGTCTCCTGTTGTATCTGCCTCTGGGAGGCTGTGTCGAAAGGTGCCGCGCGACGTGTGGGGCACGTCGCACGTAAACCAAAGGGTCCCGCCGGGCGCGTGAGAGGGCACGCCTCGACGAGGTGCATCCGCCATTCTGCCAGAAACGATGCCTCTGGCCCAAACACCGGTTCAAGGTGCCCGTGGCGCACATTCCCGGCGACGGCGGTCAGTAACCCGAGAACTCCTCGGTGCGGATGTTGTCTTCATCTGCGCCGGCTTCCAGAACTAGTCCGCGCATGGCCTTGACCATACCCGCCGGCCCCGACAGATAGTAGATGGGGGCGGCGAGGTCTGCGACATGGCGGCGCAGCATCGCGTGGTCGATCCGCCCCACCTCCCCCTGCCAGTCCTCAGTCGGGCTGGAGAGGGCCTGGACGTAGGTGAAGTTGGGGTTCTCGGCCGCGAACCGTTCGAAGTCGGCGACGAACGGCGCCCCGCTGGCGTCCTCGTTCGCGTGGATGAGCAGCAGCTGGTGCCCGGTCCGGTCGTGGGTCGCCTGCGAGATGATGCTGCGCACGGGCGTCACGCCGATGCCGCCGATGAGGAAGACGGCCGGCGTGGACTCCTTCTTGTGCAGCCTGAAGTCACCCCAGGGCCCGTCGAACTTCACTTCGGTGCCGACGGGAGATTCCCTGAGCACCCGCTTGAAGGCACTGTCACGGAGTCTCGTGGCGAGGACGATCTCGCCCTCATGCGGCGCCTGCACCAGCGAGAAGATGCGGGAGTTGCCCGCCTCGTCGGTTTCCGGAGGATCAAGGAGTGTGAATTCCCCGTACTGACCCGCCCGGAATTCGAAATCCGCGGGCTTCTTGAAATGAAAGGCCATGGTGCCCTCAGCAACCAGTTCCTTGCTCAGCAACCTCAACTTTTCGACCATGAAAAGCCTCCGATCTTTGGCACATAGTATGCCCGCAATGCACGCGTTGAACAGGGCGCACGTCCCTGGACGGAGAACCGCCGGTATAGCTACCGCCGGCCTTCGAAGTGGCCGCATACACCGTCGTCATGGTGTAGCTACGGCACGCACCACGGCCGGTCGCGGGGGTGTCGCATTCGGTGCGCCACTGCCGTCCGGCTGACGAGAACGCCCCGTCCGCGGTGGCGGCAACATCACCGAGCGGGTTGCCCCGCCAAGACTCGCGCGCCATGTACGGGAGGTAGGTGAGGTTGTTGAACGCCCACCCCGACTTCCGCACGAACTGGCCGTCCTCGATGACCACGATGGTCGCCCAGATGTCGGTGCGGCAGCGCTCGGTCTGCGAGTACGACTCGCAGGTGGTCATCCACTCCCGGTTGTTGACCGTGTGCTTACCCGGTGATGTGTACGGTGCGGTGCGCTCGCACTTCGGCGGGGTGGGCGGCGTCGTCGTCGGCTTGCCGGACGGCGACGTCGAGGGCTTCGGCGACGGTTTCGGCGACACCGTCAGCGTGGAGAAGTAGATATTGATGGCCGGCTTCGCGTCGGCGAGCACCTCACTCTTGCTGGGGTCCGTGTCGAAGTCGAAGTGCTGGGTGCTAAAAGTCCGAGCAGTATGAGTGCGCACTTCCTTGGGCCCGCCCGCCTAGGATCGGGTCCGTGGAGATCAGTGGGGATGTGTTTGAAGGGCTCGTCGAGGAGGCGCTCGAGATGCTGCCCGAGCGTCTCACGGAGCGTCTGGACAATCTCGTCTTCGTGATCGAGGACGAACCTGAGGACGGCTCGGACACGCTCGGCTGGTACGAGGGCACCTCGCTGACGGACCGTGGCGAGACCTACGGCTACGGTCAGCTACCCGACCGGATCGTGCTGTTCCAAGGCCCGCTGACCCGCCTCTGCGAGACGGAGGACGATCTCTACGAGGAGATCTGGATCACGCTCGTGCACGAGTTGGGGCACTACCACGGGATCGAAGAGGACTCGCTCCACGAGCTGGGTTGGGGCTAGCCGCAGACTGCGGCCAGTTCGCCGGAGAACGCCAGCGGCTGTCCCCCACCGCACAGGGCGCGGCTCACCGCCGGCACCATGCCTGGCCCCTGCTCGACGGCGGGAGCCTCACCGAAGGCCCGCTGGGCGCCCAGCAATGCTTCCCACGCCGTGGGTTGGCGGGTGGCTTCGACGCGGGTGTTGTCCGGGTCCAGACCGGCGGCCTCCGCCGCGTGCCTGAAGAAGGCGTCGCGGCCCATGATGTCGTCGATGAGGCCGTGTTCCTTCGCCGTCTCCGGGTCGAAGAGGTACGCCCCCAACTGTCCGGTGATCTTCTCTGCCGGGATGTCGCGATGCGTGGCCACGTGGGAGACGAAATTGTCGTACTCGACGTCGAGGCCGGCCAGGTAGTGGGCCCGCTCCTCCTCCGTGATGGGGCGGAAGGGGTTGCCGAAGTCTTTGCCCTTGCCCGCGGACAGGTATTCCTCGGTGATGCCGCCGGTGGTCGTGACGCCGGATTCGAGGATGGTGCCGGTGGTGGCCACCACGTCGGTGTACTGGCGGAACGGGCCGAAGATCACGCCGATGGAGCCGATGAGCGCTCCGTGGTCCGAGATGATCTCGTCTGCCGAGGCCGTGGCGTAGACGCCGCCGGAAGCAGACATGGAGGTGACGTGCACGAGCACCTTGTGTCCGGTGCGCTCCTGGTAGCGGTCGACGGCGTCGCTGATGGCGCGCGACCCACCGATGCTGCCGCCGGGGGTGTTGACCAGCAGCACCAGCCCCGAGGCGTCCTCCGCCGTCAGTTCGTCGATCTGGGTGGCCACCTCGTTGCCGAAGGTGCCCGCGGAGAGCAGCGCCCCGTCGGAGGCGTCGGACAGAATGGCGCCGGAGACGTTGACGGCGCGCAACGTGTCGGAACCGCTCCCCCACATCGTGGTCAGACCGGTGCTCGCGGAGCCCGCAGCTGACGGGGTGAGCGCCGCGAGACCCACCACCATCATGAGGGTGGTGACCAGCGAGGTCACCAGCAGCATCCCGCCCAGACCCAGGCCGAGCCCGACCCCGCCGCCGAAGCCCCGTGCGAACGCCCCCTTCGCCGGGGACGGCCCCACCGGGAGGGGCGGTGGCCCCAGCGGGCCCTGCATGGGCGTGGGATGGGGCGACTGGATGTCGGCGCCGCGTTCGCGGGGTGAGGGTGGGGGAAAGTTGTGCCTGTGGTCGTTCACTGCCTGATGCCTCCTGGTACGCCATGCCCACCCTAGTGGAGCGCCAGTCCGGTAGATTCAAGAACACCTCTCGCCGGCTGTGGTGGAGCCACGGATCAGGAGTAGTCAGATGAAGACCGTCACCCGTTGGGCAGCCGTGATCCTGAGTGCACTCGCGCTGGTCGTAGGTTCCGGCCCGGTGGCTGAGGCTGACTACCCCACCCCCGCCTCCTCGGTCGGGCAGCACCTACTGGACATCGTCAGCGGGTGGAACCAGATTTTCCCGGGCTCGGTCGACGCATGGGAACTCCACGGGTCGGCCGCGCACCTGGCCTATCTCGACAGCTCGGTCCTGACCTGGCCGAGCATGCAGGAGGATCTGCGCCAGAAGATGCGCAAAGCCGGCGCCACCACGGTGAGCTTCACCCCGGTTGCGATACCGTACGCCACCGTCGAGGCGGCCGTGGCGGCGCTCGAGAAGCGTTACGCGGCGGAGTTCACCAGCGGGGCGTTGGCGGCGATCTACCCCACCCCCGGCCTCACGCAACGGTCCCTGCAGGTGGCTGGGGAAAGCGCCGGAGTCGCGCTGCTGCAGGCACAACTCGGCACCAGCTACCAGGGCCTGCCTGTGGTCTACCGCGTGGGCGCGCAGCCGGCACCCGCAGGCCTGGACGTCTACATCACCCCTGGCATGCACCTGCTGAACGGCAGGGAGTGGCGCACCCGATGCGAGCCCTACTCGCGAACCAAGCGCTGCCGCACCGAGATCAAGG
Organism: Tessaracoccus sp. MC1865; assembly: GCF_017815535.1. Classification (NCBI taxonomy): domain Bacteria; kingdom Bacillati; phylum Actinomycetota; class Actinomycetes; order Propionibacteriales; family Propionibacteriaceae; genus Tessaracoccus; species Tessaracoccus sp. MC1865. Next base: position 1,225,011 of record NZ_CP072596.1, on the reverse strand, counting down.
CCACTACCATCCAGAACTCGAGCGGCAGTTACGTCCAGACCACCGGCTGGGTGTTCAACAACCTCACCTACGCCGCGTCGCCGCGTTCGCTGTGGAAGGGCAACCCCCTGGGTTACACCGTGCGCTGGTCCGCCGCCGACAGCCGGCAGTGGCGCACGGAGTGTGACACGGCGCTCACCGGTCGCAACGCGTGCCGCTCGTTCGTGATGTCGACGTTCATCGCGTTGGAGAACGGCCGGTTCGTGCAGAAGACGGACTGGCAGTTCAACAACATGGTGCGCTTCAGCTGAGGGCCACCCCGCGCAGCACCATCGCCAGCGGCTGACGGATGGTTTCGGCGCTGGTGCGCGGGTCCGCGTCGAGCACGATGAGGTCTGCGCTGGCCCCCACCTCAAGGCCGTCCGCGCCCAGCCATTCGCGGGCCGCCCAGCTGGCGGCGGCCACGGCGAACGCTCGGCCCCCCACCTCTGCGAGGGCGTCGATCTCGTCGCGGATGCGGCCGTGTTCAACGACGGTGCCCGCGTCGGTGCCGGCGAACACCGGCACCCCGGCTTCGATCGCCTTGCCGATGGTCTGCTTACGGCGCGCGTGGAGGTCGTGCATGTGGGCGTAGTAGCTGGGAAACTTCTCCTGTGCCGGAGCGGCGTACATCGGGAAGTTCTCCAGATTGATCATGGTCGGCACCAGAGCCGTGCCCAGGCCGGCCATCTGCTCGATGCCCTCGTCGCTGAGGCCGGTGCCGTGCTCGATGCAGTCGATGCCGGCGGCAACGAGCTCATGGACGGCCTGCTCGCCGAAGCAGTGGGCGGTCACGCGAGCGCCCTCCTCATGGGCGGCGTCGATGGCCTGCTGCGCGATGTCCGCCGGCCAGAGCGGCGCGAGGTCTCCCACGCCGCGCTCGATCCAGTCGCCGACGAGCTTGATCCAGCCCTCGCCGGAGCGGGCCTCGTGCCGCACCTGTTCGACGAGCTGGTCCGGCTCCACCTCGACGCCGAGGTAGCGGATGTAGCGCCGGGGGCGGGCGATGTGGCGGCCGGAGCGGATCAGCCGGGGCAGGTCGTGCTCGCCGTGCACCCACCTGGTATCCGACGGCGACCCCGCGTCGCGCACGAGCATCGTGCCGGAGCGCAGGTCCTGCGTCGCCTGCCGGCGGGCCGTCTCCGGGCTGACCGCGCCTTCGACGCCCAGCCCGATGTGGGAGTGGGCGTCCACGTAGCCGGGCACGATGAAAGCGTTCCGGGCGAGCATGGTGGCGTCGCGCACCGGTTCGTCGGTGAGGACGCCGTCGACGACCCAGAGGTCGCGCGGCTCCTCCTCAGGGAGGAACGTGCCATGGATGTGCAGGGGTTGGGTCACGGGTCGCTCCTCTGGCTGTCCTCAGACTCGAGAATCAGAACTTCGGCTTGTTCTCGTTGAACATCTTCTGCAGTTCCGGCGGGAGCTGGAAGTCGTCGATGGTCTGCGGGATCTGCGGCGCGGCGGGCTGGGCCGCCGGGCGGTTCGAGCCGGCGGGGCGTGCGGTGCCGCGGCGACCCTTCTTGCCCTTCTGGTTGTGCTGCTTCTGCGGCTTGCGGCCACCGGGCATCCCCGGCATGCCGCCCATGCCGGGCATCCCGCCCATACCCGGGAACTTGCCGCCGGCCATGGATTCCATCATCTTGCGGGCCTCGACGAAGCGGTTGACCAGCTTGTTGACGTCGGAGACCTCGACGCCCGCGCCGCGCGCGATCCGGGCCCGGCGCGAGCCGTTGAGGATGGCCACGTCGTCGCGTTCCTTCGGCGTCATGGAGAAAATGATCGCCTCGATGCGGTCGATCTCCTTCTCGTCGATCTCGTTGATGGCCTGCTTGAACTGCCCGGCGCCCGGCAGCATGCCGAGGATCTTCGACATGGGGCCCATCTTGCGCAACTGCTGCATCTGGGAGAGGAAGTCCTGGAGACCGAACTGGTTCCGGCTCATCAGCTTCTCGGCCGCAGCACGCGACTCTTCGGCGTCGAAGGTCTTCTCCGCCTGCTCGATGAGCGTGAGGACGTCACCCATCCCGAGGATCCGCGAGGCCATCCTGTCCGGGTGGAACATGTCGAAATCTGCCAGCGACTCGCCGTTGGAGGCGAACATGATGGGCTTGCCCAGTACGCGGGCGACCGAGAGCGCGGCGCCACCGCGGGCGTCGCCGTCGAGCTTGGTGAGCACCACGCCGTCGACCCCGACGCCCTCGTCGAACGCCTTGGCGGTGTTGACGGCGTCCTGGCCGATCATCGCGTCCACGACGAACAGCGTCTCGTGCGGGTTGACGGCGGCCTTGATGTCCGCAGCCTGCTGCATCAGCTCCGCGTCGATGCCGAGGCGGCCGGCAGTGTCGACGATGACGACGTCGTAGAGCTTGGCCTCCGCGTGGGCGATGGAGCCCCGGGCGACCGCGATGGGATCACCGACTCCGTTGCCTGGCTCCGGTGCGTAGACGTGCACTCCCGCGCGCTCGCCGACGATCTGGAGCTGCTGCACGGCATTCGGCCGCTGGAGGTCAGCCGCCACCAACAGCGGGGTGTGCTTCTCCGACTTCAGCCAGCGGGCGAGCTTGCCCGCGAGCGTGGTCTTGCCGGCGCCCTGGAGGCCGGCGAGCATGATGACGGTGGGCGGCCGCTTCGCGAAGCGGATCGTGCGCGCCTCCCCGCCGAGGATGGAGACCAGTTCCTCGTTGACGATCTTGATGATTTGCTGCGAAGGGTTCAGGGCCTTGGACAGTTCAACTTCCAGGGCGCGGGTCTTGACCGCTGCGACGAACTCCTTGACGACGCCGAGGTTGACGTCGGCCTCGAGCAGCGCGATGCGGATCTCGCGCATCGTGGCGTCGATGTCGGCCTCGGTCAGCCGGCCCTTGGCGCGCAGCCCCTTGAACACCGACGCGAGCCGGTCCTGCAGAGTGTCAAACACTGAGTCAATCCTTCTACGGTTGGAGGCAACTGAATCAGGATACCCAACGGTGCCCCGACCCTGATCCACGGCGGCGGATGCGGTCACACCGGGGGCTGCTGTTGATAACTTTGGGGGCTTGTCCGAGGGTCGTGCTTCCATGGTGGGCATGAGCGACGAAGCACTCGGCATCCTCCAGCAACTCACCGGCCGGCCGGACGCGCAGTTCCACCCGGGCCAGCGCGAGGCCATCGAAGCACTCACTGAGCACGGGCGCCGTGCGCTGGTGGTGCAACGCACAGGTTGGGGCAAGTCTGCGGTGTACTTCATCGCCGCCCTGATGAGGAGGCGGGCAGGCCACGGCCCGGCGCTGATCATCTCTCCCCTGCTGGCGCTCATGCGGGACCAGGAGGCGGCTGCCGAGCGGGCCGGCGTGCGCGCGGTGGCCATCAACTCCTCCAACGTCACAGACTGGGGCCAGATCGAGGAACGCCTCGCTGAGGACTCGGTCGACGTGCTGTTCGTGTCGCCGGAGCGCCTCGTCAACCCCCGCTTCCGCGCCGAGCAGCTCCCCCGGCTGATGGCCCGCACCGGCCTCCTGGTGATCGATGAAGCGCACTGCATCAGCGACTGGGGCCATGATTTCAGGCCGGATTACCGCCGGCTGCGCACCCTCATCGCAGAACTCCCCGACGGCGTGCCCGTCCTGGCCACCACGGCCACAGCCAACCAGCGCGTCGTCGAGGACGTTGCCGAGCAGATGGCCGCAGGCGGACATGAGGTCTTCACGCTGCGCGGCGCCCTGGCACGCGAATCGCTGCGCCTCGGGGTGCTCGACGTGGGCACGTCCTGGCGCCGGCTGGCATGGCTGACGCAGCACCTGGGGGACCTTCCGGGCAGCGGCATCGTCTACTGCCTGACGGTCTCCGCTGCGGAGGACACGGCTGCGGCCCTCCGCGCCGCGGGGCACCAGGTGCTCGCCTACACCGGTCGCACGGACCCGGCTGACCGTGTTGCGGCCGAAGAAGCGCTCAAGAACAACGAGGTCAAGGCCCTGATCGCCACCTCGGCGCTGGGGATGGGCTTCGACAAGCCGGACCTCGGGTTCGTCGTGCATGTGGGGGCACCGTCGTCGCCGGTTGCGTACTACCAGCAGGTGGGCCGCGCCGGCCGCGCCACGGACCATGCGGAGGTGTTGCTCCTGCCCGGCACTGAGGACCGGGAGATCTGGCACTACTTCGCCACCAACGCGATGCCGACGGAGACCAAGGCCGGCGCCATCCTTGAGGCGCTCAATGCTGAGGGCCGGCCGCTCTCGACACCGGCGCTCGAGGCCCGTGTCGACATCCGCCGCTCGCAACTGGAACTGCTGCTGAAGGTCCTCGCGGTCGACGGCGCGGTGCAGGCGGTGCAGGGCGGTTGGGAGGCGACGGGCCGGCCCTGGGTCTACGACCAGGAGCGCTACGACAGGATCGCGGCGGCGCGGGTTGCGGAGCAGCAGGCCATGGTGGAGTACCAGCGCCTGCCCGAAGGATCCTGCCGGATGGAGTTCCTCACCTCGGAGCTAGACGACCCCACGTCGGCGAGGTGTGGCCGGTGCGACACGTGCGCCGGGCCCTGGTATCCCACGGAGGTCACCGTCGAAGCGGCGGAGCAGGCGCGCTCGACGCTCGACCAGGTGGGCGTGCCCATCGCGCCGCGGGGCCAGTGGCCCTCCGGCCTGGACCAATTGGGCGTCACGGACGAGGACGGAAAGCCGATGCGCGGCAAACTGTCCGGCAACGAGACCCTCGACGAGGGGCGGGTGGTGGCCCGCCTGACGGACCTCGGCTACGGCAACGCCCTGCGCGAACTCTTCGCACCTGGTCCTGACGGGCAGCCCCTCGACGGCGAGGTGCCGGCGGAGCTGGCCGGCGCCTGCCTGCGGGTGCTGAAGGAGTGGAGCTGGCAGGAGCGGCCGACGGCGGTGGCGTGGGTGCCCAGCCTGTCGCGCCCGCAACTGGTGGAGTCGCTGGCCACGGGCATCGCGCGCGCCGGGAGGTTGACGTTGCTCGGGCCGCTGGATCTGAACCCCGGCGCTGAGGAGCTCAGCAGGTCAACCAACAGCGCCTTCCGGGTACGGGACGCGTGGCACCGGTTCCGCGTGCCCGCTGCCATGGCGGAGTCGCTGGCGGCTGGAGGACCGGTCCTGCTGATCGATGACCTGGTGGACTCGCGCTGGACCCTGACGGTCGCCGGCCGGTTGCTGCGTCGGGCCGGGGCCGGCTCGGTGCTGCCCTTCGCGCTGGCCAGCGTGGCCTGACACGCCGGGTCGTCGTCGGCGCCCGATAAAGGGACCCCTGCCCTTCCGCGCCGCGGGTTCCACCAGTAGCCTTCCAGAAGCGAGTCCGCTGCAAGTCAGGACAAAAAAGGAGGCAGCGGTGTTGATCGGCATTCCCAACGAGGCGCCGGAGGCGCGCGTGGCCGCCACGCCGAGCACCGTGGCCCATCTGGCACGTCTCGGGTACGAGGTGGCGGTGGAGGTCGGGGCGGGCTCACGCGCGTCGTTCCCGGACCACGCCTTCGCCGAGGTGGGCGCTCAGGTGGTGTCCACCGAGGCGGTGTGGCAGAGCGACGTCATCGCCATGGTCGGCGCCCCCACTCCGGAACAGACCGCCCTCCTGCGGCCGGGCCAGACGCTCGTCGGGTTCCTGCATCCCCGCACCGATTCGTCGCTGACGGAGGCCCTCGCGGAGCGGGGCGTGACGGCGCTCAGCATGGACATGGTGCCGCGCATCTCGCGCGCCCAGTCGCTCGACGCCCTCTCCTCGATGGCGAACATCGCAGGCTACCGCGCCGTGATCGAGGCCGGTCACGCGTTCGGTCGGATGTTCGGCGGGCAGGTGACTGCCGCCGGCAAGGTGCCGCCGGCCAAGGTGTTCGTCATCGGCACCGGTGTCGCCGGGCTCGCTGCCGTGGGCGCGGCCCGCAGCCTGGGAGCCGAGACCTTCGCGACGGACGTGCGGCCTGAGACTGCCGAGCAGGTCGAATCCATGGGGGCGCGGTTCCTGCACATCGCCACGGCCAAGCAGGTCTCCGCGGACGGGTACGCCCAGGAGGCCTCCGCCGACGACGCCGACAGGGCCGCCGCGCTGTACGCAGAGCAGGCCCACACCGTCGACATCATCATCACCACGGCGGCCATCCCCGGCCGGCCCTCCCCCAAGCTCATCACCGCAGACATGGTGGCCAGCATGCGTCCCGGCAGCGTGATCGTCGACCTCGCCGCGGCCGGCGGCGGCAACTGCGAGCTGACCCGCCCGGGCGAGTCCTACACCACCGACGGCGGTGTGACGATCATCGGCTGGACCGACCTCGCCTCCCGTCTCCCCGGCCAGGCTTCCCAGCTCTACGGCACCAACCTGGTCAACCTGTTCAAGCTGCTCACCCCGCAGGCCGACGGTGCACTCACCGTCGACTTCGACGACGAGGTGCACCGCCAGATGACCGTCACGCGCGACGGCGAGATCACGTTCCCTCCGCCGCCCATCCAGGTGTCGGCAGCCCCCGCGAGGACCACACCGGCCCAGGTGCCGGCCCCGGTGGCCAAGGCCTCCCCACCCGATCAGTGGGCACGGTTCCGGCGCCTGATGCTCGTGGTGGCCGCCTGGCTCCTGCTGGCCCTGCTCCTCCCTGGTGGGTTCCTCAGTCACGTCCTGGTCTTCGGGCTCGCCTGCGTGGTGGGCTACTACGTGGTCTGGGGCGTGCAGCCAGCGCTCTACACCCCGCTGATGAGCGTGTCGAACGCCATCTCCGGCATCACGATCGTCGGGTCCATCACCCAGCTCACGTCGCCCCTGTTGTACGTCCAACTGATCGCGTTCGTCGCGATCGTCCTGGCCGGCATCAACTGCGTCGGCGGCTTCGCCATCACCCAGCGGATGCTGGGCCTGTTCGCTTCGTCGAAGGAGGCCTGAGGTGCTCGACGCCTTTGTCTTCGGCTGCTACATCGCCGCCGCCCTGCTGTTCATCCTGAGCATCGTCGGGCTCGCGAAGCAGACCACCGCCCGCTCCGGCAACGCCTACGGAATCGTCGGCATGACGCTGGCGGTCATCGCCACCGTGGTCCAGACGTTCGCCGCCCAGTGGAACCTCCTCGGGTTCGCGCTGCTGGTGATCGCGCTGGTGATCGCCTTCGCCGTCGGGCTGCTGTACTCGGCCAGGGTCGCCATGACGGGCCTTCCCGGCCTGGTCGCCCTGTTCAACGCCTTCGGCGGTCAGGCGTCCGCGTTCGTGGGCATCAACGCTGCCCTGGGCGTCGAGAGCTACCCGGCGCTGACGGACCAGATCGTGCATGGCGTCGAGGTGTGGGCTGCCGTGTTCGTCGGCTCGCTGACGTTCTCAGGCTCCATCGTCGCCTGGGGCAAACTCAACGGGAAGATCACCTCGAAGCCCACCGCGCTGCCCGCCAAGAACCTCGTCGTAGGCCTGCTGGTGCTGGGCCTGATCGGTTCCCTGGCCTGGCACCTCATCAGCCCCAACCTGTGGGCGCTCATCATCGCCCACCTCCTGGGCTACGCCTTCGGCATCATCATGGTGCTCGCCATCGGCGGCGCGGACATGCCCGTGGTCGTCAGCTTCCTCAACTCGTTCTCCGGCTGGGCCGGGGCGCTGTCGGGCTTCGCGGTGGGCTCTGACCTGCTGATCGTCGCCGGCACCATCGTCGGTCTCTCCGGCATCATCCTGTCCGTCGTGATGGCCCGCGGCATGAACCGTTCCATCACCAATGTGCTGCTCGGCGGGTTCGGCACCGGAGACTCCTCCGGCGCAGCGGTGGCGATCCTGGACGCCGACGGGAACCCGAAGCAGGCTGTCATCACCAACGTCGACGAAGTGGTGGGCTGGCTCACCGATGCCCGCCGGGTGGTCATCGCCCCCGGGTATGGCATGGCTGTCGCGCAGGCCCAGCACCCCGTCGCCGAACTGGCCAAGCGGCTGATCAGCAACGGCACCCAGGTGCGCTTCGCGATCCACCCGGTCGCCGGTCGTCTGCCGGGGCACATGAACGTGCTACTGGCCGAGGCGCACGTCCCCTACGACATCGTGCTGGAGATGGACGAGATCAACGACGACTTCCACGAGACCGACGTGGTGCTGGTGATCGGCGCCAACGACACCGTGAACCCCGCCGCCATGGAGCCGGGCACGCCCATCAGTGGCATGCCGGTGCTGCGCGTGTGGGAGGCCGACAGGGTGATCGTCTTCAAGCGCTCGATGGCCCCCGGCTACTCCGGGGTGGAGAACCCGCTGTTCTTCGAGGACAACGTCACCATGTTGTTGGGGGACGCCAAGGTGAGCTCCGATGCCCTCGTTGCGGCCATCGGGGCCCGCGTCTGATTACTCGCCCAGGATGCCTTGGACGAAGTTCTCGGGGTCGAAGGGCGCGAGGTCGTCGACGCCCTCGCCCAGGCCCACCAACTTGACGGGCACGCCGAGTTCGCGCTGCACCTGGATGACGATGCCGCCCTTGGCGGAGCCGTCCAGCTTGGTCAGCACGATGCCGGTCACGTTGACCACCTCGGCGAAGATGCGGGCCTGGGCCATGCCGTTCTGACCGGTGGTGGCGTCGAGCACGAGCAGCACCTCCGTGACGGGCGCCTTCTTCTCGATGACGCGCTTGACCTTGCCCAGTTCGTCCATGAGCCCGGTCTTGGTGTGGAGCCGGCCGGCCGTGTCGATGATCACGACGTCCACGCCGTCGCGGGCACCCTTGTCGACGGCGTCGAACGCGACGGACGCGGGGTCTGCGCCCTCGCCCGAGCGCACGGTCTCGACGCCGACGCGCTCACCCCACGTCGACAACTGCTCAGCGGCGGCCGCCCGGAAGGTGTCTGCCGCCCCCAGGACCACGGACTTGTTCTCAGCCACCAGCACGCGGGCCAGCTTGCCGACGGTGGTGGTCTTGCCGGTGCCGTTGACGCCGACGACCAGGACGACGGCCGGGTCACCGTCGTTGGCGGGGGTGAGGTTCAGCGACCGGTCGAGGGTGGGGTCCACCAGCTTGAGGAGCTCGGTGCGCAGCACGTTCTTCGCGCGGACGGGGTCTGCCACACCGTCGATGGCGAGCTCCCTGCGGAGCGCCTCCGTCAGTTCAGTGGTGGGGCCGACGCCCAGGTCCGAGGTGATCAGCGTGGTCTCGAAGTCCTCCCACACCTCCTCGTCGATTCGGTCCGCGCTCAGGAGGTCGCCCAGGGCGCGGGCCAGGGCGTTGTTGCTGGAGGAGAGCCGCCTGCGCAGCCGCGCCCAGCGCGTGCCCGCCGCTTCCGGAGCCTCGATGCCGGGCTCCACCACCACGGGTTCGGGTGCGACCACGGGCGGCGCCGGTTCGACCACGACCTCCTCGGGCGCGACGACCGGCGGTTCAAGATCGGTTGGTTCGATCTCCGCCCGGGTCTCAGCCTCGAGCCGGCGCTGCCTGCGTCCGTCGACGGTGATGATGATGCCCGCGACCACGATCGCGAGGCCGATGATCCCGATGATTACCCAGAAAAACCAATCCACGCGCTCATCCTACTGGGCACGCGCGTCCCGGCTGCGGGCGGCTGCGGGGAGCGGGGTTCAGCCGGCCTCTTCGGCAAGTCGCTGCGAGACGACCGTCGAGATGCCGTCGCCGCGCATCGTCACCCCGTACAGCGAATCCGCGATCTCCATGGTGCGCTTCTGGTGAGTGATGACGATGAGCTGCGACGAGGCCCGCAGCTCCTCGTAGATGCCCAGGAGCCGGCCGAGGTTGGCGTCGTCGAGCGCCGCCTCCACCTCGTCGAGGATGTAGAAGGGGCTGGGGCGGGCGATGAACAGCGACACCAGGAAGGCCACCGCCACCAGCGAGCGTTCGCCACCGGACAGCAGCGACAGCCGCTTGACCTGCTTGCCCGCGGGCCGCGCTTCGACGTCGACGCCGGTGGTCAGCCAGTTGCCGGGATCCGTGAGCACGAGCTTGCCCTCGCCGCCGGGGAACAGGCGGGCGAAGACCTTGTCGAAGCTCTCCTCCACGTCGCGGTAGGCGGCCTCGAAGACCTCCTGGACCCGCTTGTCGACCTCGGCGACGATATCGATCAGGTCCGTGCGCGTCTGGCGCAGGTCCTCGAGTTGCTCCGCCAGGAACTGGTGGCGGGCCGTCATGGCGTCGAACTCCTCGAGCGCCAGCGGGTTCACCCGCCCCAGCACGGCGAGGTTCCGCTCAGCGGCGCGCAGCCGGGAGGTCTGCTGATCCCTGTCGTAGGGCACCGACTCGGGCTGCTCGTCGTCATCGCCCAGCGCCGTACCATCGGGGCGCGTGATCACGGGCACCAACTCGTCCGGCCCGTACTCCGTCACCAGTTGCGACGGCTCGAGGCCGAGTTCGCTCAGGGCGCGGTCCTCGAGTTGTTCGATGCGCATCCGGTGTTCGATCCGCACCATTTCATCGCGGTGGGCGCCGCGTACGATCTCGTCGAGGCGCTGGGAGGCGGCCTTGGACGCGTGTCTGGCCCGCGTGGTGCCGGCTTCGGCCTCACGCCTGGCGGCGTCCGCGGCGTCGCGCTGGGCGGCGGCCTTCTGACGGGTGGCCTCCACGCGCTCCGCGAGGATCAGGGCCGCGTCGTTGACCACGCGGGCGATCTCGCCCTCGCGACGCAGGTGCTCCGCCCGCTGCCTGGCCTTCGCCCGCGACTGTCGCTCGTGTTGCGCGGCCCGCAGCAGCGACTCGGCGCGGCCGGAAATGGCCTTGACCTGTTCCTCGACGGAGCGCAGGGCCAGCCGCGCGTCCATCTCGGCCTGTCGTGCACGACGGGCCTCGCCGGCCTTCTCGTCGCGCTCCGCCGGGTCCGGCTCCGTGACGTCCTCTTCGGTCGACGCGGCTTCCAGCCGGTCTGTCAGCTCAATGAGTTGCTGTTCGTCGCGCGCGCGGGAGGAGCGCGCCGTCTCGATCGCCTCGGCGAGCCGCTCGGCCTCTTTCATGGCGGCGGCCTGCGATTGGCGGAAGGAGCCCAG